>CAYFXL010000016.1:0-30122 GCA_964346945.1 uncultured Syntrophobacterales bacterium
TTCAGGCCCGGGATCTCCCGGATGCCTGGTTTCAATGCATCTATAATATCTTTGATAAGGGCCATGAATATACGATAGACCGGGGGAGTTTTCAAGGACAGAGGCGCCTTGAGTACGATTTCATCGTGATCCAGATTACATTCCCCTCTACTCGACCCCTTATCCCAGATATTCCCCCGGGAGTAACGGTACCTCCTCCGACTGATATGGAATACGTCGAGGGCTACCTGGAAAAGCTTATCACCTCAAATAAATCTGAATTGGAGAGCTACACATACGGAGAAGACCTGGAGCGGCAGATCTCCGAGGTCATCAGAATGTACAAGGAAGACGGCTTCAACACGAATCAGGCGTATATGGCTGTCGGCAATGCGGCCTCCATCTTCCTGGACGATCCCCAATGCCTTCGAGGAATCGATACACGGGTTCGATACGGAAAGCTCCACTTCATCCCTTACTTCAGATCCTGGGATCTCTGGGCCGGCTTTCCCTCAAACCTGGCAGCCATTCAATTAGTCAAGGAATATATGGCTAAGGAGATTGGGGTGGAGGACGGGGAGATCATCGCGACAAGCAAAGGCCTCCACATTTATGATTACTGTTGGGACCTCGCTAAGGCGCGGGTGGGAAAATAGGGACCTGAAAAGGTAATGGTGTTTAATTGAGGACCTACCCCAAAGGGGTATTCATTCATCATATAGTCCATACTTGTCCTTCAGAGTTTCGTCGTATGGGGCTTTCCTCTCCGGACAGTTCTCCCTCGGACACAACTGACAGCTCAAAAACATCACTTCCGTCGGAAAGAGTATGCCGGATACTGACTTTCTCGGGATCATCAGCATGCTTTCGGTCAATGTGACACCAATCAGATCCTCCACATTACCGAATATCGAGAAGAGAGGTTTCTGCTCCGTCACTGGCCAATCTTTCAGTGACCCCGGACTCATCCTTGATAGCTGCCCGAGACCGAAATGTCTTTTCAAATGTTTCTCCAGATATTGCCTACTTGACCTCAGGGCAATATTCCCTATGGTCTCCAGATAAAACTGCCTCAACAAATCGTTACACGAACTGGCACTGTCCTCCAAGGCACTTCCAATGGTTATGATAAAGGGGAAGACCCTTTCTACCTTGTCCAGATTAACCCGTAAAACCCGGCTGGTAAACATTACCCCGTCAACCTCTACGAGGTCCTCCCCTCTATGGTTGATGTATGAGATTTCGTAAACGGCCTTGGCTTGTATTAAGGATTCCGCTGTTCTCAGCAATTTCCCGACATCGGTTGAATAGCCCGTCTTTGTATCCAGATGCAATTTCCTCTTGACTTCTTTAAGATCCAATCGAATCGGGATAGTATCTAATATTCTCATGACTTTTCTCGAAGAAAACTCTTTAGTAACTGGTCCCAAGATGGTCCTGGGGAACGAGAATACCCCACCTGGACAGTTTGAAACTCCAAATGTTCTTGCCCTCAGAATAGCGTGAGACGAAGCTTCATCCCCCTTGAGCACGAAAGGCACGGGAAAATCATTTTTGGCCGTCATCTAATCAGCGAGCCAAACTTCCCCGGACTCTCCATCTCCCACCATTCTATCGCTAGAATTCTGGCTTCAGCATCTCATTTATCTCCTCAGGAAAGGCCATGCAAATAGCCTCATTGAACAGATTCCGTAGGGCTCCCACGTCGGAAGAACCTAAGGTCTGATTGAAAAAAGTTCGAGGGGAGAAGACAAGATGTACCCGCGCGTGTTCATCTCCTTCTGCACCGGTGAAAAAATTCATGTTGAAGTTGTAGATCCCCATCTTGTCATATGCTGCCATGGCCTTGGTGAGCCCCAGGGATAGGTCAATGAGATCATCGTCTGTAAGCTTGAGGGTCGATTGAACTCCATCCACCACGGCCAGTACGTCTCCGGCAACTCCAATGGGGGCGTAGGCAGTAAGCCAGGTAGTACGACCGATTCTTCCCAGGTAACGTTCCCCGCTGGCCCCTTCAGCCTCTACGAGATCGTCCCAGTAGTTCGTTCCATTGGTCTCCAGATAATTTTTTGCCGCCTCCAGTTCCTCCCGCATGAGGTTAGGTGCAACAGAGGTGGCAAATACCTGCAAGTGTGGGTGGATAAGGGAACTCCCCGAAGCGGGCATGTAGTTCCAATTGACGATGTGGTAGACCGACTCAGGATGCCTTTTACTATGGATCTTACGAAAGAACTCCATGGCGATGTGGAAGGCCTTCGCGATACGCTCGGACGTAATCTCCGTCATGGGGATAAAATGACGGCTTCCCATCGTAGCCACGGCACCGAGGCTATCATATGGAGCGATATTGGGGAAGAGAACCATGTCGTCTGAAATAATCCGCCCCCCCGGTAAGATCTCTTCCGGGAAAGAGGGGGTTACCTGCAGCACCTTGTCGGGGCAAAAAGGGCACCATGCTTCGGTTCCGGCAATGAGATTTTCGAAATCGGGCTTATCCCATTTGAGCGCCATGAAATGGCAAATTCGAGAGTTTCTCCCGGTAAGCGGGTCTCTCCGTATCTCGCTCGGTATGGACCTGCGCGCCATGTTGTTCTTAGGGTCGAGAATGATGGTCTCCCTTTGGATAACTTCGAACTTCATGAGGTCTCCTTTTCAGAACCTAACGTAGAACTTTGATGTACCACTATACTATTTCCCAATGCAATAGTCCACCGGGAATCCGCAAGGCTATCCATAAGCCAGGTAGCGTCAAAGCATCATAGAGGGGCTCATTCCACGCCATCTTTCAAGCCCCTGGGTATCTCGCTTTCACCTCGTCGTTTACCGAAAACCTGGGATCCTCCGGATTAACTGATATGGAGGATTATCTTGGTCTGTGTTATATTGACTACCACTGTCTCGTTAGCATTTTGAGGAATTTAGGATGCGTCCTCGATCTTTGGGGTTAAGTTCGATTTCATGTTTAAATCAAGGGATCGAATTCCACTCGCTACCGATTAAAAAAGGAGGATTGGAATGGACGGAGGGAGAGAGAAGTTGATCGAGGAGACTGGGGAGTTAGCGTTAAGATACGATATGGACTTTATCGGTTGAAGCCAGTCCGTTCTTGCAGCTCTGCAGGAAAAGTTGGATCTGAAGGATGTGGGGGCCTTTAGAGCGGCGAGTGCCCTGGCGGGAGGTATAGCCCGAAGAGGAGAGACATGCGGCGCCCTGATAGGGGGTATCATGGCGATTTGCCAGTTAGTGGGCAGGGAGTCCATCCAGGATACCGAGCAGTATCGGAGGGCAATGGCTCCTGCTACCGATATGTATCTAAGATTCAGGGAGGAGGTCGGCCATACCCTCTGCGCCGAAATACACAAAATCCTCTACGGACGGTCGTTCAAGCTGTACGAAAAGGAAGACTACGAGGCTTTTCTGGCTGCGGGTGGACATGAACCCGAAGGGTGCCCCGGGATCTGCACCAAGGCGGCTAAAATTGCCGCAAGCATCATACTCGATCTAAAAACAGCGGGGTGAATAATTCGACCTTTTTCTTCAAACCCAAGTCCACGTAGCACAAAAGGGGCCCTCGCGTAAACTGAGGGACCCAGCTGGTTTTTCCGAATTCATATGCTCCCGCAGCATTGGCCCTCAGGGATGCCGAAAGGGCTCTCGGCGAAATCTATACTCTGCGAGATTGAACCACACGGGATTTTCCCCTTCACCTCCAGCTAGATTTCTTAACCGCACCTTGTGGCTTTGCTCCCCGATTTGGTACACTGCGTCCATAGCCGAAAGATCCCAGGAATGATTCGATGGAACTAAAGGATCTGATCTTATTCGGGGTGGTGATTTTTTCCATGCTTGGGGGAATTTTCATCCCCGCCTTAGGCGATCCCTTCGAACCTCTCCTGGTCTATTTCATGATTATTTTCCTATACCTGAGCTTCCTGAGAGTGGACCTCATCGCGATAATCCGTTCCATCATGGACGTTGAACTGATGGCGATACTGCTCCTGGTCAAGTTATTGGCCATCCCGCTCTCTCTATACTATGTCACAAAACTCCTCTTTCCTCCCTATGCCCTTCCCGTTCTTCTCTTGTCCGGCATCTCGACGGGGGTGGTTGCTCCCTTTATCTCGAACATCCTCGCCGGCAATACCTCCTTGGTCGTATCTATGGTCGTCCTCTCCTCCCTTTTGGTCCCCTTCACCCTGCCACTCATGGTCACGTATCTGGTCAAGGAGGAGATAGAAATATCCCTGCTCGCTATGGTGAGACTGCTGGCCTTAATTGTCTTTATCCCCATCGGCGCCAGGGAGATCTCCAAGAGGTTTATGCCTCGGCTCATCGAATGGGGGGAAAGAGCTCAATACCCCGTCTCACTGGGGCTCATCGCATGTACACTGCTGGGGGTCTTCGGGAAATACTCCCCCTTTTTCTTCCGGGAACCCGGACAAATCTTTATTGCCATCGCCGTGGCTTTTCTCCTTTCGGCCCTTTACATGGCCATCGGGTCCATCATCCTCTATAGACGGAGCAGGGAGAATCAATTGGCAGGTGGCATCAGCATGGCTTTTCTCAATAACATATTGGTATTGGTATTTTCATCCCATTTTTTTGGGCCAACCGCCACCACCTTGGCGGCGATGTATATCCTTCCTTTCTTTGCTATGATCATTCCAATCCGCTTGGTGTTTAAGGCCCAATAGCGCCCGAAGGATGCTATCGTTCATTTCTCCACCGGCCAGTAACAGCCTTTTGCCCCAGCATTAATTTGTTTGGAGGAATCATAAGAGAATTCTGCTGAACATTCTCGGGGATGCGAAAGAAGACTACTTTCCGCAGGTTGAGCTTGAGCGGCGATTCTGGGCACCCAAATGCCGCCTAGCGTTCAATTACATGCCTAAAGGCAGGAAGAACAGGAACTATCAAGGGAATAGCCAAGGGATGATAGATATGGGAAGGGGTTCACATATAGTAATGCCTTTACTTTTCCACTTCTCTTAACTCTCTCACGAAGAAATCTATCCCTTCCTTCTCTTTTACTGCCCGGGCAAAGGTCTGAGCCTCTTCTCGAGAGGGAAATCGGCCCAGTGAGACCCGATACCAAGTTCCCTTTTTGGGAACAGCGGCCTCCGCCACAAAGGCCTCGTAACCCTTCGCCTTCAATTCGTTCATCAACCGCTCCGCCCTTACCCTTTCCCTGAAGGACCCTACATTAATGGTAAACCTGTCTGCGGGCAGTTTCCGTTCGAGCGTGGCCGGGATCTTGGGTCCCTCAGCCTTTGCAAACTGAGGTTTTACTTCCCCTCTTCCCTCCATAACGGGAGCTTCCTTCTGGGCCTCGATAACCTTTTTCTCCTCCTCCGCCTTCCCTGGCTCTGCTCCTCCGATAATAACCACCTTCTTCTCCGCTCTTTCACGGCTCACCAGCGGCGCCTCCGGGGGCTTCGGAACACTCAGCTTTTCCATCTCCGGTATGCCGCCTTCCAATGGTTTCTCCTCCATCCCCTTCTTTTCGATCGCTCCCGGAATAGCAGGCCCCTCTTCCCTCTCAACGGACGGAATCCGTCCTTTCATCCGTTTGGCAACGATCTGAGGCTTCTTTACCTCTGGCTTCATACCGAAAAAGATCGCCAACACCAAAAGCCCCAACCCGAAACAGAGGAGCGCAACGAATATCAGGGAGCGCCTTGAACGTGTCTGCCTTCCCACGGAAGAGAGGGTTTGGGGCGGGGGATCCACTTCCCGTGGCATGCCTCCTCCGACCGAGTGCATTTCCTCGACGCCCAGGTAATCTTCAAGGTCCCGATCGGAGAAGCCGGGTATTTCCTGGGAATTATCCCCTTCCGGTATCTCATAGTTCTCATCTTTCATTACATATTCCCCCCAAATATGTTTCCCTCGAGAAAACAAGAGCGATTGTTACGAGGATAGAGGAAACTCCACTCAAAGTCAACTTTTCCGTGTCTATTACCCCCAATGGGGACCTCACGAAACATCGCGCTCCTTGCATAGAGCAAGAGACCCCGGAGGAAAAGGGACCCCCGGGATCTCTTCCTGAGGGCACTTCTCCTTTCTCATTCCAAAACCGAAACATTTGTGGCTTGAAGACCCTTTTCACCCTGGGAGATTTCAAATTCTACTTCGTCCCCCTCGCGCAGGGTCTTAAAGCCCTCTGAATTTATGGCGGAATAGTGGACAAATACATCATTCCCATCTTCTTGCGTAATGAACCCGTAGCCCTTCTTCTCGCTGAACCATTTAACCCGCCCTCTTGCCATTACAACTCACCCCCTTCCAATAAAATTCTCAGGTAAGTTGCAATAGCTTTCGGGTCTACCATAACGTTGCATAATGATATAATACCTGATACGCTCCTCATATGTAATCCTCGAAAAACTCCTTACAACTTACGCCGTTGGATTTAATCATCTTTACAAGGGAAAATCAAGGGAAATTTCACGGAGACCCAGCAAGGGAATCTCTGTTGACTTAAGTCAAGGATCAACGCGGAAAATCGAGTTAAATGTAATGATTGAGAGCTCAAAATAGGGGAGGGATCCTCATGAAGTGTCCAGGACAAGACCTAAGGTATTGGAAACCGGAAGATATTTTCGATTTTTCTTGTCCCCAATGTGGGAAGGAAATCGAATTTTTTAAGGACGATGTCCGCCGAAGGTGCAAATCCTGTGGGGCCCAGGTTACGAACCCTAAAATCGATTTTGGTTGTGCCGAGTGGTGTGACTATGCTGAACAATGCGTGGGAAACCTGCCAGGGGAATTAAAGGAGAAAAGGCGTGAATTTTTGAGGAGTCGGATTGCCTTGGAGATCAGGAAGGTTTTTGGAACGGACCGCAAATGCATCAACCACGCTGTTAAGGTGGCACGATTTGCCGAGGAGATCTTGAAGGGGGAAGGGGGGGACCCAGCCGTGGTTATAGCCGCCTCCTACCTCCATGATATTGGGATCCATGAGGCGGAGCGTAAGTATAATAGTACTGTTGGGGATTACCAGGAGCGGGAGGGTCCTCCCATCGCTCGAGGTATATTGGAAAGGTTGGGGGTGGATAGGGAGACGATCGATGAGGTGTGTGATCTCATAGCCCACCACCATAGCCCAGGAAACATCAAAACGCTCAACTTCCAAATCCTCTGGGAAGCTGACTCTCTCGCGAATTTCGAGGAGGCCACCGAGAAAGAGCGGGATCAGGCTAAGGAGATAATTGAACGAACCTTTAGGACCACTACGGGAAAGAGGCTAGCACAAACGCTGCTGCTCGACGGCCGAGACAGTCCCTCATAGTTTTGGTGTCCATCGGATTTGTCCGTTTCTCAGATTGAGCACTCCGAACTTTCCCTCTGGATAAAACCGAGCCAGTTCACGGTCGGTGCTCACTCGGGTAAATCTCCCTTCTAATTGGCTCTAACCTGGTAATAGAGCGCACCATATATATCTGTTGAGAATACCGATGGTGCAGCCGCCTTTTTATCCTACCGACAATGCGTGTACTCTTCTATTACCTTTCCTTCAGGATGTGCGAGCAGCGAATAAGGTAAATCTAGTTCAGAGGATAGGTTTCCCCTCTTATCCAAACCATCCGAGGAAATGGCTCAAATCTCCGTCTCCAATTTCACCAGTTCTTCATGGTTTTCGGCAAACATCTTTAGCCTTTCCTTGACAAAAGGAACATTCGCCCTCATGGGAATAGAGAATGACGAGGTTCCTCAGCATCTTGTAATCCCACAGCTTTCCCTCCCCTCCTTGACTTGAAGGAAGCGTGAACAGGGCAATTGGTTCATGAATCCGTAGCTGAGGTTTTAGAGATTGCAAGGCCGCCTCCCTCTCGCTGCTTCACTCAACTCAGAGAGCTCTGCCGAAAAAGGGGGGCTGTCCTCTTTCCCGGCAAAACGACCCGCAGGTGGTTCCTTGGGGAATGATTCGATCTCACTGTGCAGAGGCCGAATCGACTTGCCGGGATCTACCGGACGTTCCGGTAAACAAAATGTGAAAAAAGGAAAATAAGGCGTGAAGATTCTCGCGGTTAGGTTTTCTTCAGGGTGATGTTGTCCTTCCTCTTGGATACCTTGAACTTATCCCCCTGTTTAAACCCGAATTGGTCGATCAACATGAGACGACTGAGCGCGAGGGTTCCCCTCTTTCCTATGGTGAGGGTCTTCGGTTTCCCCTGCATTCTCTTTTGCTGCCTCTCCGTTATAATGGCTTTGATCTTTCCGGCTTCAACCAATGAGTCGAAATACATTTTCTTCAAAGAGGCTTTAGTCTGGATACCTAATTCCCTCATGATCTGCTTATCGTTGAACCCCGCCTTAACCATTTCCACAATGTCCTTTGATTTGCGTTTCATCTCTCCCCCCATCTTTGCGTCCTCGTTTTACCTCAGTTTAGTATTACGCACAATAATTGACAATAAAGTATAACAGAACGAACTATTTTTGCAAAGAAAAAATCATTAAAAAGTGTAGGGAAATTTACCATCAATTCACCAAATTGAAATCCCCTTTCCAACCATACTTTCCAACCATAAAAGAAAGAGTTTTTCATTCATATTAATGACGAGGGTCCGTTGTTCCTCCACAACTTTTGATGATCCCTGCGTCACAAAGGGGTCCACTGGCCGTTTTAAAAGTCCTTATGGAAAATGAATTATTTCCTGAACACGGAAATCCTTTATGACGACAATTTTATAGCACTTCAAAACTCCTTTTCCGTTAGCAACATTTGTAGTATGGTTAATCGGTACGGAGACCGCACAGTTTCGAAATTACGGGAGCGTCGATTTTTTCCCAAGATCTTTTTGGGCTTTTATGATTTTTTGCCTCCCGTACCGATATCTCACTCCTCATGTGGAGAGCTGGCAACGATTCCAGGTTCCAAGTACGCTCAACTGTGGCCCTTTCCGTTTCCTCCAGAGCTTTCCCTTTTCACGTATGTGTTGAAACCCTTCGTCGTTTCGATTACTATTTGGAAAGCCATCGCTTACCATGCCCTCGCTATCATTCCGTTCGAACTGAGAACGTGCAACCGAGGATATTGACGTGAAGGACGTAATTTTCATGGAGAAGGCCTTGATTCTTGCTGGAAGGGGATTGGGGAAAACCAGCCCTAACCCCATGGTGGGGGCCCTTGTGGTAAGAGGAAGAAAGATCTTGGGCAAGGGCTACCATCGGAAATATGGGGGAGATCACGCAGAGGTGATTGCCCTGAGGAATGCAAAGGGGGATGCGAGGGGCGCCACCATGTATGTAACCCTTGAGCCCTGCTGTCATCATGGATTGACACCACCCTGCGTGGATACCCTCACAGGAGCGGGAATAAATCGGGTTGTGATCGGGACCCCTGATCCTAACCCCAGGGTTAACGGCAAAGGTATTCAGAGCCTTCTGAATAGTGGCATTCAAGTCAAGGTAGGTGTTTTGGAGGAACGGTGTCGGAAGCTCAACGAAGCCTATTTCAAATACATTCAAACGGGGATCCCCTTCGTCACCCTGAAATTTGCTCAATCCCTGGACGGGCGAATTGCAACAAAGACGGGGAATTCCCAATGGATAAGCGCTCCCGAGACTTTAAGATTAGCGCATAGATTGCGTTCGACTCACGACGGGGTGCTCGTGGGCATTGGCACCGTTCTCGCGGATGATCCTAGCCTCACGGTCCGATTGCTAAAAGGGAAAAACCCTCAGCGCATCATCCTAGACGGGAGATTGCGCATACCCTTAACAGCCAAGGTTCTCAATGATGAATGGGTGGGTAAAACGAGTATCGTCACGACGGAAGGGGCGAATCGCAAGAAAGCCCAAAGCCTGAAAAACTTAGGGGCCAAAATCTTATGGGTGGCGAAAAATCGACGCGGAGAAATAGATATGGAGGACCTTCTCGGGAAATTGGGGCGGATGGGAATAGCCTCGCTATTGGTTGAAGGCGGAGCCGGAATCATCACCTCCATGCTCAGGGAAAGACTTGCCGATAAGATCGTAATAGTGATGGCTCCAAAGTTTATCGGTAAGGGAATCGAGGCCGTCGGAAACTTGGAAATCCTAACAGTGAACGAGGCCTTGGAGATTTCGAGGATGAAAGCGAGCAGATTGGGTGACGATATCGTCATCGAGGGCTATCTTCGAGAAGGGCGTGGATGATCACGAGAGGAGAATACTATAATCGGACAGGTTCACGAGAAATCGCTCATTACAAATCGACTCATGGGCTCCATGGGGGAAAGGGCTTCGATCGAAGGGGATATGTAATCGACATCGATCTCATCGACTAATCAACTACCGGAGGGCGTGGGATTTCCAAAGGGAAGTCGTGGCCGCCAAGGTTGAATCGGACCTCCCGGATATCCTGATTCTCCTGCAGCATAATTCCGTAATCACCCGTGGTCACAAGCGAAATCGGCAACACATTCTGGCCTTACCCAAAGTCCGCACTGCTGAGGGAATCCAAGTCTATCATGTGGAAAGGGGTGGTCACGTGACCTGCCGTGGGCCCGGCCAGATCGTTGGCTATCCCATTTTGGACTTGAGGATTTGGCACCCGGATGCATCGGTAGATCCTTAACCCGGAGGAAGTCCTGATCAGGAATTCAGGCGATTTCGGGATTGAGGCGAGGCGGAATAGATTGAACCCTGGTGTCTGGGTGCGGGATTCCAAGGTTGGCTCCACCGGGGTGGCCATTACGAGAGGGGTAAGCTACCATGGTTTCTCCTTGAACCTATCGTCCATGACCTCCTAAAAATTCACCACGTCCTGCCGGCTTGAGGGGACCGAGGGTGCTTCCATGAGGGTGCTCAAGGGAAAAGAACCCGATCATCGTCGGGTGGGAGATAGTATCCTGTAGCATTTTCAACAGGTCTTCGAAATGGGATTGGTGAGAATGGATATGGAAGAGCTGAGAAGGGCTCTGGAGATGCCTCACCCGGCTTATGGGAAATCCTCGGGGGATGCTCAAGGGGCCCACCCGATAGGTCTGATGGGACCTCTTTAACTGAAGCTTACCTAAAGGCCACCGTGTAAGGGGAAATATACGAAAACCACCGTGGTTGAAAAAACGGATCACCCTGAAGACGAATATCGAGGGGGTCTCCTCATTGCTCGGGGAAGTACGGCTCCATAGCGTGTGTCAGGAGGCCCACTGCCCAACTGTGCCGGAATGTTTTTCGAGGCGGACGGTGACTTTCATGATTATGGGGAATGTGTGTACCCAAAATTGTCGGTTCTGGGCCGTAACCCATGGAACCCCCGTTTCACTGGATGAAGAGGAACCGCGAATGCTGTCCTCTGGACCTCACTAGTTGGGGCTTCAGTATGTGGTCATCACCTCGGTCGCGCGGGAAGACCTGGACGATGGAGGAGTGATGCACTTTGCAAACACCGTTGGAACCATCAAAGAACGCTAGCCCGACACATTGGTGGAACTATTGGTTCCCAACTTTCTGGAAAATCCCTCTTCCTTGGACATCATTCTTTCCACGTCACCCGATGTCCTCAACCACAACCTGGAAACCATTCCCCGCCTTTGTCCCCGAGTACGACCGCAGGCCGATTACCATCGCTCCCCAGACCATCTTCAGAGGATTCGATCACCAAACGCATCTATGCTCACGAAATCGGGGCTCATGTTGGGTTTTGGGGCAATACCTCTAACCCTCAAAGCTACACGACCCTGTCATCCGCTACCTGCACCCCGAGGAATTCGACGGTTGCAGGACACTGGGAGAGAGGATGGGGTTCTTGGAGGGGGGATCGGGGCCCTTTGTCCGGAGTTCCTTCAGGGCTGCTCAAATGCACCGCAATGCCATGGGCGGGTCAGTGTAGATAACGCTCCCCAAGATCATTACTCCATTTGCGGGATTGAAATAGGAAAGCGAATCCTGTACTTCAACTACATTCCCAAAATCCGTTTCACCTCAGGTGGATCCAGGCGATAGGGGCTTCCCTTACCCTGATAGAACCCGTGCTCCTGGATGAGATGAATGGCCAGGTCCGACCAGACAAGGGTCTCTCCCGTTTCTATTTTTTCCAGCTTCACGTGGGTCTTGGGATACAGACCCGGATGGCCCCACGGGCACGGAATCTTTCCCCGCGCTTCTTGTACTTCGACCTCAAACTTCTCTTCGACAACAACTGGATCTCCCAACCCTTTCCTCGCCTTATCGGTTATTTCCCGCAGTCGTTGGGCGATTACCTCATGGCTCAGCCCCTGGGAATTGACCGTGCCCTGGTCATCGGTCAGAATCTCAATGAGTTTCCGCCGTTCATATCCAAGAAACCCCCCCTGGCAAAGATACATGGGCCTCATATTCCGTTCGATTCTGTCGAGTTGAGGGCTCTGTTTCACGGGACGATCATCCATGGTTACCTCACTCATAAAAGGATTAAACAAACTTATCGTAGAAAATCAACTCCTGAGGAATTCCTTTCCTCTTCAGCACTCCCTCACAGGACTCCACCATCCCAGGACTCCCGCAGAGATACGCCTCCTTGTCCGCTCCGTTTTTGATGATCTTTTCCAGGACATCTGTGACACGGCCTTTTTCCCCATCCCAACGATCCTCTTCTTGGGGGCTCGAAAGGGTGAAAATAACCTTCAAATCGGGGAGCCGTTCCTTGAGCGCCTCAATTTCCTCGAGGTAGAAGAGAGCCTTTTTGTAGCGGGCCCCAAAAACGAGCGTAGCCTTCCTGGACATCTTCTCCTCCGCCATCTGGTAAAGCATCGACATGATGGGGGCTAGACCGGAACCTCCCGCAACGAAAAAAATCTCCCTTCCGGAATCCCTCAGATAGAATTCTCCATAGGGGCCATTTAGAGAGACCTCATCACCCTCCTGGAGTACCTCATGAATGAAGGTCGTGGCCAGTCCTTCAGGCACCTTCGTGACTACCAAAGTAATACTGGTGGGCTCATGGGCAGCAGAAGCGATGGAATAGGCCCGGTAGACCGATTCCGGGCATTGTTCATACTCGGGAACCTGGAACTGAATGTATTGACCCGGTTTGAAGGTGATGATATCGGGCTCAATGAGCCGCAGACGTAACTCCTTGATATCATCGGTGAGGTTCCGCATCCCCTCAACTCGGGCCCGGAATTCCTTGATGAGGAAAAGTTCCGGGGGAATTTCAATCTCCATGTCACCCCGGACCTTAATTTGACAGGAGAGACGGACGTTCGCCTTTACCTCATCGGGTTCCAGGTACGGCGTCTCCGTGGGCAGCACCGGTCCTGCACCCTCCATGACCTTCACCTTACAGTACCCGCAACTCCCTCTCCCTCCACAGGCGGAAGGGATAAAAATGCCCTGATCCATCAGCGAGGAAAGAAGCGTTCCGCCCCCGGACACCTGGAGTCCCTTCTCGCCTTGGTTGATGCGAATCTGGCATTCTCCGTAGAAGCCCAGGTACGAATCGGCCACCTCCAAAAAGAAGGCCAAAACCCCTCCCAGGGCACTTAGAGCGAGGAGACTCAAAAGAAGTTGCGTCATTGAGGCTAACTCACTGAATTTGAATCATTCCACTAAAGCCCATGAAGGCGAGTGCCATGAGTCCGGCGATGATCAATGTGATTCCCGGCCCTTCCAGCGGTTTTGGCACCTTGGCCCCTTTCATCCTCTGCCGAATACCTCCCATAGCGACGATCGCCAGGGTCCACCCAATTCCGCCTCCGGCCCCGTACGCCACCGACTGAAAGAAGGTGTAATTCCGAATAATCATGAACAGTGCAACCCCTAAAATGGCACAATTGACCGTAATCAAGGGGAGAAAGATTCCCAGGATCACATAGAGGATCGGCGAGGATCTTTCGATTACCATCTCAACTAACTGGACAAAGGCGGCAATGACGATGATGAAGACAATATAACGGAAATGTTCCAAGCCGAGAGGGACCAGTAGGTGGTAGTAAACGAGATAGTTAAGCGCGGAGGTACAAGTCATCACAAAAATGACCGCAAAACCTAACCCCAGTGAGGCCTTGACTTCCCGTGAGATCGCCAGGAAGGAACACATACCCAGAAAATTGGTCAAAAGAATGTTGTTCGTAAAAATGGCTGCAAAGAAGATGACCGGGGCACTGAGACCCTGTTCCATTGAAGCTCTCCTATTTTTTGATCTCCTCCATCTTTTCCTCGCCTGGGCCGAAAGAACGGACCACCCAAATAACAGCCCCCAACATGAAAAAGGCACCAGGAGCCATAACCATGATAACCCAATTGGTCCACCCTGCTGGCATGACATGGACCCCGAAAAAGGACCCGAATCCCATCAGTTCCCTGACAAATGCAACAGTGAGGAGGACCAAGGCGTATCCGCAACCGGAAGCCACTCCGTCCAGAAAGGATGGCCAAGGACTGTTGCTCCGCGCGAATGCCTCACACCGGCCCATAATAATACAATTGGTGATAATCAGGCCGACATATGGTCCAAGGGCTTCGCTGATAGTTGGAACATACGCTTTGAGCAAGATATCCACCATGATCACATAGGAAGCGATGATGAGGGTTTGAACCATCATTCGAATTCGAGAGGGAGTGATGTTCCGAAGGATCGATACTGTCAGGTTGGACATAGCAGTGACAAAAATGAGGCTGAGGCCCATAATAAGGGTATTGACCAAAAAGTTGGTGACTGCTAACGCTGAACAGATTCCCAAAATTTGTCGAAAAACAGGATTCTCCCTCCACAAGCCTGAAATGAAGATTGTGCTGCTTTTGAACTTGGCCATGAGAAACACCCTGCGATTTCAAACTTCCCGTTGGTAAAGAAGTGTCTCCCTCGTCAGGGCTATTTGCCTTGAGAGCAGATCTTGCTCGTTGATTCTAGTACTTTCCCGATTCACTGGTCATACACACGCCCCTTATATCGTTCCCTTGGTATGCTGCTCTGCGATCCACGGCAAATAGTCCTTCAGGTTCTTATCGATCAGACGCTCCACTCCACGACTCGTCCCGGTCGCCCCTGTTATGGCGTCCACTTCATTTTCGGCCTTTGAGGTCCCCGGCGGAACAAGATAGAAGTATCGCTTCTGCTCTCCTGTCGGGTTAAGGAGTTTTCCTTTAAATTGATTCTCGAACCAGGCTTCTGTAATTCGTCCCCCGAGACCCGGTGTCTCGCTGTGTTGGTAAAAGGCGATACCGATCACTTTTTTCAACTCAGGGTCAACGGCCATCGTCCCATAGACCGGACCCCAAAATCCGGGACCAAACAGGGGGAAGGCATACCCGATCACGGTCTTGCGGTCCTCTGCAAAGCCCCGATAGATTATCCTTCCTCCCCTCGTTTCCACGTCCACCCGTTTTCGAAAGATCTCCCTCACACGAAGGTCTGGTATTCCCGGGTCCCCCTCGATCTTCAGGACTCGCAGGATGATCTTTTGTAGCTTGATCTCCTCGTTGAGCGCTATCCGCTCCCGATTGATCTCATAGATGCCGCTCACCACCGCCGTGAAAAAGAAGGTGAGGAGAAACATATAGACAATGGAAAACAGTCTCTTCTTGATCATACCGTCTCCCTGTGGCCCTTCCATTCTTTGACTGCCATATCCATGACGGGAACGAACATATTCATGAACAGAACGGCAAACATGATTCCCTCGGAAAAATTGGAATACCGCCTCAAGACAATGGTCAGTCCCCCGATAACGAACCCGTAGATCCACTGGGCGACCTCGGTTTTAGGACCGGAGATAGGTTCGGTAACGACAAAAAATGCCCCAAAGAGAAAGGAACCGGCAAGCAGGGAACTCAGCGGGTCTGGAACAGCGTGGATGCCGGCTATCCGAAGAGCGAGACTCACCAGAACCCCGCCGGAAAGACAGGAAACCGCTAGCCGCCACGGAGCCGATTTCTTGGCGATAATGTAAATTCCTCCCAGGAGGATCAACCATGCAGCCGTCTCTCCCATGGAACCCGGGATATTCCCCATAAAGAGTTTTGCCAGGGGGAAGTCCATCCCCTCCCTGAGAACCCTCAAAGGAGTTGCGGTGGTCAAGGCATCCACGGGAGGGAACCAGACGTTGAATCCGCCGTATATTCCCCCCACTGGTTCAACCCACCGGTTGGTCATAGCGATAGGGAAGGTTATATAAATAAAGCACCGGCCAACCATGGCGGGGTTGAAAACGTTATGTCCGAACCCTCCGAAGACCATCTTCCCGAAGACCACCCCAAAAACGATTCCGATAACGGCAATCCAAAATGGGATCGTGGGAGGGAGGCTAAGAGCAAGGATGAGTGATGAGACAAACACAGCTGACGTGATCGGTTTCCCCTGGCGGAGGGTGAATACCCCCTCCGTGGCAATACCGAAGGCCAGGACCACGGCAATCAAAGCCAGGGTGCGCAATCCAAAAAGATAGACCGAACCCATGATACATGGGAATAACCCATAGCAGACTCGAAGCATCATGGGTTGAAGGAGGAAAAGTTTCCGAGGGTACCGCCCCTCTTTGATCTCACCATCTTCTTGTTGCACCGATCACCTCATGAGGATAAACGCGCCGAGGAAACCAGCCCAATGAGAATGGTAAAATAGTTTATTATTTATCAGTTGTCAATACTATACTCTCTATCGGTAACCGCTCTGATGCCCTCGTTAGGAGTTTGTTTTCACTAATACCAATATATTGAGCCAGAAAATGACCCCATGAGAATTCAAAATCCATCGCATCTCACGAAGGTGAGGGAGGTAACAGAAGAATTTTGGGTGGAGCTTGACAAGGGAGTTATTGAGAAGATAAATTTCGTATTAGTAACTATTCCCAAAAGAAAACACAAAAAGTGACATCGGCCAAAAAATTCATGATGACCCGACAGCGGAGGGTCATTCTCGAAGAGCTGAAAAATACCAACTCGCACCCGACCGCCGACGAGGTATATGAAGGAGCGCGACGGCGATTGCCGCGGATCAGCCTAGGTACCGTTTATCGTAACCTAGAGATCCTATGCGACTGTGGAATGATACAGAAACTTGAACTGGGAGGTACCCAAAAAAGGTTCGATGGTAAGGTAGAAAACCACTATCACGTTCGCTGCATACGATGCGGTTGTGTAGAGGACGTGCCAATGGAACCACTCACTACCTTTGAATATGCTATTCGTGGGGCGTGCGATTACGAAATACTCGGGAGTCGCCTGGAATTCATTGGCATTTGTCCGCAGTGTAAGAAAGAAGCCGAGGGGAGACAGAGATGAAGGTCGAACTCAAATCAGGGATTTACTGGGTAGGAGCCATTGATTGGAACATCAGAAATTTTCATGGTTATTCTACTCATAAGGGTACCACGTACAACGCATATCTCGTTATCGCGGAGAAGATTGCCCTCGTTGATACGGTCAAGGCCCCATTTTGCGGTGACATGCTGGAAAAGATAAAGCAAATCATAGCTCCAGAAGAAGTAGATTATCTCATCGTAAACCACGTGGAGATGGATCACTCCGGATCCCTGCCCCTCATCAGGGAGGCGCTACCTAGGGCAGAGATACTCTGTAGTTCCAGGGCCGAAGGAGAGCTGAAGCAGCACTACGGGGAGGAAATCCCCGTTAAGGTGGTGAAAACCGGTGATGTACTCGAACTGGGAAGGAAGACCCTGACCTTTGTGGAGACCCCCATGGTCCACTGGCCGGATTCCATGGTGACATACGTAAAGGAGGACAAAGTCCTCCTTCCCAACGATGCCTTCGGCCAACACATAGCCACCAGTGAACGATTCGACGATGAGGTCGGATGGGCGATCATCCACCCTGAACTCACCAAGTATTACGCCAACATCGTTATGCCGTACAGTGACCAGGTCTTGAGAGCTCTTGAGGCCTTGAAGGAAATAGAAATCGAGGTAATCGGGCCAAGCCATGGCCTCATTTGGAGGAAGTATATCCCTCAACTGGTGACCACGTATGAAGGATGGGCGAAAGGCGAGACGGAGGAGAAAGCCCTGATCGTATACGACACCATGTGGGGCAGTACTGAGAAAATGGCCAAGGCCATCTATAGAGGTCTCACGGAGGAGGGTATTCCAACCAAGATATACCGATTGACTGGCTCGGACATGTCCGATATCGTCAAGGAGGTATTGGAAGTTCGCGCCCTCTTGCTCGGTTCCCCTACCCTTAATAACGGCATTTTCCCCGCGGTGGCGAAATTCTCCACTTACATAAAGGGACTTCGCCCCAAGGGAAGAATAGCGGCCGTATTCGGCTCCTATGGCTGGGGTGTGGGGGCGACAAAAGCCCTGACGGCAGACATGCAAGCCGCAGGGATGGAGGTGATGGAGGAACTTCAGGTGAAATTTGTTCCTATGGGGGAGAAACTCGACGAATGCGAGGGGTTGGGTAGAAGAATAGCGCAGAAGATCAAGGCATCTTAGATAAATAGCTCGTTTTGGTGAACCTAGGCTTGTTTTGATGGAGCTCACAATGGTATAGGATATATAGCTGGTTTGCTAACTGTTTTTTAAAAAGCAAGGAGGTTGATATGGCAAAAAAAACCGTTTCCGCCAAGAAAACGAAAAGGGCTCCTTCCACCAGGAAACCCGCCAAGAAAATGAAGAAGGCCGCCCCCGCTAAGCAACAAGCTAAAAGAGAATACGTGTGCACCACGTGCGGTGCCGTCACTGCCCAAAGCGGACATTTGTGTTCTCCCGTTTTGGTGGACAAGGCATATTCGTGTGAATATTGCGGGGCTGTGGTAGGTAATCCACGTCACGTCTGTAAACCCAAGGCGGTAAAACTCTCTTACGTTTGCGATGCATGCGGCCGCGTGGCTCCTAAGCGGACGGAACTCTGTATGCCGGTAAAGATATAGGTATACCCTAACGTTCGTTTTCACGGAGGGTGCGCACGGTGCCGCAGGTTAGGCAGGGGATCCTTGCTTGGTCTGGCACGATCGCATTGTTCGGATTCAGAGGTAATTCTCATTGCAAAATCAGGTATAAGATCAACCGCTTATCGGGAGGTCTTTCACTTACACGACCTTGAGACACATCATTCATGGCGCTCTAAGAATGGGAATGGGGCCCCGGTTGGGGTGTATGCTTCTACGGCACATGGGGGGCTTTGAATGCGAACGAACGGAAGTCGTAGCTCACATTACCCGCGTCCTTCACGATTGACTGAGGGCTCTGCCGCCCCCTTCTTCAATGGGACGGTGCAAGCCGGAATGAAGGAGGATGGTTCATGAAAAGCCTTTGGTTTGCACTCTGGGCGATTTTCCTTTTGACAGGGATGGCTTTTGGTGCAAGTGCCCCGACCAGTGAAGCCACCGAGGAATGTATCTCCTGCCATGCGTCAGTTTCTCCTGGGATTGTGGCCGGTTGGAAGAAAAGCCGTCATGCCAGGATCACCACGACGGAGGCTCTCAAAAAACCTAGGCTCGAGAGGAGGGTGTCGGCTGAGAAGGTGCCCGGTGAGCTTGCCCGGACCGCAGTCGGCTGTGCTGAGTGTCACACCATGAACCCGGCTGAACATAAGGATACCTTTGATCACGAGGGGCATACGGTTCACATAGTGGTTACCCCGGAGGATTGTGCCACCTGTCATGCCACTGAGGCTCAACAGTACGCGCAAAACCTCATGTCCCATGCTTATGGAAACCTGAAAAATAACCCCGTCTATCATAGTCTTGCCGATTCGGTCAATGGCGTTCAGTCCTTTGAGGATATGAAAACGACCCTCAGAGCCCCGGATGCGGAGACCGAAGCTGAGTCATGTTACTACTGCCATGGCACCGCGGTGGACGTCAAAGGGAAAAGGACCAGGGAGACAGTAATGGGCGAGATGGACTTTCCCGTTCTCTCCGGATGGCCCAACCAGGGCGTTGGTCGACTGAACCCCGATGGAAGCAAAGGGTCATGTGCCGCCTGTCACACACGGCATCAATTTTCCATTGAAATGGCCAGGAAGCCGCACACCTGTTCCGAGTGTCATAAAGGCCCTGACGTCCCAGCGTATAAGGTTTATGAGGTGAGCAAGCATGGGAACATCTACTCCGCCCTCGGCAAGCACTGGGATTACAGCGCCGTCCCATGGACAGTAGGGAAGGACTTCACAGCGCCGACCTGCGCAACCTGCCACGCCAGCTTAACAGTCAATGAAGAGGGCGAGGTTGTGGCGGAGAGAACCCACCGGATGAACGATCGTCTTCCCTGGAGGATCATGGGGCTGATCTACGCCCATCCCCATCCTAATTCTCCGGATACCACCGTTATCAAAAACAAGGCCGGATTGCCACTGCCTACGGAGCTCACGGGCGAGCCTGTCACGGAATATCTGATAGATCCAAAGGAACAGGAAAAGAGGCGGAACGCGATGCACAAGGTCTGCCTCTCCTGCCATGGCTACGGCTGGGTAGGAGGGCATTGGACCCGCTTTGAAAACACCTTGAGAACGACCAATGAGATGACCCTGACCGCGACAAAAATGATGCTCACCGCCTGGGAGAAGGGAGTGGCCCAGGGAGTAGCTCAGAACGACAGCATTTTTAACGAGGCCTTCGAGAAGAAATGGGCCGAGCAGTGGCTCTTCTTCGCCAACTCCACTCGCTTTGCCTCGGCCATGGCCGGGGCCGATTACGGTGTCTTTGCCAACGGCCGCTGGTATCTGAGCAAGAACATCCAGGAGATGGCCGATTGGCTCGACTTTAAGCTCAAGGGGATTCAAAGAAGAGGAAAAACCATAGAAAGGAGATGAAACAATGCCTGAGAGATTACAGATCTACAAGTGTGAAGTTTGCGGGAACATCGTGGAGGTGCTCCACGAAGGCCAGGGAGAGCTTGTATGCTGCGGCCAGCCGATGAAGCTCTTCATCGAGAACACGGTAGATGCTGCCCGGGAAAAGCACGTCCCGGTGGTCGAAAAAGCCGCTGGTGCCTTCAAAGTTAAGGTCGGAAGCGTCCCGCATCCAATGGAGGAAAAGCACTACATCGAATGGATCGAGGTCATTGCTGACGGAACGGCATACCGCCAGTTCCTGAACCCTGGAGGTTCCCCAGAGGCCACATTTGATGTCAAGACAGAGAAAATCACGGCCCGTGAGTATTGCAATCTTCACGGTCTTTGGAAGGGGGAATGACCATGCTAGGGGAGAAAATACAATCCGCTCTGAATAAACAGTTGAATGCGGAGGTATACTCCTCTTACCTCTATCTGTCGATGTCCGCCTATTTCAACTCTCTCAACCTTCCCGGCTTTGCCAATTGGATGCGCGTTCAGGCACAGGAAGAGCTGGTACACGCGATGAAGTTCTACGACTTCATCAACGAGCGCGGCGGTCGCGTGATACTGCAACAGGTCGAAGCACCGCCGACGGAATGGTCTTCGCCCCTTGATGTGTTCGAGAACGCATACAAGCACGAGCAGAAGGTGACTGGCCTCATCAACGATCTCGTCAACCTTGCTGTCGGGGAGCGCGACCATGCCACGAACATTTTCCTTCAGTGGTTCGTCACCGAGCAGGTCGAGGAGGAGGCTTCCGCAGACGAAGTGGTCCAGAAACTCAAGCGTGTGGGTGATGACAGCGCTGGGCTGTTCATGCTTGATGGCGAGATGGGCCAGCGTGTCTTCACACCTCCTGCTGCGTCGGCTGAAGGGTAAGGGAATACAGGCATCGACATCCAAGGCTGGACGGTGAGAAACTGAAAAAAGCAACTCCGAGCGCGAATTAAGATTTTTTCGATAACCATTCATAGTGAAGCGGAATGACCCCAAATCTCAATGTTTGAGGTCAAAGGGCGAGTTGTGGGAACGAAGTAGCGCCGAACAGGCGCTCTTTGCGGTGGAGCGAACTTTAGGTCGGAAAATATTTTGAGCAGCGAAGAGCGACTTTTTCAGAGATCTCTGCCATGGTGACTTGACAGGTTGATTCAGGAGCTCGTGACAATGGGAACATCCCGAGTTTCTCACAGTGAAGGGATTGGATCCCGACTCGTCAGCGCTGCTATACTTTGAAACGGAGGGAACGGATATGAGCTTCCCCTTCAATGCGGACGAGATCTTAGAAATGGCGGAACAGATCGAGAGAAACGGGGCACGGTTTTACCGCCGAGCTGTAAAAGGGGCTGTGGACCCACGGAACCATCGACTCCTGCTTGATCTCGCCGCCAAGGAAGAGGAACACGAAAAAGTCTTCGCTTCCATGAGAGTGGATCTGGCTCGTGAAAAATCGGAGACAGCGTTTTTCGACCCAGACGGACAAGCGGCCCTGTATCTGAGGGCAATGGCGGATGGGCACGTCTTTGATGTCAAGGCGGATCCGACACAGCTTTTCACCGGGAAGGAGACGGTAGAGGATATCCTCCGGGTCGCCATGGGTATGGAAAAGGATTCCATCGTTTTCTACCTGGGCATGAAGGAGCTGGTTCCAGAGAGGCTGGGCAAGAGCAAGATCGACGGTATCATTAAGGAGGAGATGGGCCACCTTGCCTCTCTGGGTAATGAGCTGGCGACATTGAACCAGGAACTCTGTTGAGTGGCAGAGGAAATCTCTCCTTAAATCCACGATTCAAATAGAAAGCATGATAGACCTCATGCAGAACCTCCACCCTGTGGTGCAGGCCCTTCTGGCGACCTGTTTCACATGGGCATTAACCGCCCTCGGTGCATCCACGGTATTCATGACCAGGGATATGAGTCGGAAGGTGCTCGACGGAATGCTCGGGTTTGCCGCCGGGGTAATGATCGCTGCCAGTTATTGGTCACTCCTTGCGCCGGCCATTGAGATGTCAGAAGGCACGGATATCCCTGCTTGGCTCCCGGCTGCGGTGGGGTTTCTCATAGGGGGCATTTTCCTCCGAGTTATCGATAGGATACTCCCCCATCTCCATATTGGCCTCCCCATCGAGGAGGCAGAGGGGATAAAAACGTCATGGCAGCGGAGTACCCTCCTCGTCCTCGCCATAACGTTGCACAACATCCCTGAGGGGCTTGCGGTTGGCGTGGCTTTCGGAGGTGTTGCCGCAGGTTTTCCCACTGCAACCCTCGGCGGGGCCATGGCCTTAGCTGTCGGAATTGGGATTCAAAATTTTCCTGAAGGCCTTGCGGTCTCCATTCCCCTCCGCCGCGAGGGAATATCTCGGCGGAGGAGCTTCTGGTACGGCCAGTTATCGGGAATGGTCGAACCGATGGCGGGTGTCATCGGGGCAGCTCTCGTGTTGCTGTCTCAGCCTATCTTGCCGTATGCCATGGGATTTGCTGCAGGAGCCATGATCTTCGTTGTCGTGGAGGAGATTGTTCCCGAATCTCAATATGGCGGCAATGCGGATTTGGCGACCATGGGAGTAATGGTCGGTTTTGCCGTAATGATGGTACTCGATGTGGCGTTTGGTTAGGAGAGGAAAGAGCGTCGGAAGCACGGGACGACAGATCAAATGATTTTGCGATAAGATTACCCGTACCGGCTACAATTATGGCTCTTCCCGGCAATTTACTCACCACGGCTATGGCGGTCATGCCTCATAAGGACGTGAGCCGAGCCCTGGAGCTGGCCCTCTCCCTGGATGTGCCTTTTTGGCCCCAGTTACCCCATGTGAGCTACTACGAAGATATGTATGTTCAGGCCTCGGAACATTTTCCCGGTATTCTGCTGGACCTCAAAAAGCGTACGGTGCGGTTTTCCATGGAAAAATTTATCGGGGAGTTTGAAGAGGCCATGGCCCATTTCGAGGAACCGGAATACCTTGAAATCAGCGAGACCTATTCAACCGTTTACCACCGATTCCTCGCTCTGGATCTCTCGGACCGCCCGGCCATACGCGGGCAACTTGAAGGACCCATCAGCTTTGGGTTCCATGTTTTGGATCAGGATGACCGTCCCATCCTCTTTGATGATTCCATACGGCCGTTCATGGTTGAGTTCCTGGCAAAACGGGCAAATGTGCAACTGAACAGGCTAAAAAACCTCAATGCCAACGCCTTTCTGTTCATTGACGAACCGGGCCTGCAGTTTCTGTTCAGCGCCCTATCTGGCTATGGTGATGTCGCTGCAAGAGGTGACTTGGAAACCTTTTTCTCCTCGATTGAACGGCCTCGTGGCATTCATCTCTGCGGTAATCCGGACTGGGATTTTTTGTTGAACCTTGATCTTGACATTCTCTCTTTAGACGTATATTCAAACGGGGAGGTATTTGTTGCCTATGTACAATCCATCCATAGGTTCTTGGATAGGGGAGGGGTCATTGTTTGGGGCGTCGTACCTACAAATTTTGAGGAATTTGAAAAAGAGGATGTAGATTCCCTTGAATCGCGCCTCACTCAGCTATGGAACATCCTCGTCGATGAAGGCATCGACCGTGAATTTCTCCTCTCCAGGAGCATGCTCTCGCCTGCCACCTGTTGTCTGGTCAACCCCGATGGGGGAAAGACGGTGGAAAGGGCATTTAACATGATTCAAGCGCTGTCCTTGAGGCTTCGGGAAAAAAATGGACTATTGAGTGCAGGATAGGAATACGGAACGGGGAAAGCATGACTGGCGAACATTTCATGGAAAAAGGTGCTGGAAATACTAGCAGAAAGGAGGAAAGAAATGGAAACATGGCAGTGTTCAGTTTGCGGTTACATTTACGATCCGGACCAGGGCGATCCTGATAGTGGGGTTAATCCCGGAACCGCCTTTGAAAATCTTCCCGAGGATTGGGTTTGTCCGGTGTGCGGGGCGTCCCAGGATGAGTTTACAAAGCTGTAACGAAAGGGTGCAGAATACGAGGCCATCATTTCTGTCCCTTGGAAGGAGCCCCGAGGTGAGGTGACCCCCCCCGAGATCAACAAAAAGCTTCTAAACGGAAGGAGAGCCTAGACCTCTAGCAGAATGAGGTCGGGGTCCTCCAGGTGATCGATAACGGTGTTCATAAACCTGGCTGCCTCCGCTCCATCCACGACCCTATGGTCAAAGGAAAGGGAGAGAGGAAGCAGCTTCCGGACCTCGATCTTCCCTTCCATCACTGCGGGTTTCTCCTGAAGCTTTCCCACACCTAAGATGGCCACCTCGGGATAATTGATGATGGGCGAACCGAAGATGCCTCCTACGGCACCGTAGTTGGTAATGGTGAAGGTTCCCCCTTTTAGGTCAGCCAGGTCGATGGTCCTGGAACGAGCCTTCTCCGAAAGCTTTGTCAGCTCATCAGCCAGCCGGAGGATGCTCTTCTCCTTGGCGTTTTTCACGACGGGCACCATGAGCCCGTCCTTTGTATCCACCGCTACACCGATGTTGAAATACTTCTTGAGTACGATCTCTTCGTTTTCGTCGTCCAGGGATGCATTCACGTAGGGATGCTCCTCCAAGCCGGCTACCACGGCCTTGATCAAAAAGGGGAGAAACGTGAGGTGTATTCCCTTTTCGGCTGCCTTTCCCTTCTCCCTCTCCCTCAGTGCCACCAATCGCGTGACATCAGCCTCATCCGTGGCCGTGACGTGTGGAGCAGTATACATGGATTTCACCATTGCGCGTGCAATGGTCTTTCGCATCCCACGGAGCGGCAACCTCTCTACGTACCCGTACATGTCGTATTTCCGTGCCGCCTTGACCGCTTTCTCAGGGGGTTTTTCTTCCCTCTTTTCAGAGGCCTTTTGTACGTCCTCCTTGGTGATGCGACCCTGGGGTCCGGACCCCGTGATTGTCGTAAGGTCGACCTTCAACTCTCGAGCCAACCTCCTCACTGATGGCATGGCGAGGACCTCTACCCTCTTTGCAGGACGCATGGGTATCGCTTCGGTGGAAACTCTCTCTTCTTTTTCCTCACCCCCTTCCGGAGCCTCCTCCAAAACCCCCACCACACCCACCGATGGGTGCTTCTCAGCTTCCTCGGTTCTTGCGGCGGCAGCCTTGGGTTTTTCCCCCTCCTCCCCGATGACGAGGATGACCTCCCCCACCTGAACTGTTTCCCCCGCGCCTCCTTCTATCCGAATAACAATTCCCTTCCGGGGGGAAGGTATTTCAAGCACGGCTTTGTCCGTCTCCACCTTGACGAAAACCTGTCCCTCTTCGATGAGGTCTCCTTCCTTTATCAACCATTCAACGATTTCCCCCTCAGTCAATCCCTCGCCCAAATCCGGTAACTTGAATTCAAATGCCATGGAAATCTCCTCAAAAAGCCATTACCTTCCGGATTCCCCTCAGGATCCTCCCGGGTCCGGGGAGGTAATGATGCTCCATTTTATACAGGGGAAAGACCGTGTCGAACCCCGTTACCCTTTCCACAGGCGCATCCAAAGAGAGGAGCGCCTTTTCATTGATCCTCGCGATAATCTCAGCACCGAGGCCGCACGTCCGAGCTGCCTCGTGGACGATGACCACCCTGCCGGTCTTCCCGACCGATGTCAAAATCGTTCCATCATCCAAGGGAGAAATCGTTCTCAAGTCGATCACTTCCGAATTGACTCCCTCTTCTTTGATCCTCTCAGCCGCGTTGAGAACCTCCCGCACCATGGCCCCCCAGCAGACCACCGTGACATCATCTCCCTCACGAACCACCTTGGCCTGTCCGATGGGGACCGTATACTCTCCGTCGGGAACTTCCTCCTTGATGGCCCGGTAAACCCGCTTGGGCTCGCAAAAGAGAACGGGATCCGGATCTCTGATCGCGGAAACGATCAACCCTTTTGCATCGTAAGGGGTAGAAGGAATTACCACCTTAATTCCAGGGATATGGGCCAACATGGCCTCAATACTCTCTGAATGGTGCTCAGGCGCATGGATGCCGCCGCCATAAGGCATTCGGATCACCATGGGGCAGGTAAACTTTCCCCTGGAGCGGTTTCGCATCCTGGAGATGTGGCAGATAATTTGATCCAATGCCGGGGGAAGGAACCCCATGAATTGGAGCTCCGCCACGGGTTTCAATCCCTTGACTGCCAGACCAAGAGCAACCCCGACAATTCCCGACTCGGCCAGCGGTGTATCCACCGCCCGTTTCGGCCCGAATTTGGCTTGGAGACCGTCGGTGACGCGAAAAACCCCCCCCTCCTTTCCCACATCCTCCCCCAGGACCATCACGGAGGGATCCCTCTCCATTTCCTCCATTAAGCCCGCATTCATGGCCTCAACGATATTCCTCTTCGCCATCTCAATCCCCTTTCTCCCCTAGGAAAGCCAGGAAATCCTCCATCTGCTCCTTCAGATTGGGCGTCATCTCAGCGAAGGAATACTGGAAAAACTCCCCGGGCTTAGCGTCGGGTACCCCTTCCGCCTCCTGGACGACCTCACTTATCGACTTTTCAATCTCCCCCTTGATCTGTGACTCCCAATCCTCACTCCAAAGCTTTTTTCCCTGAAGATACCTCTGCAGCCGCAGCAAGGGATCCAGAGGTCTCCACTCCTCCAGCTCCTCGTCCTTCCGATATTTGGTCGGATCGTCGGCCGTGGTGTGGGGACCAAACCGGTAGGTGACTGCCTCGATCAAGGTAGGCCCCTCGCCGGAAACGGCCTTCTCCCTGGCCTCCTTCGTGGCCGCATAAACGGCAAACAGGTCATTTCCGTCAACTTGAACTCCAGGAAACCCGTACGCCACTGCCTTCTGGGCCAGTGTCTTCGCAGCCGTCTGTATCTTTCGGGGGACTGATATTGCGTATTGATTGTTCTGACAGAAAAAGATCGTGGGGGCCTGAAAGACACCGGCGAAGTTCATGGCCTCATGAAAATCCCCCTCGGAGGTAGCCCCATCACCGAAATAAGCCACAGTGCAGATTTTCTCCCCCTGTAACTGAGCGGCCCATGCCACACCGACCGCATGCAGTGGATGGCTCCCAACGGGGATGGATATGGGAAAGACGTGTACACCTTCGGAACCCTTCTGTCCCCTCTCGTCTCCCATCCAGTATACGAAGATGTCTTTCAGAGGGACACCTCTCATGTAACAGGCGCCCATTTCCCTGAAGGACGGAAAGATCCAATCACCCTCACCGAGGGCATAGGCGCTCCCCACCTGGGCGGCCTCCTGTCCCTGACAGGGGGCGTACGTCCCAAATCTCCCCTGTCGTTGAAGGGATAAAGCCCGCTGATCAGCTTGCCGAATGAAAACCATCTCCCGATAGAGGGTTTTGACCGTATCATCGCTCAAATCAGGCTTCAGTTTTTCCTCGCATCGTCCGTCCGGATGGAGTATCCGCAGCATCTTCCCCTTGAGGGGATCGAATTTCTCGATCATCACTTCATCTCCTTCAGGGAGAGGGGGGCTATTTCCCCAGGGCCCAATCCCTCAGTTTCTCATAGCTCACGGACCCGCAGAGCCACTTTCCGGTTTTCGTGTTGTAGCAAAAGGGAACACCCCCACAGTAGCCCTTATCATATTCCCGCATCAGTTTGGCGTTCTCCTCGTTGTGCCAGACTTCAAGCTTTTGGATCATAACGCCTTCCTCATCCTGGAGTCTGGCGATCAGAGGTTCCATGGAGCGACAATGCGAACACTCTGTCCCGTAGAATTCAATCAGGTGAAATTCTTCTACCACCATAACACCCCCTTGCTCATCAATTGGCAAGTGACCAACAGCTTCGAAAGACGCCCGGTGTAGTTACCACGGTCTCGTTGAAGCACCTTGCGCATGCTGAGAAATGCCATTCCGTAATATAACCAATTTGGTACAACTCTTTCAACAAAAACATGCCTACGTTCGCTTATTGGGAGATTGAGCTGAAGGATTGCTTTTGCTCTTTCGATGGAAGAACAGATTCAGTCGAATGAGATTCAAGCCTTCCTTGTTGGAACGATGTCAGCGGCATTTCTGATCAGGGAAATCCCGCCACCCTTACCGTGTTTCTTCATCGCCATCTCGATGGCCTCTGCCACGTTTGAGGTTTTCTTCGTGGAAATATCTCCCAGTATCCTCTCATCGAGGAAATCCGGACCCTCCTTGGCCTTCCGCCACGCAGAGAACCACCTCGAATTTTCACAAAATCTTTCCGAAACTTATGCTGTGTATTACAATCTCATTCGACGTAATCGCGTTGCTTTCTGCTATGCGCTGATTTCGTGATGGGGTGATCGGGGTTAGTGCTGGCCACTGGTGGGAAGTCAGCTATTTGGGGGAACCTACCGATCTGCCATAGGTATATTGGATAATCAGGAGTGGGGCTCAATTGTCGATTCTTGTATTCTTTACCTCGGATATAGAAAAAAGGCAGGGTCAGCGGACCCTGCCGCTCGGTATTCAGCAATTTGTACCAGTGTCCCCTTTCCTTCTTATGTTTACTACTTATGTTTCCTACCCCTCTTCGGTCTCTTTCCGCCTTTGATGATAAGCACAGAATCCGTCCCTTCGATATCAGTCCCGCCCAACAGGGTGCCTGTTATGGTCAAAGGCACCTCATCTCCATCGTCCACAGGTCCAATGACGGATACAATATCCTGGATTTTAAACTTCAGCGTTAGATCAACCAAACCATCTGCTCCCGATTCTTGATAATCATAAAGTTCTCCTACGAATGGTGTTGCCACATCCTCTAGCGACCAACGCAGTGGGCTAATCCCTTCCAGTTTTACGGAAGATACGTCAATCTGGGTTACATCAAACACGTCCGTACCCAAAATTGCAACGGGCAACACACCACGGCCCTTCACATTGAGCGGAGACTGGCCTTTGATGTGGAGGTTGACCTCGATGGATGGGTTGCCAAACTTCTGGATGCGCTGGTTGGACGTATCGGCCACGTAGACGTTGTTTGCGCTATCAACCGCGACGCCGTAAGGGTATTGAAACTGACTTTCACCCTGGCCGTTGGAGCCCCACTGGGTCAGGCAGTTGCCCTCGGCATCGAACTTCTGGATGCGATTGTTGAACGTATCGACCACGTAGACGTTGTCCGCACTGTCAACGGCTATGCCGTTCGGGTAGTAAAACTGCCCCTCACCCTGGCCGTACGAGCCCCATTGGGTCAGATAGTTGCCCTCGGCATCGAACTTCTGGATGCGGTCTCCCATATCGGACAGGTAGACGTTGTCCGCACTGTCAACGGCTATGCCGTTCGGGAGGCAAAACTGGCCCTCACCCCGGCCGTAGGAGCCCCACTGGGTCAGATAGTTGCCCTCGGCATCGAACTTCTGGATGCGATTGGACATACCCGCCACGTAGACGTTACCCTCGCTGTCAACGGCCACGCCCTTGGGGAAGAAAAACTGGCCTGCAGCCCAGCCCCATGAGCCCCACTGCGTCAGATAGTTGCCCTC
>CAYFXL010000017.1:0-30077 GCA_964346945.1 uncultured Syntrophobacterales bacterium
CGGAGAAGAGGGCCAGCAAAATGTAAGCGACAAAGAACTCGGGGAAGGAAATCGTGGTGAGGGTGCTCATGGAAACGAAGCGGTCAAACCAACTTTCTCGGTGCAGGGCAGCGAGGATCCCGAGAATGACCGCTAACGGGACCGAAATCGCAGCGGCAACAGAAGCCAGAAAAATCGTATTGGAGAAACGCCAGCTGATCTGCTCTGCAATCGGGCGTTTGTTGGAGAGCGAGGTTCCCAGATCGCCCCGGAGAAAATCCCGAAGCCAGCTCACATACCGGACGTGAGCGGGGAGATCTAATTTGAGTTCCCTGCGGAATGCCGCAACGGTTTCAGGTGTCGCCTCCTGCCCCAGGATGGCCGTCGCCAAATCGCCCGGGAGCGCCTCGACGCCCACGAAGATAAGGACGGAAATGACGATGAGGGTCAGCAGGCCCAACGCAAGGCGTTTGGCCACCATGATTGCAAGACTATCCATTTCAAATCACGTTAGACCCCATCCCACCCCATGGGGAGTGGGATGGGGATAAAAGAATTCGAAATCGTGAAGCGATTGAATTACGACTTGAACCACCAGCGCTCGGGGAGCCTAAAGCCGTCAAACTCCCAGTTTGCCGCCGGGTTTTCGAACCCGAGCTTAGTGGTTGCCGCCGAGAGCTGCAGGGAAAACGCCGGAACGGGTGTAGCGCCTTCATCGCGCACGATTCTCTGACACTCCACGTACATCTCACGCCGTTTCTTCTCGTCAAGCTCCCCCCGGGCCTCTTTGAGGAGCTGGTTGAACCGCGGATGGTCCCATTTGGTGTCGTTCCAGCTGGCACCAGCCGCGTATGCGATCGAGAACATCCAATCCGCTGTCGCCCGGCCGCTCCAGTAGCACTGGACCCATTCCTTCTTTATCCAGACATTCTCCCAGTACCCGTCATCCGGCTCCCGAACCACATTGATCTTGATGCCAGCCTTGGCCGCAGATTCTTTGATAAGAACTGAAGCGTCTATGGCTCCAGGATAAGCGGACTCGGCGGCATGGAGGTTGAAGGTGCGATCGAGCTGTCCAGCCTTCTTCAGGTGGAACCTGGCCTTGTCCGGGTCGTACTTCCTCTGAGGGAGTTCCTTGGCGAAGTACTTGTTGATCTTAGGAATCGGGTGGTCGTTCCCCACATACCCGTAACCGCGGAGAATCTGTTTCACCATCTGCTCACGGTCGAGGATGTATTTGAGCCCAAGCCTGACATCGTTGTTGTCATAGGGCTTTATGGTGGTCAGCATTGGGATGGTGTAATGCCTTGCCCCCTCTAGCTTCAAGACCTGAATGCCCTTTATCTTTTCCAGCAGGTGAAGGGTCTTCGGCTCACCCCGGTTCATCACATCGATTTGACCCGTCTTCAAGGCATTGGTTCTGGCGGTAGTGTCCGTAATTCCAATGATCTCCACCTCGTCAAAGTAGGGTCGGCCCTCCTTGAAGTAGTTTGGATGCCGCTTGCCAACGAACCTGACGCCAGGCTCCCAGCTCACCATGCTGAAGGGACCTGTGCCCATGCCCTTCTCGTATTCCTTACCTTTGGTGCCGACGGGTACGACCGGTATGTGATAGTCACTGGCGATGAAGGGGAAGTCGGCATTGCCTTCCTCGAGCGTGAATACCACCGTGTCCTTGCCGTCGGCCTTGATGTCTTTGATCGGTTTAGCAACGCCCTTGGCAGCGGATTTCGTGTCCGGTCCGCGGTGCTCGTTGAAGGAATAAACGACATCCTCCGCCGTCATGGTTTTTCCGTTGTGAAATTCGACGCCCTTGCGAAGCTTGAAGACCCACTTCGCAGCATCCGGTGAGGCCTCCCAGCTTTCGGCCAGCTCGGGAATCGGCTCCCCCCTGTAGTCGACTTCGACCAGCATGCTCCTGAGGCACTGATTGACAGTCTGGGGCATTGTGTGTGATACCGTCCCGGGATCCAAGGAGTCGGTCGTCGAAGCGCCAGCAGAACCGAGTCTCACCCGACCTCCCCTGTTGGGTTTCGCCGCATGTGCTGAGGTGCTCAACAAGGCCGGAGACACCGCGGCCATAAGCCCCAAAGCAGAAACGCGTGAAATAAACTCACGGCGGCTGATTTTCCCCTGGAATAACATTTCCTCCAATTCTTTTATCTGAGACATGTCAATTCCCCCTTTTCTGGTGAATGTTGGATGTTAGAAGATTTCTCCTCCATTCTCACCCCCTTCCCCAGGTTTCTCCTGTACTATGCACACCTACCTTCCATCAGAAAAACTGCCTTCGCAAAGCCCAGAAATAAATTGATAAGAATCTGGAATTTGGCGGTGTGATTATAGGAAAATCGCGTCTGTATGTCAAGCTCATTTATCCGCTGACTAAGGAAGTATGGACATGCCTACAAGCTGGAGATAACGGAAGATTTGGAAGGGTAAGATCCACCGATCTCCCAACTATCCACCCCACTTTCACGACGCAGGCCTATGTCTTTTCGATCAACTCCTTGGCCTTCTCCACGGCGACCGCCGCATCTCTGCCGAAGGCATCGGCCCTGATTTCATCGGCGAATCGCTGAGTGACTGGAGCCCCACCAACCATCGTCTTGACCATTACCCGCCCGGACTCCAAGGCCTCGATGACCGCCTTCATGTGTGGCATTGTTGTGGTCAAGAGGGCGGACATCCCTACGATGTCGGCCCTCTTCTCCCTTGCCGCTTCCACAAACCGCTCAGTGGGGGTATCCACACCCAAATCGATCACCTCGAAACCCGCCCCCTCCAACATCATCCCCACAAGGTTCTTTCCAATGTCGTGCTGGTCCCCTTTCACCGTACCGAGCACAACCCTCCCAACGGGCTCAACCCCAGTATCGGCCAGAATGGGCTTCAAAAGACCCATCCCCGCCTTCATGGCCCGGGCCGCCAGCAGAACTTCAGGAACATAGATTTCATTCCTCTTAAACCGCTCCCCTATTACGCTCATCGCCGCTATGAGGCCTCCATCCAAAATGTCTTGTGCCGATACCCCCTCCTGCAAGGCCTCCCGCGTTAGCCGCTCCACCTCCTTGAAGTTCCCCTTCTGCACCATCAAAGATATCTCGTTTAGGTCTGCCATCATGAGCCCCTCCTCTCGCCCTCAATCGAATTTCCCCTCCCTGAAAGCTGCAAGGTAGTTCATGCAGAACTCGTCCTTCCCCAAGAGGGTCGTCGTGGTAATCAAATTGGCCATGATGCGCTTATCACAGGGGTCCAGGATTACCGCGTCCAACCCCCTGGTCATGGCCATGACCAAAAACATCTGGTTCACCTGCTTGCGGTTGGGAAGGCCATAGGAGACATTGCTCAGGCCGCAAATGGTGTGGACCCCCGGAAACGCCTTCATAATCGCCTCGATGGCATCCAAGACCGCCATCCCATATCGAGTATCCGTGCTAACCGGGGTCACTACGGGGTCGATGTATATATCCCCTATGGGAACCCCGTCCTTGGTGAGTTTTCCGACCAGGTCAGAGGCAATCCGAATCCGATCCTCCGCGGAATTGGGCATTCCCCGATCATCCATGCAGAGCCCAACCACGTTGGGCTTGTGCTCCCGGATCAAGGGGATCAGCTTGGCGTATCGCTCCGCCTCAGCGGTGATGGAGTTGACCATAGCCTTCCCTTTACAGAGAGGAAGAACCGCCGCAACGGCAACGGGACTCGGACTGTCGATGCATATGGGGATATTTACCGAATCCCCAATCAGTTGAACCGCCCACTTGAGGGATTCCACCTCTTCATTCATCAACGTAGCGGTATTGACATCGATCACGTGGGCCCCGGCGGCAACCTGATCCCTCGATTCCCTCGTAATAAATTCCGCATTCCGATCCCTCATAGCCTGCTCAATGCCCTTTCTGCTGGAATTGATTCTCTCCCCCACAACTAACATGGCGCTCCCACCTCCAGGGTTAAGTCTATCCCCTCTGGGATTTCTCCCATTCCTTATCCCTCAAAAGCCTCCTCAGGGCCTTGCCCGATGCGCTCCTCGGGATTTCATCCACGAATTCGACGACCGCCGGAACCTTGTAGGGGGCCATTCTGGCCCTGCAAAACTCCTTGATCTCGTCTTCCGTGGCCTGCTCCTCCTCTTTCAGCTCTATGAATGCCTTCCCCATTTCTCCCTTCAGCTCGTCGGGAATCCCGACAATAACCAGGTCCTTGATCTTGGGGTTGGTGAGCATAATGTCCTCCACCTCGCTGGGGAACAGCTTCTCCCCGCCGACATTGATCATGTCCTTCTTGCGATCGACGATATAGGCATAACCATCCTCATCCATAATGGCGATGTCCCCCGAATGGAACCACCCCTCCTCGTCGAAGACCTCTCGTGTCGCCTCTGGATTATTCAGATACCCCTTGGTCACACAAGTACCCTTAACACACAACTCTCCCCTCTGTCCAACGGAAACCTCATTTCCATTTTCATCGATTACCTTTGCCTTCGTATCGGCCATGCCATACCCGCAGGAACCGATTCTGGTCTCGGTGTATGGGGCTGTCGTCCCGACGCAAGAGACCTCAGTGAGTCCCCACGCCTCCGCATACCTCCACTTGAGTTTCTCCTCAACCAGTTTGATCAGTTCCACGGGCATCTTCGTGGCTGCCGACAGACAGAATACAATGGAATCGATCTTCCTCTTCTCGACACCTGGGGTCTTGACAAAGAGGTTATACATGGGCGGGACCCCGATAAAGCAGGTGGGGCGAAGCCTTTCTATGTCATCCAGGGCCTTTTCCGGATAGAATCGCTCCACGGTGATCACCGTCCCTCCACGGTTGAGCATGCCGAAGGTACCGTTAACCAACCCCCAGCAGTGGAAGATGGGGGTTGCCACCATAATGGTATCGTCCTCCTTGAATTGGACCTTGCCGAATTCCGTTAGATTATGGGTGATGTTCTTGTGGGTTGCCATCACCCCCTTTGGCCAACCCGTCGTCCCAGAGGTGTACATGAGGTGACAGAGATCTTCTTCATTCACTTCCACGGGGGTGAATTGATCCGATGCCTTCCCCATGATGTACTCGAAGGCCATGGGGTCATCCTTATCCCCACCCAAAAGAATCTTGTGTCTCATCGATTCGATACTGGCCCTCACCTTGTCCAAAATCGGCTCCCGGCCCTTATCAACGATGACCGCCTTTGTCTCGCAGTCTTTGAGGATATATTCCACCTCAATCTCCTTCAACATGGCATTGACCACATTGACCACCAAACCCGCCCTTACCGCTCCCAGATATCCCATCAGTAGCTCTGGCAAGCTGGGAAGAAATAACGAAACGACGTCCCCTCTTTTCAATCCCAGGCTGAGCAGACCGTTGGCCACCTTGTTGACGAGTTTATCGAAATCTGCATAGCTGATCCGCCTGTCCTCGAAGATGATTGCCGTCTTATCCGGCGACCTTCCCACCCACGGTTTGAAGAAACTGGCCATGTTCATAAAACCATCCCCCTTCACTCCGATCAGAAATCTTCGATCTATCTTAGGAAACCCTTAGCTCTCCCTTTCCAAATATCGCTTGCGAGCCTATCTTCAAATACCTGCAAAGAATTGTCAAGCAACCATCAAACTTCGAATGCATGCCGGGTATTTGATCCCGGTTTTATCGTGCGTATCGCAAGCATGAAAGGATGCCACGCCTATTTTCCCAGGGATTCTACCTTAAAAAAGGGTTTTTAGCAAATTAATCTTGACTAATTTAGTAAGTAATGTTACGTTGTCACCAAGGGCCGCTATTGGGCGTGGCCTGTCCTCGACACCGTTCACGGGGAAACCGGTAGATACTGCATTTAGCGGAATCTCCTTGGAAATTGAGATGTTAGACATTCATTTCGATGAGGCAAAGGGAGGCACTTACCTCTTCCTAGGCCGATCGAAGGTCTTAGGTGAGAAGGAAGAGGTGGTTCCATACTCATGATTTTTCGTATTATTCTTTATTAATTTAGTAAGAAATATTCCAGGAAGCGGACGATGGGATTTGTCGAATGACGGTATTTCTCCATCTTGATCACGAGGAAAGGAGGTGGTGCATACCTTTATCTCGGACTTTTTTGGGAACACTGTTAAGGTTCCTTGCTCAAATAACATGACCTAAAGGAGGTAGTGCTCATGGCTAAGAAGATTTCAAGGCGAAAATTTCTGAAGTATTCCGGCATGGCCGGCGCGGGAATTTTGGGAGCGCCGGCCCTCCAGGGCCTATCCCGCGGTCCTGGGCGAGCGTGGGCTGCCACAAAACCCATAAAGATCGGGGGTATCTATTCCATCTCGGGCGTCGTGGCCGCCTGGGGACAAGCAGCGAGACAGGGTTCAATGTTGGCAGCGTCGGAGATCAACGAGGCTGGTGGAATCCTTGGGAGGAAGGTTGAGTTGAGGTTTGAGGACGACTCCGTCAACCCCGAGGTTGGGGTGAGAAAGGCGAGGAGGCATGTCCTCGATTGGGAGGCGGATTTTCTCCACGGCTTCAACAGCAGCGGTGTTGCATTGGGGGTGGTCCCGGTTCTAAAGGAACTCAAGAGGATGTGTCTCATCCCCTGCGCCGCGTCTCCACGAATCACCACTGAGGCCTTCAATAAATACGTATTCAGGGTCCATCCCAACTGCTATCAGATAGGGGCTGGCGCCGCTGCCATCGCCGCGAAGATGCCCCACAAGAAGTGGACGGTGATAGGACCCGATTACAGCTATGGCTGGGATTCCTGGGGGGCGTTCATCACCCATCTGCTGAATCGAAGGTCGGATGTGGAGGTGGTGCAAGTTCAGGCATGGCCCAAATTCGCCACGGGGGATTACACCAGCTATATCCTCAAGCTACTCGGGGCAAAACCGGATGCCGTCTATTCACCCTTGTGGGGCGGAGACTTCGTGACCTTCACCAAGCAGGCAAAGCGCTACGGGTTCTTCGAAAAGGTGGGGGCTTTTATGACCCCTGCGGGCCTGGCCCTCGATGCCTTCAGCGCCCTTGCCATCAAGAGGGGAAAAGAGTCTCAAATGCCTGAGGGCCTGTATACTGCGGCCCACGGTTACTGGTTTGAACATCCCAAGACGACGAGGAATACGAAATGGGTCGAAAAGTTCCAAGGCTTTTGGGGCCAGCCCCCCCACATCGTGGCCCACGATGCCTACGGCTTGATATACACGTACAAGAAGGCCATTGAAAAGGCTAAAACGACCAAGACCGATGCGGTGATCGAGGCGATGGAGGGGATAAAATTCGATACCCCTGGATATGACAGGTGGATCAGGCCGGAAGACCACCAGGCCATATCGGACGTCCCGTGGGGTTTTACCCAAAAAGCGCCTGAGCTCGAGGGCTTTACAGGAGCGATGCGGGTTGCTAAGATTAACGACTCGGTGGGCAAGGAGGTCATCGAGCCAATCGAGGATGTCCTGAAACGGCGTGCGGAAAAGGGCAAACCACCCTGGATGAAACACGTCTTTAAATAAACCCCATCGGTTTCCGTTGCGAATCTGCCCCGGCTGATGCTCTGGGCAATTTCCGCTCAATGAGGCAAGAGGGAGAAATACGTACGGATTCAAATAAGCCGAGGGAGTTCTGAGATCGCTTTTCAAGGTTTCCGCCCAATGGCCTTCCTCAATAGCAATGGTCGTTGGGCGGAACCTCATACAGGGGATTAGCGGGGGCAAAGCGGGAGGTTTAGGTGGATATCTCGATGTTCTTTCTCTTCTTCCTGAACGGCCTGACCAGTGCCATGACCCTCTTCATTATCGCCTCGGGGTTGACCTTGATCTTCGGCGTCCTGGGGATTCTCAACCTGGCCCATGGTTCGCTGTTCATGCTCGGAGCGTATTTCGCCTTCCAATTCACCCATTGGATGGGCAGCTTTTGGTGGGCTTTGATCATCGCTCCGCTCGTTTGTGCCGGGACCGGCATTATGATCGAACGCTTCCTGCTCCGCCCCGTTTACGGCATTCACATCACATTTCAGTTGCTCCTTACCTTTGGGGTTATCCTGTTGGTGACCGACACGGTAAGGCTCTTTTGGGGAGTCTCCTACTATACGGTTTCGGAACCCGAGATACTGATGGGTGCCGTACCGATGCTCGGGGCAGAATACCCACGATATAATCTTTTCGTGATTTTGATGGGAATACTTGTCGGCGTAGCTATCTGGTCTCTCCTGACCAAGACGAAGCTCGGTAAAATGGTCAGGGCTGCTTCATCGGATAAGGAAGTGGCCAATGGGCTGGGAATCAACGTCCCACAACTATATGCGGTGGTCTTTGCCTTTGGGGCATTTCTGGCTGGTCTTGCAGGGGTTCTAGCTGCACCCCTTCGATCCATCATGCTCGAATTGGACGTTCACACCATCGTTGAAGCCTTTGCGGTGGTGGTAATTGGGGGATTGGGGAGCATCCCGGGGGCTCTCTTGGGTTCCCTTCTCCTGGGCCAGCTCAATGCCTTCGGCATCGTCTATTTTTCCCGTTTTGAGATGGCCTTCATGTATCTTCTCATGACCATCATCCTCATCATCCGACCCCGTGGATTGTTCGGGGAGGAGGTTGCTTAATGGGAAGGGAAAAATGGGGTGGCGGATTTGCCGCCTTTAACATGCGCTCGAAATTAATTTGGATTATCGTTGCTATTTTGGCCCTCGCGTTGATTCCGCTCTATCTTTCGGATTTTTTAGTCGTCTTCGTTACCGAAATGCTCATCATGGCACTTTTTGCCGTCAGTTTCAACCTCCTGTTCGGGCACACGGGGCTCCTTTCCTTCGGTCACGCGGCGTACTTCAGCCTTGGGGCGTACACCACAGGTCTCTTCCTCGTCAATGTATCCCCTTCCCTACCCCTGGCATTTTTATTGGCTATCACCATAGCGACCCTTTCGGCGTGGGTCATCGGCTTTTTCTGCGTTCGGCTGGACGAAATCTACTTCGCCATGCTCACCCTCGCCTTCGGGATGATGATCCATACCATCCTCTGGAAGTGGGACAGCTTAACCGGGGGGGCCGACGGCTTGGTTGGAATTCCCCGCCCCGTCCTCAATTTTTTTGGGTTAAGGGCTACTCTCTCCTCGATCACCAATTACTACTATTTCACCCTGATCATCGTGGGCATATGCATTTTTATCCTCTGGGTCATCATCAACTCTCCCTTTGGCTTGATCCTCAAATCCATCCGGGAAAACCACGAGCGGGTGGAATTTGTGGGCATCCCCATGAGGAGGTACCGATTGGCGTCCTTCGTCATCTCGGGCCTCTTTAGCGGAATAGCGGGAGCCCTTTTTGCTCCTTTCGAGATGTCCATCGCTCCCGATATCGCCTTCTGGACCAAATCGGCTGAACCGGTATTTATGAGCCTTCTGGGAGGAATGAGGGTTTTCCTCGGCCCAGCAGTTGGGGCTGCTATATTTATGTACCTGAAGGAGATCATCTCGGGGTATACGGAATTGTGGATGATCTATCTCGGGGGAGTTCTCATCGGTTTTGTCATCTTCCTGCCCGGGGGAATTGTGGGTTTCATACGACATAAACTCTTTCCCTTCGAAGGAAAGACCTCATGAGCGCGATTGAAGATATTCTGGAAACCCGGGGATTAAGAAAAAACTTTGGCGATCTTGCCGCTGTTGCGGGTGTTGATCTGCACTTCAGGGAAGGGGAGCTCGCGGCGGTTATCGGACCGAATGGCGCGGGGAAAACAACCTTTTTCAACTTGGTGACGGGGAGGTTGAAGCCCACGGCCGGCAAGGTCTATTTTCGCGGAAGGGACATCACCAGGCTCCCACCTCATCGGATCGCACGGATAGGTATCAGTCGCATCTTCCAGATTACAAACCTCTTCCCAGATCTGACCGTGTACCAAAATATCAGGGTAGCAGTTCTGTCCAAGATGAGACAAACAGCCAAGATGCTCACCTTGGACAGAAACCTCAAGGGGGCCAACGATGAGACGGACAGAATTCTCGACACAATCGGCCTATCCGACAAGAGGAATTCCCCCTGTGGTGTCATCTCCCACGGTGATCAACGTCTCGTTGAAACCGGCGTCGCCCTGGCTATCGATCCCGTTCTGCTCCTGCTGGATGAGCCCACAGGCGGAATGGGCCCAGAGGAAACCGATGAGATGGTCAAGTTCATCCGTGGCTTGACCGACAAACAAAATACTACGATTCTCCTGGTTGAACACGACATGAACGTGGTTTTTTCCGTCGCCGAGCGGATTGTGGTCATGCATCAGGGAGAAATCATCGCCGACGGGAAACCCGATGAAATAAGGGCCGATTCAAAAGTCAGAGAGGCCTATCTTGGAGAAGAATGATGACGCTCGAGGTTAACGACATTCACACCTATTACGGGACGAGCCATATCCTTCAGGGTATCTCGCTGGCTTTAAGAGAAGGGGAGGTGGTCTGCCTTCTGGGGAGAAACGGGGCGGGTAAGACGACCACCATTAGGTCCATTATGGGTTTCGTCCATCCCTCATCAGGAAGTATCAAGTTCGACGCGAAAGATATATCGAGGATAGAGCCATTTGAGATCTGTCGCATGGGGATCGGATACGTCCCCCAAGACAGGAGGATATTCCCTACCCTCACCGTTCAGGACAACCTGAAGGTGATCGAAAGGAAGGTGGAAGGAGGGTGGACCGTTGAGAAGATATTCGAGACTTTCCCCGTACTGGAAACCCTGAAAGACAGGAAAGGGATGCATTTAAGCGGGGGTGAACAGCAAATCCTCGCCGTGGCAAGACCGCTGATGACCAACCCTAAACTGTTGTTATTGGATGAGCCCTCTGAAGGTCTGGCACCGCTCCTCGTGAGGGCCATCGAGGAATTGATTCACCAGATAGTCAGAACGGGCATCTCCATCCTCCTGGCAGAGCAAAACATGAGGTTTGCCATGAGGGTAGCCAAAAGGGGATACATTATCAATAAGGGCCTTATTCACCACCAGGGATCGATGGAGGAACTCAAGGAAGATAGGGAAATCATCGGAAAATACCTGGCTATTTAGGGCTTTATTTCTAAGAGAAGATACAAACCATTTTGGAACCTTACCTCTATGTTCATCTCTTTTTGAACGGCATCGCCCTCTCCACCTGCTTTTTTTTACTGGCTGCAGGCCTCAGCCTTATCTTTGGCGTGTTGGGTATTCTCAATTTTGCCCACGGTGCCTTCTTCATGATCGGCGCCTATTTCACCTTTCAAGTCATCCACTGGACGGGAAATTTCTGGCTCTCAGCCCTCCTCGCCCCCCTTCTCGTGGCGGGGGTTGGAACGGTAACCGAACGTTTCCTCCTCCGGCATACATATCGTATCGACGTCAATTTTCAGCTCCTCCTCACCTTTGGCCTGATCCTTGTCATTGAAGATCTTATCCGCCTAGTTTGGGGGGTGAATTGGTACACCGTCCAAGAACCCCAAATCCTAGAGGGTGTAGTGCCCATCTTAGGCGTGGGATATCCCATCTATAGCCTCTTTTACGGGGGGGTGGGTTTCTCCGTTTTTTGGGGCATCTGGCTTTTTCTCAACAAGACGCGATACGGAAAAAAGATCATCGCCGCCTCATCCGATAGGGAATTAGCCAATGGGCTCGGCATCAACGTCCCTCGCCTGTATACGGTCGTCTTTGCCATGGGGTCGTGGCTGGCAGGGTTGATGGGGGTTTTCCATGGCCCAATGATAAACATCAACCTGGATATGGGCCATCGTTATATCATGACCGCTTTTGCTGTGGTCGTCATCGGTGGTTTGGGAAATATCAAAGGCGCGTACATCGGAGCCCTCATCTTAGGCCAGTTGGAAGCCTTCGGAATTCTCTATATCCCTCTTTTCCAAAGAATATTCATGTATGCCTTTATGATGCTGATTCTCATCTGGCGGCCCCGAGGGCTTTTCGGCGTGGAAAAAAGGTGATGGGATATCGGGCCATGATTGAAGGATGATATACAAAGCTCCTTACCTCTCTTTCCATCCGATCTGTCCTAATATAGGGACGAAGTCCCTATTCGAATTCATGAACTATAGGTACCATACATTTCTATGGCTTCAATGACAGCCGCTACGTTCTCCGGAGGAGTTGTCGCACCGATGTTGCAGAGATACAGGGCGAATCGACCACTTTCCCCACCGACCTCAACATAGTTTTTTACCCTATCAAATACTTCTTCTGGTGTACTTAAGGCCAGAAAACTCGCCCCGATCCCAAGAATGAGGGGAACGCCGCGTTTTTCCGCATATTCCTTATAAAAACCTGGCCCAAGGTCCGCAACATCGGGGTCCTGCCCTTCGAGAAAACCCGGACAAACCTGCAGCTTGAGATCGAACATTTCCTGAGGGTCCTTAAGATACCTCTCCCCCACCCAATTGGGCAGGTAGACTTCCGGGCCGCATAACTCCCGGAGGCGCAAAACAGAAGGGACAATCCACCTTCTTAAGATTTCTGGATTGACGACTGGAATGGAACCTGAGGCATCATTCCCGCATATGCCTTCCGTATTTGGAAATTTCTCTTTTAGATGGTGAACCCATGGGGCCACCACCTCTTCAGTTACTCGATCGAACAGGCTCCTTACGAAATCAGGATCGCTGTATATGTCCATTATGAGTCGTTCGATTCCCCTGATGTTCGCCGCCAAACTGAAAGGAGCACAAAAATTTAATGGGGGTGAAGTGCCGGTCAAATTACGGAATATTGAATTCATTTCAATGACAATGGGAAAACGCCCCTCCGAATCGAAATCAGGGGTCTGTATTTTTTTTAAGTCATTTCTGTCCTGAATTAATGGCCTGGACCGGTCTACCTCTGGCATATAATGGTCACTATATATCATTTTTTGCCCAAGAGCCTCTGCTTCGATATTGTAAACGTCGTAGTCAAGAAAAGGGACATCAATCCCGTACTTTTCCATGATCTCGAGGGTGCCGCTTGGCAAAAATTCCGGCGTGGTGTAAAATTTTTTTGCATTGACACCCAACTCTTTCATCACAAATTCATGCATCTGCGCAAACACTGGAACACGATCGGGGATTCCATTCATGGCTTCTTGCATGCGCCGAGCACCTTCTTGGAATGGATAATCTTTTTGTGGGTTAATCACCTTGCCTTTCTCCTTTTACTCATCAGCGCGTAAAATCGTTGCCAGTGTTTGCATGCGATCAAGGAACATTCGATATGCAGGACATGTAGAGTTTGTGGCTATGGCTCGATTTTGAGCGAACGAGCGTATCTTGTGCAATGTTCCCTCCCATCCTTTGATCACTCTCACGCGAATCTATCAGAATGATTATTGAGAACCTGATAATAAACGTTCGGCCCTGTTGGATCATTCTTTTCACCTCGTTGATACCGTGCAAAGAGGAAAAATATCGATGGGTCAACGTTTTTACGTGGGTCTACCCAATTTGCCCAAGATGATGGTTTTCCAATGGCCTTGTCGCAGAGGAGGTAATCGGCCAAAAACCTGAAACCATCCTGCTTATTTGAGTGTGAAGTTATTGCTTTTTAATTTTGTCCGCAAGATCTCATTGACACTTTCATGGCGACTCCCTTACAATTTGCCACACAGCCGGCCTTCTTCGGTTACATTCCACAGGCATTTGAGTCAGAGGGCCACTTACAGTGATGAAAGGCCCAGACGAATGAACAGGGGTTCAGTGAAAAGTTCGAAGGGGAAGCTTTTTTAAGGGGCCACATGGCCTCGTGAAGGGAGTGGCGATCCGGCTTGAGCCGTACCGAGGAGAGTCAAGGGACATATGTCTTCGATAGCAGTTGTTCTTCTCGTGATTTCCGCCTTCATACACGCCGGGTGGAACCTCCTCGGTAAACGGCAGCATCCCACCGCTGCCTTATTTCTGATTGCAAATGCGATCGGAACGGCCTGCATTTTCCCCGTTCTTCTCCATACGTGGGAAATGCTTGCCTTGATTCCGGAATCTGTTTGGATACGCTCCGTAGTGGCTGGCTTCTCCTATTTTGTTCTCTGCGCCGCACTCGCTGGGGCATACCGTGCGGGCGACATGTCTCTCGCCTACCCATTGGCGCTCTCATCCCCCGTCATTCTTGTCACTTTCGTCACCATGGTGCTAGGGAAAGGCCGACCAATGAGTGGGTGGAGTCTCATTGGTATTGTGATCGTGGCAGTCGGGTGTTTCGTTCTCCCCATGAAGCGGTTCCGTGAATTGCGTTTGCAGAACTACCTGAACGCCTGTTGCTTGCTCGCCCTCCTTTCAGCCGTTGGAACCTCGGGCTTTACCATCGCAGACTACGAAGCGCTGCATATTCTTCGCGAACTGCCTGGCAGACCTTTCGGGCCAGTAGATGGCCCATTGACTTATGTACTATTCGAGTCAGTTATCGGGTCGCTTTGGCTTGGTGCGCTTGTCTTGTTCAGTGACAGGGAGCGCAAAAGTTTTGTTAATATCCTTCGTGGTTCAAAAGTTTCGGCCGCCTTGATGGGAGTCGGAATGTACCTAGGCTATGGTCTCGTCCTCGTATCGATGCAGTACGTGACCAATGTCAGTTATGTTGCGGCGTTTCGACAACTCAGCATTCCCCTGGGTGCGACGCTCGGCATCGTGCTTCTCAGAGAACCGCACTATCTGCCAAAGCTTGTCGGCGTTGCAGCCGTCTACTGTGGGCTCGTTCTGGTCGGGATAGGGTAGGAATGATCCGTCCCTTGTCGCCCTCAAAACGACATAGTGAACATAACCAATAGGTATAGCTGAAAGGCGAGTGAAGGGGCCCATGGCCTATCCTCCCTTGTGAAGCTACTCCACTTGACACACAGGGGGCGCTATCCTATGATGCCTTCACGAGAAAGAGACTCCTTATCATGTTCAAAGGTTGGTGAGACATCTCGGCCGCCACACAGAATTTGAGGGAAATGTACCATGGTAAAAAGAAATCCAAAGGCCGGCATACATCTCATATCAGGCTTCGGGTTGAACGCGTTTTCTAACGACGAACTGGCCTCGATTCACGCTTCAACGCTGGAAGTCCTTCAGCACACTGGTTTAAAGGTCCTGAGCGACGAGGCAGCTGAAATCTTCCACAGTTCGGGCTCGTCAGTCGAGCGTTCCGAAGATTGCAGTATCGTGAAAATTCCCCCACACGTAGTGGAAGATTGTATTCGTTGGGCGCCTAGCACCGTTGTGTACCACGGTAGGGATCCTGAGGACGACTTTGTTGCTGAGCCGAAACGGGTAAGCTTTGCTAATGGCGGCGCGTGTGTAAATGTTATTGACCCATTTACCAGGGAGCACAGGCGGGCCGTCAAAGAAGACTGTGGACAGATCGCCCTAGTCTGTGACTATTTGGATGAAATCGGCGTTTTCGAAAGGGCCTGCATTTGCACCGATGTACCTCCTGAAACGCACCCGGTGCATACCCTTGAAGTGATTTTGAATAATACGTCAAAACATACTTTTACCGGTGCTGATACTGCCAGAAATCTGTCCAAAATGGTTGAGCTGGGGGCGGCATGCGTCGGCGGCATGGACAACTTCAAAAGGCGACCGATTTTTACTGCTTCAGTCTGTCCTACCAGTCCTCTGGTGCTTTTTCCTGATTGTTGTGGAGTTGTTATTGAGGCCGCAAGACGAGGGGTTGGTCTGTGGATCATCCCCATGGCCCTGGCCGGAGCTACATCAACGGCTACCCTTGCCGGAACATTAGTGACGACCAATGCGGAAGCATTGGGCACCCTTGTCCTCGCTCAGCTAACCGCCAAAGGCACGCCGTGCACCTATGGAAATACCAGTACAATCATGGACTTAAGAACCGGAATTGGGGCAGTTGGCGCCCCTGAATTATCGCTGGTCGCCGCAGGAGCGGTAAAATTGGCTCAATATTATCGACTGCCCAGTATTGTGGGCGGTGGCATGACAGATAGCAAAATCCCTGATGCCCAAGCTGCCTTTGAAACCACCCTGAGCGCACTCTCCGCTGCATTGGCAGGAGCAAATAGCATCTTCGGTGCGGGAACGCTTAACCAGCTGTTAACCTTTGACTACGCAAAACTGGTGATGGATGCCGAATTGATTCGGATGATTACGAGGGTGATAAAAGGTATTGATGTCTCGAATGAGAACGTGGCGATTGACGTCATCCAGCAGGTAGGCCCCGGCGGAGAATTTGTGACTCACGGGCATACCTATGATCACATGAAAGAGATATCCCAAACTTACCTGTTTGACCGGAATATGCGAGATGACTGGGTTGCGGCTGGCGGAAAAGACCTTACTGAGCGGGCGTACGAAAAGGCACGATATATCCTCGGACGTCACAAACCAAAGCCGCTGCCCAAAGGGGCAGCAGAAACAATGCGATCAATCGTAAAAGACTACGAAGTTGAGCTTGATATCACACAAACGTAGAGTACTCACATCACTCGCGTGAATCACGGTGTCCTCTCTTCCCCTCGCAAGAAACACTCCACTCCTGAATATCCCTGTTCCCAAGGCGTTTTTGAAACTTATTGAGATAATGGAACCCCCGGCCCGACCTCAATTCCTAAGAGAACCCCACCAACCCGCCCGCCGCCCAATCTATCACAACGTTTGGTAAGGTATTTACGTCAGCTCAATTGGTGAATACTCCTGTGGGACTTCAACCGTGGAATGCGAAATTGCACGAGAGCATTAATCTGGATGCTTCTCAAGGCATAGGGCCCCTCTCCCTCACCCCACTGAATTGCGAAGTGGTTCTATTGGAAGAATCATAAGGCCTCTGATCGAATGATTAACTCGGTTGACAGATACGTTTGCTTATGGGATAAGAAATTCAATACCGCGCAACAATGATGATCTCGTAAAAACTCAAAATTCGATGGCAAAGTAAAAAGCTCCAAATTCAAGGCGCGCAAATCCTGAGGAATGAGGCGTACTTTTACAGTACGCTGCAATGACGAAGGATGCAGCACAACGCAGCCTTTCGGCTTTGCTCAGGGCCGTGAGCATGTCGAACGGAAGTTGGACTCTTTACGAAGCCATCAACAATCAGGGGAGAAAATAAGCCATGATTTGCGGGGAGGGGACAGTCTGCACAAAAGTCTTCAGGAAAGCTGCAATGACATGGAATGAAAGAATACCCCTAAATGAGGAGTGCTTTGAGTGGAAAAGTCCTGTACGAGACTGGGCGACGGCTATGGAGTTGAAATGACCGAGGCTTCTAGCCTGCATGTTTTATAGGTGCATTTTCTCTGTACCGAAGTAGGCATGGCTTGAAACGGAGGAGGTCAGTAGGTGGTTATCCCATTTTCCACGGTCCAAAAACAGCGCTTGCGAGAAATGGGTGTGGATCCAGAGCTTATGGATCAGGAATTCCGAGATGCTCAAGAGCGGGACAGTGCCTTTCGTCAGGTAGAGCAAACGGCCATTCAGAAGAGCCGGGAGCGTATCGTGGCCCTCCAGAAGGATCGTTTTCGGCCGGTTCTCTGCGAACTTGAGGATTGTCTCGTCGAAAACTTGACGAAGGAACGATTTGTCCAAGTGACGACACCCTTGATCATAGCTCGGCAGATGTTGGCTAAAATGTCAATAACGTCGGTCCATCCCCTGATTAATCAGGTTTTTTGGGTAAGCGAGAATCGATGCCTGAGGCCCATGCTGGCTCCGAACCTCTATTCTCTTCTGAAAAGGTTGATTCGTCTTTGGAAAAAGCCGATCCGAATCTTTGAAGTGGGTCCCTGCTTCCGCAAAGAATCCCGAGGTGGTCAACACAGTAACGAATTCACCATGCTCAACTTGGTAGAGTTGGGATTACCCGAAGAAAGCAGAGAGCCTCGACTAGAGGAATTAATCGCTTTGGTTATGCAAGCCTCGGGAATAGAGACATATCGTTTGAGCACCAAACCGTCTGAGGTCTACGGGGATACCATTGACGTGGTGTCGGGTGTGGAGGTGGGATCCGCGGCCATGGGGCCCCATAAGCTCGACGCTCATTGGGGAATATTCGACCCATGGGTGGGTGTCGGTTTTGGTTTGGAGAGGCTCGCCATGGTGAGGGAGGGGTTTCAAAACATCCAACGGGTGAGCCGAAGCTTGGAGTATCTGGACGGCGTGCGCTTGAACATATGATCCCATATCGACCCAGGAGAACAGCTGTAACGAAAGGAGGAGGCTGAGAATGACAAAGGAGGAGATCTTCGAGGAAGCCCAAAAGGCCATCGTGGAAAGTGACGCTAACCGTGCCACTGAGTTAGCTGAACGCGGATTAGCTCAAGGGATTGATCCCCTGGAACTGATGAACAGGGGGTTCATCCCAGGGATTAATAAGGTGGGAGAGCTGTTCGAGGTGGGGAAGCTGTTTCTTCCTGGGATCATCCTGGCGGCTGAGGCGATGCAGAAGGTTACCGACATTGTCAATGCCGCTCTTCCGACCGAGATTGAGAAAGGGAAAGGGAAGATCGTCATTGGGACTGTAGAGGGGGACATCCACGATATCGGGAAGACAATCGTTGTTGCTCTTTTTAAGGCTAATGGTTTTGACGTGTACGATATCGGACGGGATGTTCCCATCCCACGATTCATTGAAGAGGCTGAAAGGGTTGGAGCCGATATTATTGGGTCGAGCGCGCTTTTGACCACGACCATGGACGGACAGAAGAGGTTAGAAGAGGAGCTGAAAAAATCGGGTCTAAGAGACAAGTACAAAACTATCGTTGGAGGAGCTCCTGTGACACAGCGGTGGGCCGACCGTATCGGTGCGGATGCCTATGCCGAAGACGCTGCCGACGGCATCAAGAAGGTCAGACACTTGCTAGAAAAAGGGTGAGGATTTTCATCCGGAACGAATAGAGAGAATGAGTGCCCTTGTTTCCCATTCAGATTTTCATCTTGAACGGGTCCTGTCGAAATCCCGAAATCGGGAGCCCCTGACCAAAAAGGAGATCCGGTTCCTTCTCGATTTGAGAAACGAGGGAGATATTGCCTGCCTTTTCGGCACGGCCCGAGAAATGCGCAATCGTTATTTTGGGGAGACGATCTTTCTCTATGGATTTGTCTATTTCTCCACGTGGTGCCAAAATGACTGCATCTTCTGTCGGTATCGGAAATCCAACCCTCGAGCCAAACGATACCGGAAAGACACAAGGGAAATTATTGAGATCGCCTCTCGGTTGGCTGAGTCCGGGGTTCACCTTATCGATCTGACCATGGGGGAAGATCCGTTCCTCCACCGAAATGGAGGAAGGGCTCATTGGTTTGTTGACTTGGTAAAGGTGCTGAAAGCGCAGACTGGTCTCCCTATAATGGTTTCCCCGGGGGTTATTCCGCGGGAGACACTCAGCGCCCTTTATGCAGCGGGAGCTGAATGGTACGCGTGTTATCAGGAAACCCACAACAGGAAGTTATTTGGGCGCCTTCGCCCAAACCAGGATTACGATGAGCGACTGCGCAGGAAAATGGAGGCCCGCCAGATAGGTTTTCTCATAGAGGAAGGGATCCTTACAGGGGCGGGTGATTCTTCTGATGATATTGTGGCATCCATAGGCGTGATGAAAACCATGAAGGCGCACCAGATCCGGGTAATGACCTTCGTGCCGCAGGAGGGAACCCCTCTAGAAAACGTCCCTCCACCCTCTCCCCACCGAGAGTTCCTGATCATTGCCCTTATGCGGCTCCTATTCCCGGACAGGCTTATCCCTGCCTCTCTTGACGTGGGAGGAATCGACGGCCTTCGGGATCGTCTGCTTGCAGGGGCGAACGTGGTCACTTCTTTGATTCCGCCCAATGTCGGGCTGGTTGGTGTTTCTCAGAGCGCTCTGGATATAGATGAAGGTTATCGGACGGTGAAAGGCGTCGTTACGATTTTGGAAAAGATGGGCCTGAAGATAGGCACTCGAGACGAATACGCCCAATGGGTCCTCCGTGAGAATGGGCAAGTTGCTGGTCAGAGCCGCCAGACGGGGAAAATACCATGAGGGTGGCTGTCGTCGGTGGAAAGCTCCAGGGAATTGAGACATGTTACCTGGCCTACCAAGCCGGATGGGAAGTAGTTGTCGTGGATAAGGATCCTTGTGCTCCTGCCAGTGGTCTGTGTGACGATTTTGTTTGCAATGATATTGTGAGGGAACCGGAAAGGTTTGTCGGGGCGATTCGTGATGTGGATCTTATCATTCCAGCCATGGAAGACCTCGAGGGGCTCCAATGCCTTGCTGAGGTTGCCGCAAAAAGCGATATGCCTCTGGCCTTCGATCCAAATGCCTACGCAACAACGTCATCAAAAAAAGAAAGCGATCATCTCTTTTGTCGTCTTGGGCTTCCTGCCCCTCGGCCGTGGCCTGATTGTCGCCCGCCTGTGATTGTTAAACCCATCGCATCCAGCGGAAGTAAGGGCGTCATGAAAATAGACGACCGGGAGGACCTCCGCGTTTTCCTTCAAAAGAACAAACCAATCCTGCCTCAATGGATCGTACAGGAATACTTACAAGGCCCTTCCTACTCCCTTGAGGTCGTTAGCCTGGGTGGACAATGCATTACCCTGCAGCCCACAGCCCTGGAAATGGACGCCACCTTCGATTGTAAACGGGTGACCGCCCCTGTAGACCTTTCGACCGCGTTAGATCAGGAGTTCAGGGCTATGGCAACCACCATTGCTCAAACGCTCCATCTGAACGGGGTAATGGATGTGGAGGTGGTCCGCCATGAGGACCATCTGAAGATCCTCGAAATCGATGCCCGGCTTCCCAGTCAGACCCCAACAGTGGTAGAACGCTCAACTGGTATCAATATGCTGGAACTCTTGCGGGGGATATTCCTCGATTCCCAGTTGCCAGAAATTTGCCCAACAGTGACGCAGCGCGGAGTTGTTTACGAACATATTCGCGTGTGGGGAAATCACCTGGAAGTATCGGGCGAGCATATCATCGCGGAGGCGGGTCCGCTCCATATAGAAAATGGCTTTTTTGGTGCTGACATGGCCTTGACGAATTTCTCTTCGCCAAGTCACCCATGGATGGCTACCCTGATCGTGAGTGATACCAGCCGAGAAAGGGCATGGGAGAAACGGTGCAAAGCCATTCAGGCGATCATGGAAACATGTGAGCTTTCTTGTTACGAAGACCCGGTACCCAATGACCCCGACACTTTGAAGGGAAACGACGGTGACACGTCTCAAACCGAGCGATCTGGCTAGTTTGGGTCAAGGCCTGAAACTCTATGAGAGGGAACTCCAAGCAAAGACAGGCCGAACCCTTAGGCAAATCGCTTGCCGAGCTGCGGGCACAGGCGAAGTACAGGTTCTCAGAACGATTCGGGAAATTAAAGCGGGTGTGGTATCCATGACCATTAGGGAGGGAATTCTTCACGGATTTGCCGAAGCCGTTCGAGACATCATCGCTCATCTAGGCTATGAGGCTTTTGTACCAGAGTTGGTCGATGTGGCCGGTCTTGCTTCGGCAATCGATATGGGAGCGGATGTCGTTTTCATGGCTGATGATGCGCGCTTTATCGCAGTCAACCTGTCAACCCGTCATATTGTGGATAATGCAGAGGCGACGGGGAGAGGCTATGGGGCAGCCGTGGAAGAATTGGCAGATGGAATTCGTGATCGTGCTGTTTTGGTGATTGGTGCGGGGCAAGTAGGAACAAGTGCTGCCAGGATCCTAAGGGAGATGGGAGCTCAGATTGGTGTATTCGATCGGAAAAAGCCACGAGCGGAACGGCTGGCACGGGAAGTCGAGGGCTGCGTTGAGGGAGACCTCGAGCTGGCCCTCGATATGTATACGATTCTCGTGGATGCCTCTCCCGCTTCTGGAATCATCGAGGCCAGACATATCAAACCAACTACGATTGTGGCAGCCCCTGGGATTCCGCTCGGGCTTACTCCTGAAGCCCAATCCCTCGTTGGACGCCGATTGATCCATGACCCCCTTCAGATCGGCGTGGCCACCATGATGATCTCCGTGCTCTGTTAATCGGAGAGTTTCCTCATTTTCAATAGAGTATGTTTGTATGCCTTTCCACTCCTTGCTCCCCCTCGATGGGTACCCCACTTTTCTGGCACATTGCGCTCATGGACATCGGAGTTTTGGCACCGAGTCAATATCCTATGCAAGTAGGGGAGCGACCTTCATCCTCCTGTCTCAATTTCGACGGCGTGTTGCTCAATTCCATTGATTAGGGTTTGAAATATGGTATTGTTCGGGATGAGGAGGATTTCAAGGTTTCAGTGAGAAGCCTACATGTGGGTTATTTCAAGAGCGGATTTCCCGAGTTTTCCCTGTGAGGGTTTCTCACGTATTGTAAAAAATTGAAAACGAAGATTTTGGAAGTGGAAGGTAGTCTCTGTTTAGGTGGTCAAAGATTCCTGAGTGATTTATTTTTTTATGATAAAATCTTTCATAATCAAAGAGATGGATGAATCATGATCCAGGCGAGGGATCTATGACTCTAACCCTTCTTAAGAGGCGGTTAACAAAATTCTCCTCCTCTATAGAACTTGTGGATATTAAGATAACGTGGTACATTCCAATGAAAACGTCGCATACATGGAGGAACCGTGAAAATTCTGCTTGTCTACCCCCGTTATCCAGATACTTTCTGGAGTTTTCGGTATGCACTGAAGTTCATCTCTAAGAAGGCTTCTTATCCACCACTGGGGCTTATGACCGTAGCCGCCCTTCTCCCTGAGACTTGGGAGCGGAGACTTATTGATATGAACGTGGATGTGCTGAGGAATGAAGACATCGGCTGGGCAGATTACATCTTCATAAGCGCTATGGCGGTGCAGGAGACATCGGTCAGAGAAACCGTGAGGAAGGTTAAGGCCCTCGGCAAAAAGATTGTTGCTGGCGGTCCATTGTTCACCGTCTCGCCTGATGCGTTTCCGGAAATTGATCATTTGGTCCTTCACGAGGCAGAGGCAACTCTTCCTTCCTTTATTGAAGACTTGGAGAGAGGAAAGGGACAGCCCATTTATACTTCCTCTGAGTGGCCCGATATTACATCTTCTCCTGTACCCCAGTGGGATCTTCTGGATATGCGGAAATATGCAGCCATGTGTGTTCAGTACTGTCGAGGCTGTTCCTTTGATTGTGAGTTCTGCAACATCGCTCTCCTGAACGGAAAGAAGCCTCGAACGAAGACGAGTACCCAGGTTCTCGCGGAGCTTGAGGCATTATACCAAAGGGGGTGGAAGGATACCGTCTTCTTCGTAGACGATAACTTTATAGGGAAACCACGCAGATTAAAAGAAGATCTGCTGCCCGCCCTCATAAAATGGATGCAAGCGAAGAAATATCCTTTCTATTTCCTCACCGAGGCCTCCGTCAACCTCGCAGATGACGAGGAGCTGATGGAACTTATGGTAAGGGCCGGGTTTTATGAGGTTTTTGTAGGGATCGAAAGTCCTGACGAGAAGAGCCTCTCTGAGTGTCACAAGGTTCAGAATAAACATAGGGACCTGATGGCAGCGGTCAAGAAGATGCAGAGATTCGGCCTTCAGGTCTCAGGGGGGTTCATCGTTGGCTTCGATAGTGATCCTCCGACTATCTTTCAGAGGCAGGTAAATTTCATCCAGCAAAGCGGGATAGTCACCGCTATGGTGGCTCTTTTGAGTGCCCTGAGAGGGACACGGCTCTTCGAACGGCTCCAGCAAGAAGGGAGGATTTTAGGAGAGACGAGGGGGGATAACACTGACTTTTCCATAAACTTCATTCCCAAGATGGGTTACGGCCGGCTTGTGGAAGGATACAGGTACATCTTAACTCACATTTACACCCCTCGCCATTTCTATAAACGTCTTATCATTTTTCTGAGGAATTATCGTCTGCCCAAGAAAAGGGGCTATCCCCTGCAATTCTGCAACATTAAGGCGTTCTTTCACTCTCTCTGGGCCTTGGGTATACGGGGTAAGGAGCGTTTTCATTATTGGAAGACCCTCCTTTGGACCCTCTTCCGACGCCCGCGACTCTTCCCCTTGTGCGTGTGCCTTTCCATTTACGGCTACCATTTTCGGAGAATCTTCGAGGGGTCCCTGCACGGAACAGGAAAGGAAACCGGCCAGGGTCCTCATGAGCCGGTTTGGGATGATGGGGCCTGGCCAACCCAAATTTAGTCGGGAATCTGAGATATTCGTATGCCAACAATTTCATATAACAGAAGATAAGGAGGAAATCAAAGATTTCACCAAACTCGCCTATCAGTGAATTTCGTTGTATCCGCAAAACAGTGGGTAAAATTACCCTTTCCCTTGTGTGGATCGCCCACCATATATGTCTTTGCTCAGCGATGCCGAGATCTGTGCTTTGACCGAAGAGCCACAAATCCTTGAGGAAGGAGGTGATGGGTTTGAAAGGAACGGTAAAGAGACTTATCCGAGAAAGGGGATTCGGGTTCATCAGTGCAGAAGATGGAAGAGAAATCTTCTTCCACCGCTCCGCTTTGGAGGGGATAGATTTCGAGACTTTGGAACAGGGCAACAGCGTAGAGTTCAATGTGGAGAGAGGACCTAAAGGCCCCCGTGCGGTGAATGTAAAGATGATAGAAGCCTAGCCTAAGATGAAATCAAGGTGACATCCGCTTGTTTCACTCTCCTAAGGGTGTGCAGGCAGTGAGGAGCACGGAAGAGGCGGCCAACAGTGACGCCAGCTTATTGTATCCGGAATACGTCAATGAAGGCATTGATGCGGTTACTAAGAGAGAAGGGAGTTAGGAGCAGAGATGACTTGATGGTTAAGATTGAGAGATGAGATGGGGAGAAGAAGCAGAAAAGGGGAAGGTAAATATTTCAAGGTCGAACATTGACTCCATTACCATCGCCAATCCTATTGATTCGCGTTTCAATTAACAGAAACCGTATAGAGCACATCCTTACATTGATGCAAATATTCCTCAGCCATCGAACTGCTAAGAACCAAAATACACGCCTTTCTAACCCGCCCATAGCCCAGTAAGGGCTGGCCTTTCCCTTCCGTTCGGCTGAACCCTTCGGTCTGCCTTCGGCTATGAGCAGTTCGGCCTTGAGACATGTCGACGAGCCACTCGGCCTGAGCTCGGGCTGAAGGCTCATGTCGAGTGGCTCACTGCCGAAAGGCTCGGGCCGCATGGAGCTCAAGGTCGAAGCCTGCTCACCCTCAATGGGTATCCCGCTTCTGCAGCAAATTTCGCTTGGGGCCAACGATGTTCTGCCAGAACTTGGGAAACTCCCTTTTGTTTTATTAACCGGTTTTCATTTGGTCTCACTTGTGTTATAGTGTACGGACATTTGTTCTAACTCTCTCCTGGGGGGTAGATCGGAAGGATCAACGCAGACTCTAAATCTGCGTAGCCGGGTGTAACTCCCGGACTCCTCGCCAACCGACGTTAAGACCCAAAAAGCGTCTTTGAACGTCTTGTTCATCAGACAGGATCAGAAACGTCGCAGAGCAAAGAAGTTCTTTTGCACTAGGTTGGAGGTTAAGACTCATAGCCTCGAACCTTGAGCGAAGGGGTCCTCAAACTGCAGCCGGCGAAGCGCTCCGTGGTTCAGTTCTTTCACCCTTGCAGTCGGCATCGGGATAACAGCTGTGACAGAGAAAGCTCCCAAAACAGTCTATTATCGCAAGCAGATACCCCTTTTTCGACTCGTTCAGAAAATCAAGCTCTGGCCTTCCCGTCGGGGATTGCTCCATGGTGTCCGTTCTTTTCAAGGCAAGGGCGACTACGGTGAGATCATTACCCATTGTAATAAGAGGATGATAGTTCGTGATTCGAAAAAGAGCCGTTCGGCTCGCTGGCTTCGAAACAAGTGGTCTTTTGGAAATTGCCGGAACTGCAAGATTCCAGAATGGAAGTTGCAAAAATACTCGGCCACCTTTTTTCGGCGGCGATGGGGGTCTCAACTATTAGAAGGTGAGCCTTCCTCACAAACCACACCGTAAACGTCTTCCCTCTTTTCCGATTTCATTCCTCCAAGCATGCAGGGACGGTTTCCAAAGGTGAATCACCTCCCAGGACCATCATATTGAGGATATCTCGGACCGTCTTTTCAAGCTTTTCTAAGTCCCCCTCCAAAAGGGCTTCCTTGGATGGAAATTTACCGACAGATAAATCTTCGTCACGTTGGCGGCTTTGAGGAGAGCCAATCGAGGAGGCCGGATCGCTCCCGAAATCCACGGACGCAATTGATCTCGATACCGAGGAGTTCTCCGATGCGAAACTTCGCTTCAATCCCCTTGGCCATTCCCGGTAACTCTCGGACCATCCCCAGCCGCAGGTCATCCCTCACCTCATTCATCACTACCGGGTCTGAAAGTTCCAAGGGGGAAACGCCGAGTTTTTCGGCAACATAGGCTTTGGCCTCACGAATTTTCATCCCACGGGACATCTGCATGCGTGCTACCAGATCTCCGGCAGCACGCATGCCACCCATACCCGCGGCGATGGCGTGAGTAACGGCCATGCCGAGCGGATCGCCAACGCCAACCTACAAGCCGTCGAGGCGAAGGATCTCAACGAGAGCCTTGGAGACTTTGGAGACGACATCAGTTGGTGGATTGTCTACGACCGGAACGGATCCAACTCCCATGCCTACATTGGCATGAATTGGAATGGTCGAGTTGTCAACACATGGCTTAAGGAGCGTCAAGGTCCGAGCCAAATTCCATGCACAGGAGTGGCTGGTGCTGGTATTCACAACTGGCCCGAAAATCGTGACGCCAGCCTTCTGGGCCAGTTTTACCTGTTCGTGCGGATAGAGACCTGCCAGACGGACCCCTTCATAACTCATCTCGCCATGCATGCCCAGGATAAACTCCCCGGCCATGCCCAATTCAATGCACATGTCGGGGTACTGTTCTTTGAGAATTTTCGCGGCCCTCAGCGTTGCCAGAAAGTCAGGGTCCCCCGCAGCGCCTGTCGTGTCGAAGTTGATTCCATCGGCTCCTGATTCGTACATCTTCGTGGCCACGTAGACCATGTCCTTGACGGCATGTTCCACAGCCTCTTCATGAGCCTCTCTGGCCTCTCCTATTTTTCCCTTAAGGAGAAGCTCAGCGGGGTTTGGAACAGGTCCATCTGGCTGGCTGTAGATGCCCAAGTTGGGCATTGCCCCATAGAATAGGGGCACCGTTGTTACCAGGAGTGCCTGTTCGAGAACCGGCTGTTCATCCCCTGCAATGGGTTTAATCTGTTTATAGCTATAATCGATGTGGGCCAACTCCATAGTATCGGCTCCCAAAGCTCTTTCAAAGAACTGAATAGCTTGGATCCGCCCTGTCGCCACACCCAGCCGTCGGATTTTTAGCGTTCCCCCGTCAAAGGAGAGAATGACTTCATTGCCCAGTTCAACGCTCGCGAATTTGCCGGGAAAGGCAAAGATATCGAAGAGATGTTTCAATTCATCTTCGGCAAGCGGCGAGACCTCGGCCTTTTCGGCGGCATCTCGAGTTCCTTCTTCAAGGTCCCTTTTCAGCTCAGCTCGGCTCATTTCGGCGAGGGTCCCATCCCCCATTCGGGTCAGGATTTTTCTCATGTCAAATCACCCCCTTTTCCAGTGAAACACCCATACAGTTTTTTTGCAGTTCACCTGAAAGCTAGAAGAGCGCCATACCCATTATAAGGGATGAAACAAAAATTGCCAGAATAATCTGTCTGGCCGTTTGAATGAATAAATTGCGTGTCGGCAACGGTTTTTGGCAACGATTGCTCATTTTCCCCAGTAATTGCTTGACATTTTGACCATTGGGTCTAGTATACGCTCGTAGATGCCTTGGAAAAATATCAGCTACCATGAGGGACACTATCTCTGTGATGTCCCTCTCAAGGCCATGAAATCCAGATGGGTAGGAACGATGCTTGAAAACACCGGTCACCGAGGGAGGAGAAGAAGAATCGAAAACGAGGAAGGAGGTGATGGCTGAGAAGTCAGATCCATTGGAGGAAATTTGAAGTTGCTCGGACTCGGGCAACACAAGAGGGAAAAATATTGGTTGTGGGAGGTGTATGCCTTTGAAAAGAAACGTGCATGCTGGCAAAAGAAAGAGTGGGGGGTTCAGCCTGAATATCTTTTCCGATGACGAGCTCTACGAAATCCACCTAGCTACTCTGGAAGTTCTCCAAAAGACAGGGATTTTCGTGGAAGACCAGGAGGCCCTGGACATCTTTGATGGCGGTGGTGCTGTTGTCGACCCCAAAAACAAAATCGTAAAAATCTCCCCCTATTTGGTGGAGGATGCGGTCCGGTCTGCTCCACCAAAACTTAACCTAGCAGGACGGAATCCGAAGAATGATATCGTTTTGGAGAGTAACCGAGTTGGGTTCACGAATTTTGGTGAAGGGGTTCAGATGATTGATCCCTATACCGGCAAAGTCCGACCCTCGGTAAAGGCGGATGTTGCAGCTACCGCTTTGATGGTTGATTACCTGAGTGATGTGGACGTCTATGAAAGAGCCGTTGGTGCCCACGATGTACCGCAGGCGGTCGCACAACTCCATAACGCCGAAGCCTGGATGGCGAACACTTCCAAGCACGGCTTTATGGGGCCATTTGATGGTATGCAATTGGAAAAAATCGTCAAGATGGCTGCTGCTATTGCCGGGGGCAAGGACAAGCTGAGAGAGCGTCCGATTGTCTCGTTCATCACATGCCCGGTCAGCCCTCTAAAATTGGTGAAAGATTGTTGCGAGATCATCATCGCGTCCGCTCGGAACGGCATGGTGGTCAACATTCTGTCAATGGCCATGGCTGGTGGTTCGTCGCCTGTCACTCTTGCCGGAACTCTGGTTACCCATAATGCTGAGGTACTGTCGGGGATCGTGCTCAATCAATTGGCCTGCAAAGGGGCGCCGGTGATTTACGGTAGCTCGACGACTGCCATGGACTTAAGGCTGGCGACTGCGTCGGTGGGATCGCCTGAATGCGCAATGATAAACGCGGCGGTGGCACAAATGGCCCGTTACTACCTCCTGCCGAGCTGGGTTGCCGGTGGGTAGGCTGATAGCAAAACCCTTGATGGTCAGGCCGCCCATGAAAAGACCCTGACCGGCCTATTACCAGCATTGGCAGGGGCCAATCTGATATACGGGTTGGGAATGCTTGAAATGGGAATGACCTTCAGCTTTGGGCAACTGGTTATGGATAACGAATTCGCCCGGATGATCAAGCATGTTGTAAGGGGGATTCCCGTAAATGACGAGACCCTGGCGGTGGATGTCATTCGGGAGGTAGGTGCCTTCAATGACTTCCTCAGCCATGATAGCACGCTCAAGCATATGAGGGCCGTCCAGTCTCAGCCTCGATTGATCGACCGGAGAATGCGAGAGGATTGGGAGCAATCGGGGGGAACCAGTATAACGCAGAGAGCGGAGGAAGAGGCGAGACAGATTCTGGAAACTCACAAACCAGAGCCGCTCCCTGATAACGTTCTTTCCACACTCCGCTCTATTGTTGAGGAGACGGAAGAGGAATTGGGTGTTTCTGAGAGAAAAAAAGGAAAGTAATCCCTCTTCGCTCGTCAGAGCCCCGCTTTCTCCCAGAAACACCGGACCCAGTTGATCTCGATTCCGAGAAGCTCGGCGATTCGAAATGTGGCTCGATTCCACCGAACCGCTTTGGAAGAGGGAGTAGTGATCGCTCGAAGAGGTGGGTTTTCACTATCTGAAAACATCAGGCCACGTTTGGGGCTCGAAGTGGTCGCCAACCGTTCAACCGGGAGGATCGAGCTTTGAAACCGGTCGATAATTCCTTTCAGCGAACGGATGGAACCCTTTTCAATAATACCTCGTCGACTCTGCTATAGCCTTTTCTAATTGGGCTCGATTTTCTCTTTTCTCAAGCCAGCTCATCAGTTTTACATTATGCTGGAGATAGAGTAAGTACTCATAGGCATTCACTTTTTTGCTATAAAAATTGTCCAGATCCCAGTTCAAAACATACATATTGCTTGCGCCAATCATGTGCGGAAGGAATCTTAGCTCCAACTCACCCAATGGTCCAACCCCCCGACAGGGGTCGAGTCCTTTTTGGTACGTTTGTAAGAAGGCCGCCGTCTTGTCCAATTGAAGATCTCCATCTTCCTTCCCTTCCCACGTTGTACAGAAGTACGTTATCGCAAGAGCAACGTCGAAGCACCGGGCATCGATTTTCGACCAATCAAAATCGAACAGACCCG
>CAYFXL010000018.1:0-29711 GCA_964346945.1 uncultured Syntrophobacterales bacterium
TTTCCCGAAATGGGAGGGCCCCTTTGGATTTGCCCGTTTCTTCATGGTAAAATTTAATGTTAAGGTGACCAGGGCTCCATATTTGCTGGGTCGCGCGGATTCAGACATGATATCAAGGAAGAATGTTGATGGGATGGTGGGGCAAATCTGGACATCGACTCCTCTTCATTTAAGGAGGACCCGGAGTGCTGCACATGAAAACCCCGGACTACGATAAGGCCGTGAGAATCTCGGAGCACGTCTATTGGGTGGGGACGTATGACCCAAGGGATAAGTTTCAGTGTAACTCATATCTGATCGTGATCAACGGGAAGGGAATCATTGTTGATCCCGGCTCCGTGTTGTACTTCGAGAATTTGATCAGTAAAGTGGCAGAATTGGTAGACTTGAAGGATATCACCCATATTATCGTCCAGCACCAAGACCCCGATGTGGCCGGTAACATCGCTCTGTTAATGGATGCGATCCGAGCTCGTGGAAAGGAAACGTGCAAAATCATCACCCATAAGAGGACGTCCGCCCTCTTACGCCATTATGGGGAAGATCTCGTATTTGAATATTGCGATGAACTGCCGGAGGAAAAATTAGTACTCGGAGATGGCTACGCCTTGAAATTCGTACACACCCCTTATCTCCATGCACCAGGCGCCATAGCAACCTATTTCAACAAGGATGGAATTCTCTTTTCCGGTGACATCTTTGGCGGGATGGTCGATAACTGGGACCTTTACGCCGGCGAAAACTACTTCCAAGAGATTACATCGTTTCATAAAGAATACATGCCTGCAAAGGAGTTACTCCTCTATGCCATGACTAAGTTTGAACGCTTCGATATAGAGACGATAGCCCCTCAGCACGGTTCGGTCCTGAACAAAGAACAGGCAAAGGCGATAATCGAGCATTTTAGAGACTTCGAATGCGGCCTATACGTAGACCAGTCATTCAGGGATGAGCTCTCCGCCGCCCGGAAACAGATAGAGGAACAGAACAGAATCATGAATGACGAATTGTCCCTGGCCGGTCATTTCCAGCGGACCCTGCTCCCTGATAAGGACATCACGGAATCGGATAAACGAATTGACATTGCCTTCTTATTTGAGCCCTGCAATCAGGTTTCGGGAGATTTTCTCATCATCGATAAGATTGATGACCAGCACCTGGGGATTATGGTTACTGATGTGGTGGGACACGGCGTTATGCCGGGACTGGCGACCATCCAGGTAAAGACGCTCTTTGATGAACATAAGAAAGCATCCCTGAGCCCTGCGGCGATTCTGAGAAGAATGAATGAGAGGTCATTCAGCGTATCGGAACATGATATCTTCCTCACCGCTCTATACGCGATTTATGATTTCGAGAGATCAAGGTTTACCATCGCGTCCGCCGGTGGTGTACCCCCCATCCACTATGAAGCCAAGAAAGGAGAAGGGAAGCTCATTTCACTCAAGGGCACCCCTCTCGGAATGTCCGTGGATGGTGATCCTCAGATATCGGAAGCCAGTTTAGCTTTTGGAAAAGACGACTTCCTCATTATTCAAACGGATGGCTTGATTGAGTGTTTCAATGACAGAAATGAACCCTTTGATCGACTAAAAAGCCAGAAGAAGTTTATGGAACAACTCAAGAGAAACCGGAGTTCGCAACAAGTCCTTGATGCCGTCATGGAGAGAGTGCACAGGCACAAGGGGAAAGATAGAGAATTCGAAGATGATGTCACCATTGTGGTCATCAAGAAAAGGGAATAGTGAGTGTAAGAAATGAATGTGGGGGGTAGTTCCCGGAATTACCCCGTCTAATCAGTTCCGTTCATTCCTACCTTTTTCCGCACCATTTGCCCCTCATTTCAATAGAGAAACATCGGCTTTCCCATGACGTCGCGGACCTTAGGACGGTACTGATCGACATCGTAGAGCTCCGACACATCGACCCTCTTCTGGCCCGATGTGATGGTGCTGATGGGAATGTCCGCGTAAATCCCATTGTTCAAGGCGACCATTCGACCCGTGACTCGCTTCAAGGCGAGGCTCATCGCCATGTTGGCAAAATTGACGGCGACCATCAGATCGAGGGAATCGGGAATACCGCTCCGCATGAGATAGGAGAGCTGTTGGAAGATGATATCCTCCCCCGTGAGTTCCTTCAGGGCCTCTCCGGTTTCTATGCCAATCCCCCCGAGCTTTCTATGGCCAAACGCATCGGGCTCCCCGCGTTGGACCACGGTGCCCCCGATCATCTTGGCCCCCTCGGAGATGGTCACGATTGCGTAGTTGGCCGGGTTACCCTTCTTATCATCCATGACCAAGCGGGCGAGTTTCTTTGGGTCGAAGGGCACCTCCGAGATAATAGCCCGATCCACCCCTGCCAGGTAAGCCGAGACCAGGCAGGTCTCCCCGCTTTCACGGCCAAAGAGCTCAATCACGGCAATCCGCTCGTGGGAACCGATGGAAGTTCTGAGGGCATGGATGGAGTTCACACTCCGGGTGACGGCCGTCGAAAAACCGATGCAATAGTCGGTGCCGAAAACGTCGTTGTCCATGGTCTTGGGGATCGCGATGACGCGAAAACCCTCCCGATGTAATCTCTCGGCAAAGCCGAGAGTATCGTCCCCTCCAATGGGGAGGAGGATATCCACCTCGAGACTGGAGAGGTTGTTCAGGATATGCTCTGTCAAGTCCGCCTTTTCCGTACTGGGGGATACCTTACCCTTCAAAAACTCCGGGAGGTCCACCGGTCTTAGGGCTCCCGGGTTGGTCCTCGAAGTGTGCAGATAGGTCCCTCCCGTACGATCGATGGTGCGGACCATTTGCTTATCCAGCCAAGCGAGATTGGCATCGAAGCTTTCCCGATCATCCCGATTGTAGTTGAGAAGCCCTGCCCAGCCTCTTTTGATCCCGAGGACGCGTATCCCTTCCTCAACCCCACGGTAGACTATGGTCTTTATGCAGGGATTGAGGCCTGGGACATCTCCACCGCCGGTAAGGACTGCAACGGTTTTCACTCGACTCGTCGTTGTCATCGTCACCCAATGATCTCAAGATCTAATGAAGACTCGCCGGAATCTCCGGGATACCGGCAAGACATGAATCTATGATATCAAGCGAGAACATTGCTTACAAGGAAGAACAAATCAGGACGAGGTTTGCCTCTATCGCCCTTCTGGGGTTCCTCTGTTTGATGAAACCATTATGGCCTAACTACTATCGGCAAAAAGCAGACCAAATATGACCTGCCTCTCAACAGAAATTGATTCAGAACGACCGCGATTTGGCCGACCATCAAACGCATGGACCCAGAAGAGATGGACCTATTCCTTCTTCAACATCTTGCCCAACCAGTCCGCATAGAGCTGAATCCCCTCCTCCAAACTGTAACGTGGCTGGTATCCAAGTTCTTCCCCGGCTCTGCTGATATCCAATGCCTCGCTCCTCGGCATAAGCTTGCCGGGACCGATTTCTACCTCAACGGGGAAATGCGTATACTTCTGTGCCAATTCCGCCACTGTTCCCACGCTGTTGCCCATACCTGTGGCGATGTTGAAGATTTTGTGTTTCAAATCCCTTGCCTTGTACAGCAGCATCACACCTCTGGCCACATCTTCCACATAGGTAAAATCAAGTTTCTGATCAGCCCCCTTTTCCAATCTCAACCCTCTTAAGCCCTCCAACGCCCCAAAACCCACCTTGTAGAGCTTGATAAACCGAGATGGGAATTTCCCCGGTCCATAGACGAAGTAAACTCGGCAGATTCTGAAATCAAGGCCGAAATGGTTTTCATATTGGCTCCCCAGGTACTCGCACGAAACCTTGGTAGCACCATACAGATCAGCAGGGTTCGGAGGATGTTTATCCTCTGAAACTGTCCCCTCTACGGCTCCGTAGACAGCACCAGTGCTGGTGTAAAGTACTTTCTTGATATTGAAAATCCTTGCCACCTCGAGCATATTCAGAAATCCGCCGATATTCAACTTCACGTTAGCGTGAGGGTTTGCCGGTACGAATTCCCCCATGAGGGCTACTGTGTGTATTATTCCGTCTATTTCATCTCCATGCTTTTGGAAAATCCCTGTCAAACGAGGGAAGTCCATCACATTCCCTTCGATGAACGTAATATTTTCCGAAACCTCGCCTAGATAATCCGGAGCTCTTGGTTGCGTGTCATAAATTATTACCTTCTCCCCTTCCTTAGCTAAAAAGTGGGCCGTCCACGATGCAATATGACCATGACCACCTGTTATAAAAACAGCCATGTTACCTCACCCCTCCTTTCGCATAGAAAAGCAGTTAGTTGCCACCACTGATAATCCTCTTTCCCATCGATCAAGGTGAAGAGATGAAAATCACATCAAAAGCTTCGTCGAGGGTGGTAAACTTCTGATGCAGAGTAGCTGTCCGCTTTCCAGCAACCGATCAATTATCATCCATTCCGTGAAACTTGTAAACACCGAGCCCTGCTAAGAGTGCAAGGCCTGCTGCGAAGAAGAGTGCCCGAAAGCCTGCCCACTCCCCGATATACCCCAGCATAATAGACCCGACAAAAGCCCCCGTGTCGATCCCGCCCGTGAAGACGCCGGTGATCTTTCCACGGATATTGATTGGCTGGTCCCGAATGGCCAGGGAGTTTAGGCATGGGAAGAGTAATCCATGTCCACAGCCCGACAGAAAACCCGATAGGGCGAGGATCGCATTCCCCCCTACGAGAATCAGGGTCAGAAGGCCTCCCCCGGTAAGGATTTGGGCATAGGGGATGATCCGATCTTCTCCAATCCTGTCCGCAAGCCTCCCTCCGAATACCCTTGTTAGAATTGCCGCTAGAGAATAGCAAATGTAGTAAAGGGAGATGAATGCAAGATCCTGCTCCTTGGCAAAGGGAGAGATAAAGCTGCCAGAGGCTGACAAACCGAACCCAAACAGAAGGGCGAGCACGGCTACGGTCAAGGGCCTTCTCCTTATGAGGACCGAGAAGAAGGACTGGCTTGACTCATGGGAGACAAACTTGAATGATTCGGGAAGGAGAAGAGCCAGCAACAGTCCAAGGGTAGCCATTCCTGTGGCGGCAAGAAAGAAGATGGAAAAGCCAAATGCTCGGATTATCATCTCTCCAATAATGGGACCAATGGCAAGTCCCAGCAAACCGGTGATTCCGAACATGCCTATCCCCTCGTTTAAACGGCCCTCAGGGACAATATCAGCGATGTAAGTGAATGCAGCGGTAAAACAGATGGCCAACCCTACCCCATGGAAAATCCGAACGAGAATGAGGGGAAGGTAGAAATGGGACAGCTCCCCTCGAAAGAGGAGATAAATGATTGGAAGGGTGGCCATAATCATGCATCCTATGGTGTAGCTTCTCTTCCGACCGATCCGATCGATCATAGCGGAGATCCAGGGACGACAGAGAACGGAGGAGAGGGCGAAGACGCCCATGATAACTCCAATGTCTGACTTGGAGCCCCCATGGCTCGTAATGAAGAGGGGAAACAGGAAGAAGGTACCAAAACTTGATACGGTAAACAGATTGGCAAAGGCCATGGTGATAAATGGCGGGCTATAGAGCATGGAGATCTTTCTTGAATGATTCCTCACCTTGAGTTGTTAGGCGGAGAACCCTCGGGGGCCTCAATGGATGGGCGTTTTTCATGCCAAGGGGTATGTTCTTCGTATGCTTGGGCCACGGCCAAAATGGTAGTCTCTTCAAAGGGCCTCCCTGCGATCTGGAGGGCCACGGGAAGCCCTGACCTGGAAAACCCACAGGGGAGAACAATGGCCGGTAACCCCGTCAGATTGTACGGTCGCATGACGCGGGTGAGGGCCGACCGAACCGTCTCTCTCTTTCCCGATATGGTAACCGAATCCTGCTCCATTTTGGGGGCAACCACGGGAAGACCTGGCGTGATGAGGACGTCAACCAGCTCAAATGCCTTGAGAAACTCCTTACGCATAACGGACCGAACCCTTTGAGCCTTTATGTATTGGGTCGCCGTGACAAATGTTCCGCTTTTCAAAAGCCCCCGGACATCTTTCCCATAATCTTGGCTTTGGCTCCCCTTGAGATAGTTCTCGTGTTGCGAGGCCGCCTCTGCCAGGAGAATCACAAGGCCCGCCGTTGTCGCATGCTTCAAATGGGGAATGGAAACCTCTTCAATGATGACGCCAGCCTCTTTAAGGACTTCCAGGGCTTGCATGACGTGATCTCGAACCTCAGGATCGCAGTTTTCGAAGTAAAAGTCCGAAGGAACTCCTGCCCGAAGACCCCTTACATCCTCCCGTATGGAAAGGTAGTCGGGGACCGGTTCAGAACTCGAGTTGGCATCCCTTGGGTCACGACCGGCGAGCGACTGGAGAAGGATAGCTGCATCTCTTACGCTTTTCGTCATGGGCCCAACATGATCCAGGGACCAGCTTAAGGGATAGACTCCAGAGGTACTCACCCGTCCATAGGTAGGCTTGAGACCAACAGTGCCGCAGAGCGATGAGGGGATGCGGATTGACCCACCGGTATCAGTGCCCAGTGCACCTAAGCAGAGGGATGCCGCCACGGCCACGGCGGAACCTCCACTGGAACCCCCGGGGATGCATCGAGCATTCCACGGATTCTTCGGTGTCCCATAGTGGGGGTTGACGGATGTTGCTCCAAAGGCGAATTCATGGCAGTTCAACTTTCCAACAATGATCGCTCCCGCCTTTTTCAATCGAGTCACCACGGTCGCATCCTCCCGCGGAAAGAAATCGGCGAGGATCTTTGATCCACAGGTGGTCCGACTTCCCTCGGTGTAGATGATGTCTTTGAGCCCGATGGGAATCCCGTGAAGGGGCCCGATATAGCCTCCTCTGACAATTGATGCCTCTGCCCTCTCGGCACACTCCAAGGCCTCATCCGACAGGATAGTGATAAAGGCCTTCAACTCCCCATCGTATTGTTCGATTCGCGTGAGGGTGGCCCTGATGACCTCTACCGGCGAGACTTCCCTCTTTCGTATGAGCTCTGACAATCCATGGATGGTAAGCGACTCCAAATCAATATCCCGCATTTCGCCCTCCTCCTGGGTTGTAGGAAAAAGCCGGTGAGACCTCCTTTAAATCTACTTCATCAAGGGCCCTTACCCCTTTTAGGAGATCACCTACGCGGATGAGCATATCTTGCCACTCATCTTCATCCACCTTTACCCCGGTCAGCTCCTCGGATATACCCCGAAGGGTTTCCCTGCTGATACCCTTCCCCTTTTTCATGTTTCTCCCTCCATCCTCAAATCTTTCTTCTAAACCCTCCTGGCACGCTCCCCCAAATATCGTGATAACCGTTATGGAATTGAAGTAAAAAAGGGAGAGTAACGTCACCAAGGGATCCCGAGGGGAAAACGGATCCCCGGGATCCCTCCTTTCATGAAGGGCCCAATGGAAAGACCTTCCCATCCGACCACTCCGTAGACTCTCTGTTGTTGTTTACCATCCTCTCCCTCTATTGTGTTTTCTTCAGGATAATACTATCCCTTCTTTTGGCAACGCTAAACTTATCTCCCATTTTGAAACCAAGCTGGTCCACCATCAGTAGCTTACTCAGAAGAACTGTTCCCCTCTTCCCGATCTTCAAATCTCTTCTTTCAGGCCGTGCCTTCTTCCCTTCCTTTTCCGTCATGATATCCTTGATCTCTCCAGCCTCAACCAAGGCATCGTAGTACATTCTTCTCAAAGAGGACCTCGTTTTGATGCCCAGCTCCCTCATTATTTCCCTATCGGGGTTGCCTTTCTTAACCATTTCAATGAGCCTCTCTTTCATGCCTTCACCCTCCTTTCAAAAATTCCCTTGTTTTCTCCCTTAACCTCCTTTCAAACCCTCACCCAAGGCATCAACACACCTCCCTTTATTAAGCTCCCCCGTAGCTGCTCCATCAGTGCCCTCATTTCACGTCTTGGAGATACAAGAAATTGCCGAAGGCAATTTGACCTCGGATAACTCGAAAAGCGTATTACTCCTTTGAAAACTTTTCAAGTATCCTCTCATTTAACTCGACCCCGAGTCCGGGTTTCTCCGGAACTGTTACAAAGCCCTCCTTGTCTATCTGAAACGGCTCAAGAAGTAAATCTCTTTTAAGAGGTGAATTGGAGACACAAAATTCCAAGAGCGACTCTTGGGGAATAGCCGCAAGCAACTGAAGGGTAGCAGCAACGAGAATATCCGTACTCCAAACATGAGGCACAAGCATCACCCCACGATCAAAAGCCATCCAGCCTATTTTTTGCGCCTCGGAAATTCCCCCGACCCTCGTCACATCTGGTTGAATAACATCAACATTTCCTCTTTCTATCAAATCCCTATAAGGAAACCTCGTCGTTTCTGCCTCTCCTGCAGCAATCCTCAAAGCTGTAGCCTTCGTCAGCTTCGCGTAACCATCAATATCATCAGGAGATAAAGGATCCTCTAGAAAAAATGGGTTGTATTCTTCCAGTCTTTTTGCCCTTTCAATGGCGGTCGAAGCATCCCATTGTTCCCCTGCATCCACCATTAATTTTATCTCTTCCCCTACTGCCTCCCTAGCAGCTTTAACGAGTTCAATATCCTTGTTTGCCTCTCGGCCAAAAGCCCCCCACCCGAATTTTACCCCCTTATACCCTTTTTCTACAAAACTTACTATCATTTTCACGATTTCTCGTGGATCCTCTGGGAAAAGGGCACTTGCATACGCTGGTAATCTGTTTCTGAAACATCCTCCTAATAATTTGTGGATAGGTTTGTTACAGGCTTTACCGATAATATCCCAAAGAGCAATATCAATGCCTCCCATGACCTGAATCGCAACCCCCCTTCGGCCATAATGGGTAGTCTTTTTGTACACTTTCTGCCATAACCTCTCCCTATCGAAAGGATCCTCGCCAACTAAGAGCTCTGCTACCCCGTGTGAATCACGGTGCGACATGGGGGCTTCAACAATCGCTTTTACTATAGGAGGATGAGAGTCGATCTCACCGATTCCAACAATCCCCTCATCGGTATGAACCTTAACGACCACGGCATCCTGAGAACTGTCCGCTATGTCCTTTTTCTCTGGCACATTTAGACAAATCACTTCCACTCGAGTGATTTTCATATTACCCCCCCTGATGATGGAACAGGCCATTTTTTGTCAAGGCTGCAGAGAGATACATGAATTTCTCAACACTTTTATCCTTGGAAACTCTCTCTTTTTTTTACATTTTAAGCTGTGGGCGGTCTCTTCCCTGCCCCGTTGTTGATTCCGGCTGCCCCTTCAGGAAATGTTCACTCCGTTCCCATTATTAAGCACAGAGCCTTTGACTCCTTCTGTCCCTGCGTACTCCCGGAACGATTTACGAGCCAGAATACTAATCCAGATCATGAAGGTTCCAAGCCGCCACGAAGGCCGAGGGCCGGCTTCGGATCGAGGGGATTCTTCCTAAATCTTTATGACCTCGAAACTCACGGCGAAACGGGAGCCGAGACGTTTCCCGGTCTCAGTCGCATTCTTGCGCAGAAAGGCCTCAGCGTCGAAAGCCTTGGACAGGTTTGCTAGGTAAACACGGTGGTGCTTAAGGGAGTCGATACCTCTATCCAGGAACGATGTAACATCGACTGCATGGGTTGGCCGTGGAGACCCGCTAAAACAAACCATCCTAACCTCGTTCCAAAGTTCTAGCCCGTCTTCGAGCAATTCTGGGAAAATCCAGCGGTTGCCCGCGTCCCGAGAGGCATCCAGAACGGCCAGTCCAACCCATCGGTGATCAGCCATGTTGAGCACGGCGCCATTCCACGCGAGGTGATAATTCAACGTGATTATGATATCCGGGCGGTGTCGCCGAATCTCACGGGTTATGTCTCGCCGAAGGGGAAGTCCATATTCAATGGTTCCGTCCCTGTAGCTGAGGAACGCCACATCCTCAACCCCAACCAGACGGGCGCTTTTTCTCTCTTCTTCCTCCCGGACGGGTGCAGCATCCTCAGGGGACATCGAGTCGATTCCAGCCTCCCCCCGCGTCACGAGAACATAGCTCACCTGTTTCCCTTGGGAGGTCCAACGTGCTATGGCGCTGGCTGCACCGTACTCCAAGTCGTCCGGGTGGGCCACGACCGCCAGGGCCCTATCCCAATCCTCGGGAAGGTGTTTCAAGGAACTCTGCTTCCCCATTCGTCACCTCAGTCAAGGACTTGGCATTGCTGGATGTACTGAGAACTCTACGGAGATCTAAAAAAGGACAATTCGCAACGTCCTATTCATCGGAACTGAGATGAGCGCAGTCCTCACTAGTCACTTCTATTCAACGGAGCTTCTCTATACCAATTATGATCTGTCCCATTAACGTTCAAAGGGAGGATCTGGATATACGGCCCCCGAGGAGATTTCGATCTGAAACCTTGAGGAAGCTGATAAGCCGGCAATCCCCATTTCCCTCTACTTGTCGCCAAAGACCTCCTTGAGGAGATCGGTAACCCGTGCCGCGGGGTTCTGGCGGATCTTTCGCTCTTCCTCCGCCACCATGGAAAAGAGACCATCCAGCCCTTTACCTGTCACATATTCATCCAGGTCAAAGCTCATCCTCTCTGCAAAAGGAATACTGCGAACCTTTGCATCGAGTTCCTGATACCAACGGGTGACCCCGACCTCGGACATGGCTGTATGGACGATCGGCTTGAAGAGCTCATTGAGTCGACCACGGGTTTTGTCCTCGAAATAGAGGGTAGCCTCGTTGTCTCGGCCCTGAAGGATTTTCCTTGCATCCGAAAAGGTCATCCGCTTAATCGATTCTATGAATAAGGACTTGGCCTCGGGAGCTGCACGCTCTGCCGCCCGGTTCATGCTCAGCTCAAAGGCATCCACCTGAGGGCCGTATCCCACGGCCCTCAGGATCTTTTCAACCTTTCGGACATTCTCGGGGAGCGGAATTCTGATCCCAGGGTTCTTGTAATACCCATCTACCCGCGAGACATTCTGAACGGCGTTGCCCGTGCCGATCTGGAGCGCCTCCTTGAGTCCCTGGATGATCTTGCTTTCGGAAAGCTCTCCACCCCGTAAAGCCTCCCTGATACCCCTGAGGATGTCTTTGAACTGAGCGGATGCGGAAGGAGGTTGGATGGTCATGAGGCCCATGAGGACAAAAAGGACGAGGAGTTTATGGATTTTCATGGCTCCTTCCCTTCGGCTCTGAGGATATTGAATTTTCGAACCTCCATGTTCCGGGGAATTAATTCGATTGTCTCCGGATCTGCTTAGATTTTAACTCAACCTGAGGAGGACCTACACTTTTTCCCGTATAACAAGAGTGGACTACATTCCGATTTCACTCCGGCCTGTCTCAAACCAATGATGGCCCCAGGCAGACTGTCGCCGCACCAATACGTGTATTGGAAATTCATTCCCTTGCCTTTTTCCCTCCATCTCCCTATCCCGTCCCTCAATCCTTCCCGCCCTCGCCTTGCCCTCCCTCTTTTCTCTCTCGATTCTCAGCCTCCAGCTCCTCCACGAATTCACCAAATGCCTTCCACAGGCGAAAGACCTTATCGAGGGCCTTCTTCACTCTTTCCTTCTGTTCAGTGCTGAACGACCCTGAAAGTTCTTCGATAAACCTCTCCAAAGCCTCCTGCATAACCTTCATTTTCTCTTTAAGAGCTTCTCCAAACTTGTCAAGGACTTCAATTCCAGGCTGAATATTTTTGAGAAAACCCAAGCTTTGCTCGATCGAACTTTGCCTTTTTTCCAGCTCAGAAATTCTCTTTTCTATGCTTGCCTGAAAATGAACAAGTCTATAATTGATAGAGAACAACATTCCCGCGAAAAGGATCAAAATACAAAACATAACTCCCATCGCTATCTTCATTCCATGCCTTTTGAGAGAGCTTTCCTCTTTTTCCATGGATCACCACCTCGTTTGACTGCGTGCATTTTGGCACTTTCGATACCTTATGCTTACGATGAGCCCAAAGGCAGAATATCCATTTGGTTCATCTCTCCTTCGTCTGTCTGCCAAGCTTCTTCATCCCGACCATTCAACTCATGTCATTAACGATTTCCTCTCAATAGTAATGCAATCAATGCCTCAATCACAGACTTTTGGGAGATTATTAGTCCTTCAGCAAAGGATAATTCTTTCCGGTTGACTGCATCGGTCCTGAAAGCTATGAGAAGTCCCTCATCTTAGGGCAATCTCAGAGAATAGCATGCTGAGCGAAATAAGGGGGAAACCCCCCGGTTCCAGGCCCCCTTATCTATCAGAGAGGAAACTTTTGCTCCTCCTCATCCAAATCTATCCTAAATCACTCCTCCTATCAACGTCTCGGTGGCTTGGACACCTTGCAGCCCCCTCATCTGATTGATAACCATCTGAGAGAGATCGGGTATGCTTTTGGCTTCTCCTTGCACCACCATATCCCAACGGCCGAAGACCAAATCCGTCTCTAGAACTCCTGGGAGCACGGTGATCTGCGGCACGGTATTAGATTCAAGTCCGGGAACCAGACTAACCAAGATATAGGCTTTGATCATATTATCACCCCCTTATCCCTGCATTGGTAAAAAGCTCTATTGCCATAAGCCATGCTTCTCCTTCCTCATGGTATCTATCTCCCTTTTACGGCATCCGGGGGCTTTGAGATCTTGGCCGATCAGTATTTCCCCCAACGAACCTTATGTTTTCGCGTTTGATGAGCAGAAACACATTACCGCCATCGATTCGTTTGACACTGGCGGTTCAAATATCAATGGCTTAGGAGAAAAAGAAGCAGGGACAGGAATAATGAATGAATAGAGGACAGAAAATCTTTTTGCCAGCCGCCCCATAGGCTCATAATATCAGAATCAAGGGATGCGTACAAAAAAAATCAGGGTCAACTGACCCCGATTTAAGGTCCCTCAACAAAGACAGAGCTGTTAATCTCGGGTGAAATGTCAATGAACCGTAAAGGCCGGACCGAATTGTTTACGCTGGCGGTCGGTCGGGCCAAAGACAAATTCATTTCTTTACCAGGTTGAGGTTTCTTACTCCTTCAACACGTTGAGTTCAACCCTCCGATTTTCCGCCCGCCCTTCTTTTGTCCCATTCGTGGCAACGGGATTCGACTCCCCATAACCCACTGGCTTGAGACGATCCGCGGAGATTCCCTTTGAAATGAGATACTCCTCTACCCCCTTGGCCCTCCTCTCAGAGAGACCCTGATTGTACTCTTCCGGACCAATGCTATCGGAATGACCTGCAATCTCCACCTTGACATCGACCTCCTTCTCCAAAACCGCTGCCTGCTCGTCCAGAATAGCCCGAGCCTCGGGAGTGAGCTCAGCTGAATCAAAGCCAAACTTCGCCCCTTGCAGAACGATGATCCTCGTGGGCTTCGGCGGAACAGCTACCGGCTTCGGAGCGGGAGCAGGAGCTACCCTCGCAGGAGCGGGCTCCGGTTTGGGAGGAGCTGCAGCTACCGGCGCAGGAGCAGGCTTGGGAGGAGCCTTGGCCAACTCCGCCTCTCCAGCCAGCTTGCGGGCCTCGGCTAACATGGCCATCGCCTCCTTGGTGCGACATCCCCAATAGGTCTCAACCGCCGTCTTGCCCAGCTCTTGAGCCTTGGCTATCTTCTCGGGAGCATATTGAGCCCCAGGGGATCTCTCCGCCTTCTCGATCGCCACCTCAGTCTCCCCAAACTCGGTGGGAACCCCTATGGCTTTGTTGGGCACTCCGAAGTAAGCATTCTTGGCACAGCCGGTTAGGCCAGAGAGAGCCATCAAAAATGACAATACAACTAACCCCCCTATTGCTTTTTTTCTCATAGTAGGCCCTCCTTTTCTTTCTCTGTTTCGGTTTTCATTTCCCTCAACTCGCAATTTGCATTCTTCTAAAGAAATCACCTCCTCTCTCTTTTTCCCTTCACAACCCGGCCCCTGGTTTGATGCCGTTATCCGCAAGGTCTCAGGCGTTTCCCTCGATAGAGGGGGCACCTCTGCCGCCAGTCCCAGGAAATGATTGAGCCTTGTTTCTACTATGTCGTTTACCACAAATGGATTTGAAATACCAGGGGTTTTTACGTACCAAGTGCGACTACGTTGGTCCAGGAATAGCAACTTTCGACCGTCAGATCAGCTGAATTCCCTCCTCATCATCACCTGGATTAAGCAAGAACGAGTTTATGCATCCCACCGCGGTCCAGATCCCTTAAAATCATCAATAAACCGGGCCAGGGTATTATTGTCCCCATTCTCGATATCCTTGATTGAAATACCTAATTCAAAACCCTCATGTTCAGACGGGCGCACATAGACCACTTCTCCCTGGAAGTTTACCAAGTTCTCCCCCAGGGCCATGGTGATATCAAGCACCTCTCCGGAACCAACCAAAAAGCTGCTCTGCAACCTCACCCCCCCTTGACTCACGTTCATTGATCGCGAGATTTTTTGGTCATATGGCCTTCCTTGGTTGTCAAACCGTATGTAGATGGCTGGGTAAATCATCTTCAACCTCTTCGAGCCCCTTCTATCTTGAAATCCGAAAGTATCCTCCATATCTTTTCCTCCGAATCTCTATAGAGGGTTACAATCTTTCCTCTTCAGAACCCCGTGGCTTTCCGCCCCACCCTCAGGGATGGTTTAGCCATTCGGTTACTCCTCTTATTACCTATTACCATGAATGTATGTAAAACCCAAATCCCTTCCTTCGTGATTATCACACATTACGTTTACTGCTATTTGTTCTTATTTACCCCATTTTTCTGCAAACAGTCATTCTAATTCAACGATCTCAACAAATCTTTGATTTCCTTTAAATATCTCTCATTTTCTCAGGCTTTCCCGCGGTCTATCTGGGATGAATGTAATCGTGGGATTACTTCGACCGGAAAGGAATTGGGAAAAAATCATTCGGTTAAGTCATGGTCGCGGCTGCCTGAGGTAGAGCTGGGAATTTTCAGTTAGTGCGTAAGGGTGGTATGGCATCTAACCAACAAGGGTATTTGTCATAATGCTGTTGATGGGACATCTTCATGTGGTCTCCGGATAGAGGTGCTTTTCATCCCTCATGAATCCTTAATCCTCACGGCTTTCCTATCGAGTTCACCGCGAACCCTTTGACGTATCGCCATACTTTGTGGTACATACGAGGATGAGATGAAATGATCTACGGCTCTGTTATGGGAAGGGAGTTTTTCAAATGACTTAGCTCTGTGCTACCGAACACGCGTTCACATTCCATGACGTAACTGATCAAAAGATTGCTTATGGCGAGTCCACATAACTGCTCAATCATAGAAAGGAGGAACCATGGAACTCTGGGAAGCCATTCGGAACCGAAGGAGCTGTCGGAAATTCACTCCCCAAGAGGTCAAAGAAGGAGATCTGCAGGGGATCTTGGAGGCCGCAACCTGGGCTCCTTCACCAGCCAACAATCAACCCTGGGAATTCCTGATTCTGACCAACCAGGAGATCAAGGATCAACTTCACGCTGCCTGTCTCAAAAGCAAGGACGAAGCTCTCCAAAAGTCTGGATGGCGATGGCTGGGGAAATATGAGATAGACTTCCTGCTCGAGGCGCCGATCATCGTTGCCGTCTTAGGGGATCCCGAAAAAACGGGGGTAGACCAGTTTGTTGGCGACAGCAGAGACGGATACAAGTACGCCTGTGCTGCTGCCATACAGAACATGTTGATAATGGCTCACAGCTTGGGGTTAGCCGGGCTATGGTACACCCTTTTCGACCAAACGACGGTCAAGGGTTTGCTCAATGTTCCCGGGGATCGGACGGTCTGTGCTCTCGTCTGCCTGGGTAAGCCTGGAGCCGAGCCCCTTCAGACTCCCAGAAAGCCACTGGAGGAGCTCGTTCGCCGGATCGATTGAGGAAAACAGGCCGATTGCACCCACGCTATCTGAGATTGCTCCAAAGGGCGGATTGGCTAATGCCTCGTGCTTAATGATATCCGAGGGGCTGATGAGGGTATCCCTTTTCCGAAAATGACTGTCGACTTCTTCACGATGCACGTTGATGTCATCGAGCTTTTTTCCGTTGCAAAGAGAATCGAATTGGGTTACTATGCTTTTTCGTTCAATGAAACCCGGCTTTGAAACTCCACCGCTAACCCCCATGCTGAATGTTTAATGACTATCATAAATGGTAAGAAAGCATCTTTTACCTCAAAACGCATTCGGTTCTTTCCCTTAGTCAGGGAGGAGGTGATGAAAGAGATTACAATGGAGAGGGGGTGGAACCGTATTGAATTGACCTCCGCCTCCACCTGATCATCTCTCCAGAGCAGGGACAGGCCGAAAGTTGGGAGAGCGGAGAGTCTAACGATGAACAATGTTAAATGGCAACGATAAACCGATATTTCCTTTGCCTGTAACTCTCATAAAAGGAGGAGAATCATGAAAAGGATCGTGTTTTTACCTTTTGCTCTTCTTGCTATGGTCGTTCTCATCGCATTTCTTGGCAATGCGGCATATGCTGCTGAGCCAATTATCATCGGAGCACCTCTCTCCACAGCCTTCTTATACGGCTGGGATGCAGAGCGCGGAATGCAGCTGGCTATCGAGGAGATAAATACGGAGGGTGGAGTCAATGTTGGCGGTGTGAAGCGCCCCTTTGAAATGGCGGTGATTGACACCCGGGATCTCGAACCCGGGGTTCCAGTGAGTGAAGCCCTTCTCGTGGTAGAGAAGCTCATCCTGGAAAATAAGGCTGATTTCATTATGGGCGGTCCTGTGCGCTCTGAAGCGGCTTTGGCGGCCATGGATCTGTTATCCAAGCACAAAAAGGTTTCCATCCTGACAACCGGCGTCCTCACCCCCGCATATCACGCCCGGGTCGCAGAAAATTACGAGAAGTATAAGTACTTATTTCGAATTACCGGCGAGGCAAAATGGATGGTTGGAGGTGAGATCGTTCCAAGTCTTCTCTTTATCGAGAAGAATTACGGCCTCAACAGGCTGTTCATCATGATTCAGGACGTATCCCATGCGCGCGCTGGGGGCGGCATCATTGCAAAGGTCATGAAGGATAAGGGCTGGGAAGTGCTGGGGGAGCCGGAGATCTATCCCACCGGGACTACCGATTTTTCCATGGGTCTCCTCAAAGCCAAAAGGCAAAAGGCTCAGGTGCTCCTTATATGGATGGATATGCCGGAGACATCCATCCTCCTCAAGCAGTGGTACGACCTAAAGATCCCAGCACTGCCCTTTGGTTCAATCATAGCGGCCGCGGAGCAACCCGGCTTCTGGAAGGCGACTGAGGGGAAGGGGGAGTTCACCCTGGCCAACGTAGTCAATGCTGGCAATGCCCCATCCAATGCGACGCCTTGGACGATGAAGTTCTTCGAGGCTTATAAGAAGAGGTGGAACATCGAACCTGAGGGATATGGAACCTCAACCAGCTACATGGGTCCTTACGTGCTGAAGGATGCTATCGAACGAGCAGGCTCCCTTGACTCAGACGCAGTCGTAGCTGCGTTGGAAAAAACCGATATGAAGGGGGTCTACGGGAGGATAAAATTCGATCCCAAGAGCCACCAGGTAATCCCAAGCCTTGATCCAGATGAAGGGGCCGTGGGGACAATCTTCCAGTGGCAAGGGAGAAAGAGGGTTGTGGTTTTTCCGCCGAAGATCGCCATGGGAAAGATCAAACTCCCGCCATGGATGAAGTAGGGATGGTTCCGCATCCGCCAGTCTTGAGCATAGTCTTATCATAGAGGGGAGGGGGAAGACCCCTCCCCACTTTTCGTGACTATGACGCCCGTTTGTGTTTGAGCCTCACAGGGCTATAAGAATCAAATCAATGGACATCTCATATGCATATATTGATCTACGGGACAATAAATAGCTTTTCACTGGCCTTAATGGCCATTGGCTTCACGTTGGTCTACGGAATTAGTAGGCTTCCGAATTTCGCTCATGGGGCCCTCTACGTGGTGACTGGATTCATCGTCTGGAGTTTCGTGAACATCTTAGGCATACACTATATCGCGAGCATCCTCTTATCCTTGATCCTTACAGGCGTAATAGGCGCCGCTCTTTATCAATTCGTGTTGATCCGGGTCAGGGGCATGGCGACCTCTGAGATTATCGCCTCCTATGCCATCGGGCTGGCTATTTTGGAAGGGTTACGTTGGCGCGGATTCAAAGGAATGACCTATACCCTCCCCGTATTCATCGAGGGGAGCATCGAGATAGCCGGGATCCCTGTCGATTTTCAGCGGATGATCGTGGTGGGGATAGGGATGGTGGTGGTAGCCTTCCTCTGGCTTTTTACCCACTACAATAAGATCGGCCTGGCCCTGAGGGGGATGGCCCAGGACGAACGCGCTGCCATGATGCTCGGCATCGATTCCGATATCATGGCCTTAGTAGCCATGGCCCTCGGGTCCAGTCTGGCCGGGTTGGCCGCGGTTGTCTTGCTCCCTCTTGGCAACATTGTAGTCGAGGCCGGGTACAATGTCTTGATCCTCGCCATCGCCGTCTGTATCGTGGGAGGCCTCGGCAGCTGGTTTGGTGCCGTGCTTGCCGCCTTTATGATCGGATTCGGCCAAATCATAACCGTAGAGTATGTTGCGTCTCACTTCCATATGGTGGTGGCCCTTCTGGCCATCATCATTACCCTGATCTTGAGACCCTCTGGCCTTTTCGGCAGACAAAAGGAATTGGAGGAGAGGGTGTGAAGAATGAGATGGGAGAGCGGCGCAGGGAACGCTTGGATCGGGGAATAAAAGTGCGCACAGAGGGTATATACGCCATCTCCTCATGGCAGGAGATGGGTTATCTCCTCGTGCCTAGGCTTGCCTTGATAATTGGTATACTGGTCCTTCCTCTGGTTATGCCCAGTGCCTATTGGCAACGGGTCATATCTATCGCATGCATATACGGACTGCTTGCCCTCGGATTCGACTTTTTAGCTCATTTCGTGGGATTGGTCTCCCTTGGAGGGGCTTTATTCATCGGGGTTGGTGCATACATAGCCGCAGTCCTCAACACTTCATTGGGGCTACCGATGATCCTAACCATCCCCATCGCGACAATAGCCGGAGCAATGATCTGCACCCTGCTCCTCCTTCCGGGCCTGCCCCTCAGGGGCGTCTACTTCGCCATCGTGACCCTCATGTACCCGTTGGTTCTCAAGAGAATCATTGAGGCATTGAACATCCTGGGAGGAACCGAGGGTATTCTCGGGGTGGCCAGTTTCCCCAACAGATGGGTTGAACAGTATTTCATCATCGCGATGGTCATCCTCTTGCTCTTTGGCTTGAGGAGATTGGTCAATCAGGATATCGGGTTGGTTTTTCGCGGGGTAAAGGACAACGACCAGGCGGTCAAAGCTTCTGGTCTCAGCATCACCCTTTATAAGTCCATCGCCGTTTTCATTGCATCCGCGCTCGGTTGTCTCGGCGGTGCCTATCTGGTTCATATCTATATGTGGGCGGGCATATCGCAGTTCGCCCTCGATTTCTCCATTTTGCCCATTGCCGCAACCGTAATCGGCGGAGGGGGGACTTTAGTGGGCCCCATACTGGGATGTTTTATCCTAATCCCTATCTCTGAATTGCTGCGGGCCTTCGGGACCCTTAGGATTGCCTTTTATGCCCTCATCTTAACGGCCTTCATCGTGTTCAGAAGCGAGGGAATCATGGTATACGCCCAGAGGAAATATCACCAGTTTGAAAGGTGGGTCAGGGTTTGAGATCAGAGCCCATTCTTCAGGTCAAAAACGTCAAGAAGGCCTTTGGCGGGGTCCAGGCATTGGTGGATGTCAGTTTTACCGTGTCCGCAGGCGAGATCTTCGGGATAATCGGCCCAAATGGTTCGGGGAAGACCACGCTCATCAATTGCATTACGGGCTTCGTAAGGATGGATTCGGGGAGAGTTCTCTATAGGGGAAAGGACATCAGCAAACAAGCACCCCATAGAATCGCAAACCTGGGCGTCACGAGGACATTCCAGATCATGCGGCCATACTACAGCTTGCCCGCGTATAAGAACCTTATCGTTCCCCTCTTCTCTCCTCGGGCAAGGCGAACTGGTGGTTGGAGGGGAGGAGGCAAACTCGGGGATAGGGACACTGTGGGTATAGATATCCTTGAGGAGATCGGATTCGAGCGGGACTCGTTTGTCCCGTATAAATTGGCCTCCACCCTCCCTACAGGATATTTGAAGCGTCTCGAACTCGCACGGTGCCTGGCATTAAGGCCTGAGATAATCATCTGCGACGAGGTCTTCTCGGGTTTGAGCATGACCGAGATAGCGAGCATGGTCCCCCTCATACAACGGCTGCAAAAGGAAGGCCTCACCCTGGTTATGATAGAACACAGATTGAGGGAGCTTTTCCGAGTCGCCAACAGGGTAATGGTACTCAACTTTGGAGAGAATATTGCCGAGGGCATTCCGGAGGAAGTCATGGAAGATGAGAATGTGAAACGAGCATACCTCGGCTCTGAGAAGTCCCTGGATTAGACTGAAAGCCAGGAGCGGTTGCTTTCTCAGGGAGTTCGATCTTCGGGAAGGTGTCTTTTATAACCCTCATGGGGATCCAACTTGCTGTGGACGATTAATAAGATAAATGATAAAGAAGTCCCTGAAAAAGTCGCTCTTCGCCGCTCAAAAGATGTTCTTGTGGGAAAACCCCTTGTCCCTTCGCTTCAGTACTTTCGGAGTGACCCTTTCGGGGCTCGCGGGCGGGGAATACTTACCCCTTCCGGTCCCTAAGGACCGGCTTTCCCCTTCACGTTCATCCTCGATGGGTACCCCGCTCCTCCAGCAAATTTCGCTCAGGGACAACGGATTTTCTCCATAGACGAATGAGACTCTAGAACGAAAAAATCTTACTTCGCGGTCAGAGCTTCTTTTTTCGAGGTTTTCAGTGATCTGGTAAACGAGTATTGGCATATAAAGGAGAGAGAAAAAGGTGAGAGGAGATCGAGAGGAGAATACCTTCACGAGATTTGAACACATCTGCGAGAAATACCCCGATAAGACGGCTATCGTCTATCTGGGTGAGAGCTTCTCTTATGCCAAGCTGAAGGATCTCATCAATAGATTTGCTGGCGCCCTCAATCACCTGGGTGTGGCTAAAGGTGATAGGGTTATGATTTACATTGCAAATTGTGTGCAGTGGGTCGTCGCGTTTTTAGGGATTCAGAAACTGGGAGCCGTTGCGGTACCGGTATCCCCCATCTATACCTCGTATGAGATCGAATATATGATTAACGACGCCGGCGCTGAAACGATCATCTGCCAAGATACGAATTTCTGCTATGTACAGGAGATATTCCCCAAAACATGCCTGAGGAATGCCATTGTTACAAACCTGGCTGATCTCCTCCCCCTCTGGAAGCGCGCTGTGGGAACCCTCTTTGACAAGATCCCCCAAGGTACCGTAGGGATGGGTAGCAATGTGTACCATTTTAAGAACCTCCTGAAGCACCCACCGCAACATCCCAAAGTGGAAATCGATCCATGGGAGGACCTCTCCTATATCCTCTACACCGGTGGAACCACTGGCTTTCCCAAGGGAGTACCCGGCAATCACATTGGCATGGCCTCCTATGTCAACGACATAACCGATGATGTGGCCGGAGGGTATATCGAAGAGGGGAGGGATACCTATATCGCGGTAAACCCCCTCTTCCACATTATGGCTTTGGGATTATTGATGGCCATAGGACTCAATTATGGCAATGAGACTATTCTCATGCCGGTGCCTCAAATAGATGCCATCCTGGAGTCCATCCATCGATATCATGTAAGATGGTTGCTCGGCGTGCCAGCGCTCTATCGGATGATCCTGGAGAACGATAGGTTAGACCGATACGATCTCAGCTCGCTTCGCTATTGCTACTGCGGTGGCGATGTGCTCCCCATCGAGGTCTACAACCGCTGGAAGGAGAGTTTCGGCATACCAATCTATCAAGTATACGGTTCAACGGAAGCAGGCCATGTCACCTATAGTCGCTTGGACAGGGAACCCGAGTCGATGTCAGTCGGATTACCCCTGAAGAGCAGAACGTGTAAAATTGTTGACCCTGATACCTTGGAGTCGGTGCCAATGGGGGAGACGGGTGAGCTCTTGGTAACCTCGGATTACACCATAAAGAACTATTGGAAAAAACCGGAGGAGACGGCTCGGTCCTATGTGGAGATAGAGGGCACGGTCTACTACCGAATGGGAGACTATGTCCGACAGGACGAACAGGGAGAGATTTACTATGTGGAGAGGTCTGCGGATATCATAAAGTATAAAGGGTACAGGATCTCCGCCTCGGAGATCGAGGCGGTATTACAAGATCATCCAACAGTAATAGGGGCATGTGTTGTGGGTATCCCCGATGAGAGGTTTGGGGAACGCATCAAGGCGATGGTCGTGCTCAAGGAAGATGCGAGGGGTGTAGACGCACCCCAACTGATCAGATGGTGCCGGGAACGGCTCGCGTCATATAAAATACCCAGTTACATAGAGTTTAGAGATATGCTCCCCAAATCCAAGGTAGGAAAGCTCTTGAGGCGTGAAATAAGGGATGAAGAGAAAAGACGGATAGCTCGCGGCGGCAAAACGATCTGATTGTGAGACCGGGAACTGTTGGTGGGGTTCGGAGGAAAGCTACAGTCCAAAGTAAGCTGACTTTACGTCGGGATTTTCCATGAGCTCTTGCGCAGCTCCCTCCAGGACCGCTCCCCCATTCTCCAGCACATAGCCGTAATCAATAATGGGCAGGATCGGCCTCGCATACTGTTCCGTGATTACTATGGTAATTCCCGTTTGCTTATTGATATCCTTGATTGCTTCGGCAAGCATTCCTTCCACCCGAGGACTCAATCCGAGAAGGGGTTCATCCAAAAGGAGCAACCGGGGCTGAGCCATGAGAGCCCTCCCGATGGCGAGCATCTGCTGCTCACCCCCGCTGAGGAAGCCCCCTTCCCTCCCCTTCAGCTCTTTGAGGGCCGGAAAGATGGCGAACACGTAATCAAGGGTTTTCCTCGCTTGCGCCCTTGTTGCCAAGTAGCCCCCTATTCTCAGATTCTCCAGCGCACTGCTTTCGGGGAAAATCCTGCGCCTCTCCGGGCAAAGGATAATCCCTCTCCTCGCCCTTCCGCTCGGCTTCATATTGGTAATATCCAATCCGTCATAATGAAGGCTTCCAAGTACCGTTATCCTCTCCCCTCCCCTCATTTCCTCCTTCTTCTTTACATCTAATATGATCCCCGAAATGGTATACATGAGTGTCGACTTGCCGGCGCTGTTGGCACCAAGGACCCCCGTGATCTCGCCCGGGCGACATCTCATGCTGACGTTATTGATTGCTATCGCATTTTCGTAGAATACCATCAGGTTCTTGATTTCAAGCATTCCATTGCCTCCATTCCCAGCAAAGCTTCCTCCATCTTATTGCTCTCGTGACCTCGTGGTACTTGAGTGAACGTTTTCGGCAGGCTGATTTGATTGGGGTTCTGTGGTTTTCCTTCTCAATCCCAGAATTTCATAAGAATCTACCCCGCCCACAGTGATTTCCCCAATCACAAACTAATGCGATTTTAGCAGAATCGATATTCCTGTTCAACGCTCGATATTCCCGTGTCAATGAAGAATGTTTACCTTTACCGTTTGTTCACAATTTAACAAAATCTTCGTTGGATACCTTTGAAGGTGGGATTATGTGGACTGGGGAGGAAATCATCGGCCATAATCACGAAGAAAAACAGCTTCGTTGCTGAACCTGCCTTTTAACAGAGGCGCATACTTCCTTACCGAGGCGTTTTTTGCCTCACCTCCTTATCGAGTTGAGCTCCGCCGCACCACGCATGCAGTGTTGTAGCGGCTATTCGGCTCGAAGAACAACATTGGCCTGATACCTTGTGTCTTGGTTATCACCTTTGTGTTTAAAGAAATGTGCTGTGTATCCACGTTTGTATATTTTGATATCGTAGTATTCTGGGATGTACTCCATACGATAGTCGAGTCTTTTTCTCTCAAGGATTTTATCCCCATCCATCAGCATATTTTCGCGGTAACATTTAACTCTCCTAAAGCTCAATTCGACATTAAGAGGCGTAAGACCAACAAACCTCTCCTCCACAAAGACTTTTGCACCAGAGGGTCTCGAACTAATACGTATCGTATCGTGTTCTGGTGCCATTTCTTTCCTCTTGATGTCGCTTACCCCTGTCCAACGGGGCCCGGCGCATCCTGCAATCAGCGAAAGTCCTATAATGGCAAACACACTCAGCCTGATTGCTCCTTTTATTGTAGAGCCCATAAATCCCTCCGCAGAAACCCCTTTTGTTCTCCCTCGCCTCCTATCTCGCTTTACTATCATCCTAATCCTCCCCTTCCTCGCGGGATTCAGGTCTTTGCCCATCATAGTACTCATCAATTAACGTATGTACCTTATCCAAGTCCGGGGTAAAGGTAATATCCAACCCCGCTCTGACTACTTGATAGCCAGCGGTTGGTCTGCCGCAGTATATATCCATCGTCTTAATGATACTTACGGCCTTTTTCATTACACTGAGTTCTTCTTCATCCATAGAGGGTGAGATAACGTTATCCCCTTTGTTCATGGTTTGTCTCCTTGCGGTGCGGTTCCTCGTGCGCCGAGTGGTTTATCCGTCTCTCCCGTTTTTGCATATACACTGACGTCTCGGCCTGAAACGATGAGAGCCAGATATTCGGGGAAAATTCAGTTGCGCAGTTCCTTATTGTCTTGCTGACTGAACCAGATTTACCAAAATTGCATATTTTATGCCAAGATCTGGAATGTACATAACTGTCTGATATTCTTATGAAAATTTGGCATCTTTCTGATGAATCTAAACAATTTTTGATAACACTATAAACTTTTTTCACAAACCTTGGGATTGAAATCAGTCAGGCCGAAAACAGATTGAATTGAGTGGAAAGAGGGAAAATACAGCTTGAGTGAAAATCCGCGGTTTGTTCAGGCATTATTCAAAAATCTCGTTGAGGTGGATTTCAGAAGGATTCTTTTGCTGGGAGGGAGTTAGATGAGGGTTTTCACTGAAGATGATAAGTCCATGCCCGAAAAGGGGGATTGTCATTGAGAATTACAACCCCATGAAGAAATGAATGCTTCCAGTTCATAGAGACTATTTTCTTGCTCGTCGGTCTCGACAACACTCGGATTTGACCTTCGAATCATTTTGATTGCCTCATTAACGGATAGGCCTTTGCCAATCCAATAGGCTGCGGCCATTGTACCAGTTCTTCCAAGTCCAGCCTGACAATGGACCAAAACCTTGCCCTCTTCCAACGCCCGATGCACCGCTTTTAAGAAGATTTTGAAATCGTCCAGCATCGGGACTGAAAAGTCCCTTACAGGAATCGAATACCTCTTAAACCCCAGTGCTCTCACTTTTCCGATGTCATAGTTGGGAGTTTGCTCCCTCTCATCGAGAAACGAGATAATGGTTCTAAACCCTTCCTGGTAGAGTTTCTCAAGCTGACTGATCCCAGGATTACTACTCCCCAAGACCATGGGCTCGTCGATCCACCAAGAGCTCATAACCGTCTAACCCCTATGATTCTCTCTCAACACGAGGGTTGAAATCGCCTCGTTGCTATATTTTCAAAAATCTCCGGACAATAGGTTGGGCAATTGGCGAAGCGTTCCCCGCGCGACACAAACCCTTCGCTGCAGAGGACGACGACAAATGCCCCAACTGACATCCAACGGCTAGGGTGAACAAGAGCCGTAACCCTACGATGAATACGCAGAAGAAATTTCAGGAAAACCCGACAAGGGGATTCTTATTGATCTAGGTCAAGGATCAATTCACATCCGTGGATTATGATTAAGGACTGAGGCAAGTGTTTCTAAAAGCCTCACAAGGGTTTTTCCAGGACCATCGCGTTGATGGCTGCACTACGAAAATGATATGGTAAAGGGAGAATGATGTCAATTGGACCATGCATCGGCGCAGTGCATGAAGAATAAAAGAATAAACGTCTTGACTGGGTTACCCCTCGCCTTGGCCATTGTGGGTATAGCAATAGGAAGCTACCCTGGAGCTCATCGGGCATCGGGTAACGAAATTGGAGAAATAGGAATGGAACGAAAGCACGATGCACAGCAGAAAAGAGATCGGCTAAGGATCCCCCCTGAAAAGGGTCATAACCGCCTGATATTCGAGAAGAGCCCTTATTTACTTCAGCATGCGGACAACCCCGTTGATTGGTACCCCTGGGGACCAGAGGCATTCGAGAAGGCCCAAAGGGAAAATAAACCTATTTTCCTATCCATCGGATATTCAACGTGCCACTGGTGCCACGTGATGGAGCACGAATCATTCGAGGATTCGGCGGTAGCTGGATTGATGAATGAGGTTTTCGTTTCTATCAAAGTGGATCGGGAAGAGCGACCTGATCTCGATAATATTTACATGACCGCCTGCCAAATGTTGACGGGTAGTGGTGGATGGCCACTCACCATCATTATGACACCGGACAAAAAACCATTCTTTGCCGGAACTTATTTCCCAAAGGAGAGCCGTTCCGGCAGAATAGGAATGGTGGACCTGGTTCCCCGGATCAAAGAGATCTGGGCGACGAGACATGAAGAAGTAGTAAAATCGGCTAATGAGATCACCAGTGCTCTCGGGCGGGGATCGAAATATGCGCCCGGCGAGGAACTGGGAGAATCCACCCTCAGAAGTGCATACGAACAGCTCGCCCAACGCTTTGATGAGCAATACGGTGGTTTCGGCAGTGCCCCCAAGTTCCCGACCCCGCACAACCTTGTCTTCTTGCTTCGCTACTGGAAACGTACCGGTAACGAGAAAAGCCTCCGGATGGTGGAAAAGACCCTCCAAGCCATGCGAAATGGAGGTATTTATGACCATCTGGGATTTGGGTTTCATCGGTATTCCACCGATCAATTGTGGCTGGTACCGCACTTTGAAAAGATGCTCTATGACCAAGCACTTCTGGCAATGGCTTACACGGAGGCCTATCAAGCAACCCGCAATGCTGAATACGGGCAAACAGCACGGGAGATTTTTACCTACGTTCTTCGGGATATGAGGGCACCAACGGGGGGGTATTACTCTGGAGAAGATGCCCAAAGTGAAGGGGAAGAGGGGAAGTTTAATCTGTGGAGGGAGGAGGAGATTCGAAAGGTCCTCTCGGCTGAGGAGGCCGATTTGATCATAAAGGTTTTTACTGTTGTGAAGGAGGGGAATTTTCACGAGGAGGCAACGGGGAAGAGAAGGGGAAGGAATATCCTGTACTTAAATGGGACCGTCGGTGAGATTGCCGCTCGTCTGGAGATTTCCGAGCAAGACTTGCGAAGGCGTCTGGAAGATGCCCGAGGGAAACTCTTCGCCGCTCGAGAGAAGCGGATCCATCCTCATAAAGACGACAAGATTCTGGTGGACTGGAACGGGCTGATGATTGCCGCCCTGGCCAAAGGGGCAAGGGTCCTCGAGGAACCCCACTATGCGGAAGCCGCAAAAGAGGCCTTGGATTTCATCCTCAAGAATATGCGAACCTCAGAGGGTCGACTATTGCACCGTTACCGCGACGGTGAGGCTGCCTTGCCAGCCTATGTGGATGACTATGCCTTTCTGATTTGGGGGTTGTTAGAGCTCTATGAAACCACCTTTGATGTGCGTTATCTCAGAAATGCGCTGAACCTCAATAATGATTTGTTGAAATACTTTTGGGATGATCAGGCGGGGGGGTTCTATTTCACCGCAGATGACGCCGAAAAACTCCTCGTGCGGCAGAAAGATATTTACGATGGGGCAATCCCATCGGGGAATTCAGTTGCGGCACTAAACCTGATTCGCCTGGGAAGGATTACGGCAAATACCGATTTCGAGGAGAAAGCGATAACGATCGGGCGTGCTTTTTCCAATGCTGTCAAGCAATCCCCATTAGCCTATACCCAATTGATGGTTTCAGTGGACTTTGCGGTAGGCCCCTCTTATGAGGTGGTTGTCGCCGGGGACTCGGGCGCTGAAGACACAAAAGCGATGGTACGGGCCCTCAGAACACACTTTGTCCCCAACAAGGTTGTACTTTTTCGGTCGAGTGCAGAAGAATCGCCGCAGATCATCCGGCTTGCAGAGTATACGAAAAATCAATCGAGCATCGATGGTAAAGCGACTGCTTATGTCTGTCTCAATTACAGTTGCAAGCTTCCCACTACTGATCCACGGAAAATGCTTGAATTACTCGGTGTCAGGAAACCGTAAAAAAATGTAGCATTTGAAAATGGAATCATGTATTAAGTAGTAAATTTTGAACGATTTGTTCGTCAATGCTTTCGGGAGGCCTTTCATGCTTGAGAGACAAGACGCATTGGATCAACTCTGCATCAATACCATCCGCATGCTGGCGGTGGACGCAGTACAAAAGGCCAATTCCGGCCATCCCGGCATGCCGATGGGCACGGCTCCGATGGCTTATCTGCTTTGGACATGCTTTTTGAGGATTAACCCCGCAAATCCAAAATGGCCTGATAGGGATCGGTTTGTCTTATCCGCCGGCCACGGATCCATGCTGCTCTATAGCTTACTCCATCTGACTGGATACGACTTACCGTTAGAGGAGTTAAAGAACTTTCGCCAGTGGGACAGTAAGACCCCCGGCCATCCGGAATCATACCTCGCGCCGGGCGTAGAAACGACGACCGGCCCTTTAGGACAGGGCTTCGCCAACGGCGTCGGCATGGCGATTGCCGAGCGTTTTTTGGCAGCCCATTTCAATCGTCCAGGCCATACCATTGTGGACCACTATACATACGGCATTGTCAGCGATGGCGATCTCATGGAGGGCATCTCCCACGAGGCCGCTTCCCTGGCCGGGCACTTGAAGCTTGGCAAGCTGATCTACCTGTACGACGACAACCGTATTTCCATCGAGGGAAGCACCGATCTCGCCTTTACTGAGGACCGGGCAGCACGGTTTGTTGCCTATGGATGGCACGTGCAGCAACTGGATGACGGGAACGAATTGGAGGCAATAGCAGGGGCGATTCGGAGGGCACGAGAAGAGGCCGGGCGTCCCTCATTGATTGTTATCCGAACGCACATCGGCTACGGCAGCCCGAATAAGCAGGACACGGCAGCGGCACACGGCGAACCCTTGGGTGTCGATGAAGTCAAGTTGACCAAGGAAAATCTCGGCTGGCCCCTTGAGCCGACATTTATCATCCCCGAGGAAGCATTGGCCCGGTTCCGTCAAATCCTTCAACAAGGAAAGAAATGGGAGGACGAGTGGAACGTCCGCTTCCGTTCATACGAAAAGGCATATCCTGAATTGGCTGAGGATTGGAAGCGAGCGCTGAGCGGAGAATTGCCCTCCGGCTGGGACAAGGATATTCCGGCCTTCCCTGTCGACACCAAGGGGATGGCGACCCGGGTGGCATCCGGTGCGGTGATCAACGCCATTGCACCGAATTTACCCACCTTCATGGGCGGCTCCGCTGACCTGGCTCCTTCGACCAAAACCCTCATCAATGGCGTAGATGACTTTAAGGCCGATCATTACGATCAGCGCAACATGCATTTCGGCGTCCGGGAACACGCCATGGGAGGAATTATCAACGGCATGGCTCTCCATGGTGGTGTGATTCCATATGGCGCCACCTTCCTGACTTTCTCCGATTACATGCGGCCGGCCATTCGCTTGGCCGCCATGATGAGTCTAAAGGTCATTTATGTCTTTACGCATGATAGCATCGGTTTGGGGGAGGACGGACCAACGCATCAGCCCATAGAACATTTAGCCTCCCTCAGG
>CAYFXL010000019.1:0-23257 GCA_964346945.1 uncultured Syntrophobacterales bacterium
CCGCGATCACCGTGGGTTTTAACATGAGACCATCAAGATGTACGCTGCTTTGAACCTGCCCCCCGAGGGACTCATTGTCTCCAATGGCAAAGTGGACGGTACCAAGGAGCTTTTTATCCTCTGCCAGATTTCCGATTAAGCGGGCATTGGGATTCGTTCCTATCGCAAATTCCGCAATGTTGCGAGTGGTTTGATCTCGCTCGAATAGCCGCTCAATGGCGTGAACTTCTTCGGTCCCTCCGTTAACGGAGACAACTCTGCCGTCCTGCACATTGAGCGCAAGAGGCGTGCTCAACCTTCCAAGACTATCCATGGAATAGTCAAAAACAATAGTTCCATTTGTCGTACCTTCTAATGGACACGTGGGGGCTTCACCCGGCGGCAATGCTGCGAAACCGGTCTCCTCATGAAAGTAGCCGTCAAGGGAAAAAGCCTTTCTATTGGAAATTTTGAAAGCCACATCTGTTCCAGCAGGAGATGTCACGGTGATTTCATCAGAATCAGAAAGGACCTGAGCGATTTTTTCGGTTCTTGCCTTCAACTCCTGAAAATCAACGGTCATTGCTCCCTTTATCATCATATCCTCATCGACACCCCTGAGAATGACAACCCTGGCTCCCGCTTTAGATGCTTCCAATCGAGCCCTCGTATGGGTAATCGCATGGGTTGTCGGAGCAAAAACGACATCAGCTACTTTCATTGCTGCTGCGATCGTTGCTGGCGGTTCATTTCCGTGCTCCCCGGTCAAAGGCATGAGAGCCATGACGGTTTCGGCTCCAAGGGCTCTGCACGCTAACGTAAAAGCCCTCCCCACCGTTATCTTAGCCACATCGGTAATCACAAGGGCCTCATCTTTTGCCTTGACTCCCATAACCTCCCTTGCCAGTTTTTCCGCTATTCGAATGATTTCAAGTTCATACATTCCTCAGCACCTCCCCTGTTGTTGTATTTTCCCTTCAAAAATCATCTGTTTCGTTAATTCTTCTTTTTTCCTTTTAGAAATGAAGCAATTGGGGATACCAATCGACTTCGAAAAATAATTGACCTTCCTCGCCTTTGTCAAGAGCAAATCCGACCTGGCTCAAGCTCCCGCTCAGACCCAATAGAAAATCCCCTCTGCTTTCTCATGGGAAGACCCTTTCCGCTTCAGAACGAGGCTTCAATCCTTTCTAATACGCTCACATAAAATGTCCGGCTCTCGGCGTGTACCCCATTTTGCTCAAAAAAAGGCTTGACATATTATCTGGGCTGCGATATAAGAGCGGACCACGTTGTGGCTTTATATTGAATCCCTTATGCACTGAAGCCTCACTGAGAGATGCGATAGGATCGAAAACGCCCTCGTGTTGATTCTTCGCCATGCATGGTAGAGCTGGTGATCAGTCAAAGTCAACTGATTTCCTTCTCTACAGGCAAAACTGGGCCAATCCAGAGATATCGGAGTCTTCTGGCCATAGTAGCAGAAACTCAGGATTGGATTAATATTTCCGGTACAATTTCGTTCATAATAGTCGATAATCGACAATCTATTATATGTTCCAATTTTTCATAAGGATCGAGGAGGATACAATGCAACTATGCTTCAACGCGGGCCCGGAACCCCTCGAGGAATATTTTCCCTTTGCCCATGAGAATGGTTTCCCGTGGATGGAATTGAGCTGCAACAATCCAAAGAACTTTCTCCCCACCTTTAATCCTGAACGTATCAGCAACATCAAAAAGTTACGGGATAAGTATCACCTCCGGTATGGCCTCCACTCAGCCTCTTATGTTAATTCCGCAGAGATCGAGCCCACCGTGCGAAAGGCCGCTGAACAGTATCTGTTGGGATATGTTGAGCTGGCACACCAGTTGGAAGCTGAATACCTGGTGCTCCACTTCGGCTACCACTTCAGTCTGTTTATGGATGAGGTTTTCAGATGCCTTATTCAAACATTTACCCCCGTTGTTGAGCTCGCGGAGAAATACGATATTCCTATCGGAATCGAGAATATGAACAAGGTTCACGAAGATGCGGAAATCGCTTACCTCGGAGTAACCATAGAGGAGCTGTCCAGGGTATTTGAGGCCTTACGTACAAAATACCTGGGACTCACCCTCGATGTTGCCCATGCAAGCCTTCTCCCGGGAGGACCGAAATCTTTCATCGAGGCCTTTCCGGACAGGATCGTCAGCACCCATATAAGTGACAATGATTTATATCTCGATCGTCACTTGCCCGTTGGGGAGGGAAAGATTGATTTTCGAAAGGTCTTCGAACTGCTCATGGGTATTGGCTTCAAGGGTACTCTGAACATTGAATTGCCGAGATCAAATGAAGACCGGTTATTGAGCAAACAGAGAGTGGAGACCATTCTGAGGGGTTTGGGTATCAGCTCTTGATCTTTCAAAACGGGGTTCCTTGTACAGCGGTCACCCCTGAAAACCGGTGATCGACTGAGGGCACCAGCTAGGAGAACGGCGAAAGAGCGGACAGGATCTTTGAGGATACAATCCAGAAGCCATCAAATTTCGACGATGATGAGACGGGTTTCATGTGTGAAGAGGGTGGCCCCCATTAGCATAGTGCATCGGGGGAAAATACTTTTTCTTTAACGAGGAGGTGCAACATGAAAAAGGTAGTTTCAGGACTGTTGGTGTGTATGATGGCCACCGGGCTTCTGCTGACCACAGGAGCCGATGTCAAGGCCGTCGAGAAGTATCCGAGCAAACAGCTCAACTGGTATATTCACTCGTCAGCCGGGGGAGGGACTGATATCATGTCCAGGATGGCGGCGATTCGACTGCGGCGTGAGCTCAAGGTTCCCATTGTCATCAGTACCATGAGCGGCGGCGCCGGTGCCAGGATGATGAATTTCATGATGACACAGCCAACGGATGGTTATAACCTGTATTCCATCGTAAATTCCAACGTGGCCACTATAGCTCGGGGAATGAGCAAGGCAAAACTGAGCGATTTCGTTGGCATCGCCAGGGGAACCTACGATCCCCAATCTTTCTGCGTTGCCACCCAGGGACGCTTCAAGACCATTCAGGAAGCCGTGAAGTTCGCCAAGGCCAACCCCAAGAAGCTGAAATTTGGAATCGCTCACATGGCTGGCGTTGACCAGGTCACAGTGTACCAGTTTGCCAAGGAAGCGGGATTTGAACCCGAATACGTACCCTTCAAGAGCGGTGGAGAGATCATCGTTGCCCTGCTGGGCGGAACGGTTGACCTCGGTGTTCTCAATCCCAGCGAGTTCATGGGGCAGTATGAGGCCAAAAAAGTGATGCCCGTTGTCTTTCTGATCCCCAAGCGCTTAAAGGATTTTCCCGATGTCCCGACAGCCACGGAGTTAGGATGGGACGTGGAGCAGGCAACCTGGCGCGGGTTCTCTGTCAGGGCAGGAACTCCCCAGGACAGGGTGGACATACTCAGGAAGGCATTCATGAAGTCCATGAAGCACAAAATCTACCAGGATTATCTGAAAAACAACTCCATGGGTCCTGAGAGCATCATGGACGGCGAGCAGTGGGATGCTTTCCTCCGTAAACAATATCCCATCTGGGAACAAGCCATGAAGGACCTGGGATTTGTGAAGAAGAAATAGCGCTTTAAAGAACGGGAGCCCGGAAGATTTCGGGCTCCCGTTGATTTCTGTTATGGGTTTTTAACGATGAAAAATAGAGATCTTCGTTTGGGCCTGATCCTGATGACCATCTTACTTGTTCTCTATGGCGTAAGCTATACGTTTCCCAAATCCGCCATGTCTGAAACCCATACCAGCGCCGCCTTTTTCCCGCGCGTTGTTCTCATCCTTGCCATGGGATTGACTGCTATTCTCATCATTACAAATATCTTCAGGAAAGAGACCTCCAGCGGTCAGAAGGGCCTTGAGAGGGAACAGAAGTTCAGAGTCCTCGGATCGATGGGCTTGGCGCTCGCTTTCGCATTGGGGGCTGTGTTTATCGGAACCTTTGTCTCTATATTTTTGTTGATTATCGCTATAATGGCCTTATGGGGGGTGAGGAATAAAGTAGCTATCTTGGCCGTCGCCCTTTTAACCCCTATTTTTGTGTACGTAATTTTTACCAAAATCCTTCTGGTCCAGTTTCCCCCAGGATTCCTCTTTTAGAGAGGACCTCACGTGTTGGAGCAGCTACTCCTCGGAGTCAATACCATACTGCAGCCCTGGAACTTTCTCGCTGTTCTGCTCGGGGTTGTCTCGGGCATTATAATCGGGGCCTTGCCGGGGTTAACCTCTCCCATGGGAGTGGCCCTGCTCATTCCCTTCACCTATAGCATGGATAAGGTTCCGGCCATCTGCATGCTGGTCGCCCTGTACTGCGGAGGCACCTATGGCGGCTCCATTTCAGCCATCCTGGTCCACGCGCCGGGAACCCCGGCTGCTGCTGCCACCACCTTTGACGGATATCCGCTGGCACAAAAAGGCATGGCGGGAAAGGCGCTCGGTATGGCATGCATCAGCTCCGGCCTCGGTGGGCTTTTCAGCGTGATTGTCCTGATTATGCTCGCCCCCGTGCTGGCGGATATCGCCATTAAATTCGGTCCGCCTGAATATTTCGCCCTTGCGGTTTTTGGCCTCAGCATGATCAGCAGCCTCGGCGCGAGATCTACCCTCAAAAACCTGATCGGTGGGGCCCTCGGCGTTTTTCTCGCCACTGTTGGAACGGATGAGATGTCAGGGTTCCCTCGATACGATTTCGGTATCACTCACCTGATGGATGGAATCAGCTTTATCCCGGTGATGATCGGGCTGTTTGCGGCGGCGGAAGTTTTCAGGCAGGCGGAGGCGGGGATACGCAAGGTAATGCTCGATAAAAAAATTACGGGACTCCTGCCTTCCTGGGAGGAAATCAAGGAAGTCAAGACCACCCTCTTGCGGTCATCCCTTATCGGGACCTTCATCGGAATATTGCCAGCGGAAGGTGGAACGGTGGCCTCATTTATCGGCTATAACGAAGCCAAACGGTTTTCCAAACAACGCGAGAAGTTTGGCACCGGGATTCTGGAAGGAATAGCCGGACCAGAAACAGCCAACAATGCCGCAACCGGAGGAGCCATGGTGCCAACACTGGCCTTGGGGATTCCCGGTAGTGGCACAACGGCCGTTATCCTGGGCGCGTTGCTCATCCATGGCATGCGACCGGGACCTTTGCTCTTTATCCAACACGCTAATGTGGTGTATGCCATATTTGCCGGTATGTTCTTAGCCAACTTAATTTTCCTGGCGGTTGGCCTAGGGGGGGCAAAACTCTTTTCACAGATTGTCAGAATACCAAATTACGTGCTGACTCCCATCATTCTCGTACTGTGTATCGTAGGCTCCTATTCCTTACACAACAATATGGCAGATGTCTGGGTTATGCTCATCAGCGGTGTCATCGGATATAAAATGCGCGAGCACGGTTTCTCCGCTGCTCCCATAGTGTTGGGTTTGGTTCTGGGGGAATTGATCGAGATTTCCCTGCGGCGTTCCCTGATTGTTTTCGAAAACAACCCCTTTATCTTTTTCACACGGCCCTATTCGATCTTGTTTCTCATTCTGACGGCTCTTGGCCTTCTTTCTCCTCTTATTCGCTCCCTCATTGAGAACCGGGGATTCAAGAAGAAACCGACTCAACAATAAGATTATTAAAGACAGAACCGAGGAGCTGCCCGTGAAAGTCATAGGAGTTCATTTAGATCGTTGCACGGGATGCAAGACGTGCGAACTATACTGTGCGGTCGAAAGGGGGAGCAACGAGAAGACATTGCTGAAAGCCGTTCAGGAATCACCTACCCCCCAACCGCGTGTTCGCGTGGAGGGTAGTAATAAAGTACCCCTTCCCTTCCAGTGCCGCCATTGCCTCAACGCACCCTGCCTGAACGCCTGCCTCAGCGGGGCCCTGGACCGTGAGCCCGAGTCAAACCTCGTCGTAATTCACGAGGACCGCTGTATTGCTTGCTGGACGTGTACGATGTACTGTCCCTACGGGGCTATTGTCCCATGGCCCGAGAGAGAATGTGCCCTCAAGTGTGACCGATGCGCGTTCATGGAAAACCCTGTTTGCGTTGAGGTCTGTCCCGCACACGCCCTTGAACTGGTGGAACTGGATGACTTCGAGGAAATGTTTGCCGAAAGGCGCCGCGAAATCTCTGAAACCCTCGCGGCCAGCAACGAAAAAGGGGGATTGCTCTTGCTGGATCTCCTTCGGTAACCTGGTTCATCATGTGTACCGTTTTTCTTCAAAACTGAGGAGTAGATAGGCCCATGGAAACCATTCATATAAGGACAGTGGATCCGATTAGTCAAGACCTTCTGCGTTTTGCGGCCGATATGAAAGTCAAACTCACTTGGGATCGCTACGAGAAGCTCCAACCCCAAGATGGGTTTCTGCGGTTGGGATTGAGCTGCCCTCTTGGCTGTCTCCAGGGACCCTGCCGAATCGATCCCTTTGGAAGAGGCCCTGACCGCGGACTTTGTGGACTGGACAGGGATGGGATGGTTGCAGCATTGCTCCTGCGTCTCTCCCTTTTTGGGGCTTTGGAGGCGCTCAATGATATCTCCACGCCTCATACGGTATCGGAGGTATCATGGACCCCACCCCTAGATGAAATGGTGGCTCAGGCCCTCAAAAATCTTGAAGGTGACAACCTCTCAATAGGGGAAATCTATCGGGCGGCCTTCATCTTACAGAGACCCCAGGAACCCCCTGAACGGATGATCCTCCAGGCTTTGCGACTGGGAATCTTGACGCTGGGACTATTAGGACTAAGGGAAGATTCATCAGATGCCCCGGCGAGTCCCCTATGCAGAGCGGGATATGGGCTGCTCGCGGGTGACAAAATCACGATAGGGATATGCGGAAACCCTTCCTCGCAAATCATAGAAGCCCTCCTTCAGGAATCTTCCCGAAAATCATCGATCCGGGTGCAACTCGTCTCTCTAGGAGAGTGGATTCGGACGAACGACGGCTTTTTGCCGTTCATCTGCACCTCTGGAGAAGCGGAGTTGTCGTTGATCTCAGGGAAAATCAACCTCATTGTGGCCGGCTCAGGGGCAGATCCGTCAATATCCGAGCTCTGCCGACACATTGAGGTACCCATAGTTGCGGACCACGAGGCGCGAGAAACGGGAAAAATCCTGCGTCTTGCCCGTCAGAGTAACAACATCCCCAAGCCAAAAATCTTCGATCCAGACCCCTCCCTCGTGCAGGAGGCCCGTGTTATCATGACGGCCCAGGACCTGGAGGACTCCTTAAAGAAAAAGGGGGCCTCCGCCCGGCTGGCACTCCTGGGTGGAGCGGACACTCCTCAGCTGTCCTTTGGGTGGATCCCAGTGGAGCTGGCTTCTGCGCTGCGCGGAGAAGGCTGTCTGGTGGCCGCATGGGGTGATGCTGCACTGTGGATGCTCAAAAATGGACTCATTTCAGAAGGGGATAAGCAACCGGTTAGGATCCTCGATCCGCACCAAGGTCCTCTGCTCGCCCTCAAGGCGATGGCCGTCCTAGGGAGACTGAAGGATCTCCAGGGAATCTGCTTCACGGGCCTGAAGGCCTGCACGGACCTGTCTGTAGCCCTCGGCCTGGCTAGTCTCGGGATGAAGGTATACGTTGCGGTTCCACTTCCGGTCTGGGGGAGCGGAAGGGTCCGCGACTTCCTGGCGGACAGGCTCGCAGGCGGGGGTGGCCTGCTAACCAATCTCGATCACCCTGTCCACGCGCAGGAAGTACTCGATTGGTTCACGAAGCCCTAAGTCGGGGATGGTATACAAGGCCACGGGTACCTTCTCCTGGCTCAGGTGGTTCCCTTAAACCGATTTCAATTACATGAGAGAGGATCATCGAGATGGGATGTGTAATCGTTGGCGGAGGTGCTGCTGGTTTGCATGCCGCTCTCACCTGCAGGCAATGCTGGCCCGAAGAATCCGTCACCCTAATCGAAGCTGAGGGAGAGGTCGGATACTACCGCACTCTCTTGCCATTGTTCATGGCAGGGCAGATTAAAGAGGACAAGCTCTTTTTTTGGCATCCCGGTGATGACCATCTCTTTACTGTCCGCTCGGGGATAAAGGTTGGGTCCCTGGACCGGGAAAACCAAAATCTCCATCTGGAAAATCAAGAGAACCTCCACTATGAGCGCCTGATACTGGCTCCGGGGGGGTACCCGTTTATGCCTAGTGTATGTGTTGATAAATCATGCAGGGGAATATTTCCCGTACGCGACCTCACAACGGCGAGGGATATTCGGAAGTGGATCCCTCGCCACAAGAAGATCGTAGTTCTTGGGGGTGGATTTGTTGGCCTGAAAACAGCGGTATCACTCGGCACCGCAGGATTTACCGTGGTCCTGGTGGAGAAGGAAAGTCATCTTTTACCGCAGGCATTGACTCGAGAAGCGGCCAGGCCTGTCGAAGGCCACCTTCAGCGGATGGGGATAAACGTCGTGCTCGGGCATGTTCTAGAGGACATCCATGCAGAGAAGAGGGCATTGGCGTCGGTGAAGGTAGGCGGGGATTGGCTGCCGTGCGATACACTGTTGGTGGCAATCGGCTCAACCCCCAATGTGGGCTTCTTGGAAGGCTCCGATTTGCTGGACAATGGGGAACTTCTCGTATCCGCTACCCTCCAAACACGCGATGAAAAGATCTATGCCGCAGGGGATGCGGTCAAGATCTCCATCCCCGGAGGCAAGCGATGTACTCCCTGGATTTGGCCTCAGGCCGTTACCCAGGGAAAGCTCGCCGGTGCTAATCTTTACAGATCTCCACCATTTTACCTCAAGGCGCTGACTCGACCCAACTCCTTGAATCTCCATGGGCTGTCGGTGGTGATTCTGGGAGCACCGGTGCCGGAGGCCGAGGTAATCCGTTATGCCTCGCCGGGAGACGGTATTCACCGTGAACTCTTCATCCATGATGGCCGGATTGTAGGTGGGGCATTGGTAGGTGACATCTCGGGGGCCGGTCCTCTGCACGCGGCAATGATCACCGAAAAGCAACAGGATAAAGGATTATACGATGTTCTTCGTCCGTCCGGTTGGGTGCTTTCCCGCCTGGTTGGGGACTGTTATAGCCAGCGACGGCAAGCTCGCCTCTTATTTCATCAGGAGGTAAAAGCATGATTATCAACAATGAAACGTGCGTCGGTTGTGGTCGCTGCCATCCGTACTGCCCGACACATGCCATTTCCTTTGAGGATCTCAAAAGCGTTGTAGATCAGGATACCTGCTATGAATGTGGATGCTGCCGCCGGGTTGAGATCTGTCCCGTGGATGCCATTGAGGAATCTCCTCACGTCTACGAATACCCCAGGGCGCTCCGAAAGTATTTCAGCGACCCCAACGCCACTCATGCACTCACAGGGATCGAAGGCCGTGGAACCGAGGAGTCCAAAACGAACGATGCCACAAATCGGTGCGGCCCTGAGGAGGTGGGAATTCTCATTGAGGTGGGGCGACCCACCATCGGAATGGATTTGCGAGATATCCAAAAGATCACTCGGGCGCTGGTCAAAGCAGGCATCCATGAGATAGAGCCCCATAACCCGTTCAATTCCATGATTCAAGATCCCACGAAAGGAGATCTGAAACCGGAGTTGATGGGGGAAAGAGTTCTGAGTGCCATCATCGAGATACAGGTAAAGCGGGACCGACTGCGCCATATCCTGCGGACGATAAGAAAAGTGGCCAGGAAAATTGACAGCGTCTTTTGCCTGGATGTCATTATGCAGCTGGAACCAGGGCTGAACGTGCCGCAGGAGGTATTGGCCACCATCCAATCCGAGGGGCTCTCGTGGAGACCCAACGCAAAGATCAACATGGGCCTTGGACGGGCCTGGGAATAGGAGAGTGCCATGACACACAGTTTACACAGGGAAGGAACCCTGGACTCATTAGAGCGGGATTCCTGCCTTTTCATCTACCCGGCGCGAGGATTCAACTATGTTGGGAGTGGTCCCAAGGTACGCCGCTTAATGGAACTGCTCTACCAGGAAGGCCCCTCCAATATGATTGTCTCGACGCTGCGCCGAAACCTCTATAGCGGGGTCAGTCCGGATGAAGTCCTGAGCAGCATCAAAGATGGCGCCCGAGTATATTGCACATTCAATAGCCGTGAAAAACTGAAAGACGCTCTGATTCGTCTCAAGGAGGCTGACGAGGGAATTTCTATCATGGTGAGCGGCCTCATCGACCGGGTGCGGGAAATGGTTTCTGAGATTGGATTGAATCCTCACACTATCAACCTCTCTCTGGGAATACATGGACGGACGGATCGGCTGCCTCCTCCTGATATTCGGCAGTTCACCACCATGTGCGGACACGGCATGGTATCTCCGAACCTCGTCCGGGATGTGATCCGGAAGGTGAAGACGGAAAAACTCAGCTGCTGGGAAGGAAGTTTGATTTTGGCAGCACCCTGCACATGCGGCATCTATAATCCACACCGTTCCGCGGAATTGCTCAAGGAGCTGACTCCCCTTTACACGGTAGCCCGCTGGTGACCGCTCATCACAGAAGCTTTTGATTTCACGACTTGCCTAAGCCAAGTAACCCTGCGAAGCCTTTGAAAAAGTCTCGAGGTGCAAGGCGAGGTTAGGTCAATAATATCTCGGCGGCTTCCCTCATCAGCTTCCCAATCGGCATGCCGTGCGGGCACAGTCTCTCGGCGCGTGAATAGTCCAGGGCGGATATACGCTTACGGGTATCCACGGGCAATTTCGCGAATGATGACCTGGCCCGATCACAGTCACCGTAGCTGTGGTTATACATCAGATATCTCATGACCTCCCCGATCGGTGCTTCACCCCTATATCCCGACTCACAAATCCGGGTACATCCCGCACAGTAACCCGTGGATGTTTCCCGGGCGTAGCGTTCCAGCAGCTTCATATCAACGCCCGAGAGTCTCACCTTGCTGATCGCCGCGGCCACATTGGAAGAAAGGATCTTCAGGTTCGGCATTTCCGAGCAGATGCTGGCAATGTCAGAATTCTCCCAAACCGCCCTGAGCTTGGCCTGCTGTCTGGTAAATCCCTTCCCGAGGAAGTGATCCGTGAGCCTTGAGGCCGTCTTGCTCTCCCTCCCTATCGGTCCCCATGAGAAGCCGGCTTGCGTTTTCATCGCGGTCAAACCGATTCCTGCCTCCAGACATGCATCCACGGCGGCCTTCATCTTATCGGTGTGCATGAGCCTGTAGTTGTATGTCATCATGATGCCGTCAATCCAGCCGAGCTTGGCCGCGCCGAGGAGGCACTCTTCCATATTGCTATGCGTGCTCAATCCGAAAAACCTGATCTTTCCCGAGGCCTTGGCCTTTTCGCCCCAGGTTTTCATTTCGTCGTCCGCCTCTCCGATGCTACTCACGCCGTGCATGAAAAACAAGTCGATGTAATCGGTCCTCATTCTCTCGAGGGACCGATTCAGGTGTTTGGTCATTCGCTTCGGGTTAGACGCGCCGGACTTGGTGACGAGAAAGACCTCCTTGCGCGCGTCGGGGTGTTTCTCAAAGTATTTCCCGATACCCATCTCGCTCCTGCCGCCGACGTAGCTGGTGGCTGTATCCCAGTAGGTAACTCCCCATTCAAGGGCCCGTCTCAACACGAGCTGATTGGATGGGATATCGAATATTCCCCCGAGGGAAAGAGAGGATACTTCTACCCCTGTTTTCCCAAATGGTCGCACCGGAACCAACGGATGTCTGGCTTTCCGCTCGCCAAGTTCAACGGGTTTCACCGCCAAGGTTCGCGTTGCGGTGACCAGAGAACCAAAGCCAACCGCTCCTGCGGTCCTCAGAAAATCCCGGCGCGTGAGGTTTTTTTCCTTCGCACCCATGACCTTTCTCCCCTGAACGTAGACGTTTCGTCTCACCTCTGTTATTGGATATGTAAAGAGGGCTTCATCGGTTTCGACCGGCCATAGGCAGGAGCAACGATCGTTCCCTGGCCCTGGATTCATTCTCCGACGTCACCCGTATGGCCCTTTTCACCCTGACGGGACATTCATGTTCACAGATACCACAGCCGATACAGAGTTTTGGGTCCACAAAGGGAAGTTGCAACCAGACCTGAATATGGACAAAACTCTTGGGAGATGGAGGTTTTTTCCAAGGCCGGGTCGAGGCAATGGTCACCGTATTGGCCGTGTTATCCACGATCCGCCTGCGGTGGTCATCAGCATCGGTGGCGACCTTACAGTAGTAATCGCCCGTGGCGAATCGGCCTGGTTGAAGGGGATTTCCTTCAAACTCCACCGTCAGCTTATCGGCCTTTTTTACCCACAGAACTCCACCCCTAACCGTGCTGAATTCCTCCCGTGTAAAGATGGCCTTAGGGCTCGTGGGACAATTTTCCTGGCAGACGATGCACGGCCTATCCATTGCCCAGGGCAGGCATCGGCCACGATCGACGAAGGCGATTCCCAGCACCACGGGACCGACAGAGGCATATTCGTTCCGCCCCAGTTTTTCATCCAAGCTTATGGGGCGGATTGCCGCCGATGGGCAGATCTGCCCACAGGCGATGCAGTTCAGCTGGCAACCGCTTGTGCCGATACGGAAGTTCAAGATTGGCGTCCAGATGCCTTCCAGACCGCCCTCCATGCCCGCGGGTTGGATGATATTCGTTGGGCAGATGCGCATACACTGGCCGCACCTGAGGCAACGAGCCAAAAATTCTCCCTCGGCCAGCGCTCCGGGCGGCCGAATGACACGGGGATCCCAGTTCGGACCAGCCTTGCCGGTCAGACGGAGCGTGGGAATAGCGACGGCGCCAGATACGAGCGCTACGACAAATCCTCGCCTGGAGATATCCGGGACGGTGATTTCCCCGGATTCGGATGGTGAGAAGCGGTAGCCTACGAGGCCTTCCTCGCAGCTGGATCGGCAATTCAAGCAGAGCACGCACTCGCCTGTCCGTATCTGGCCGGAGGGCTGACACGCGCCCTCGCAGTCGGCATCGCAGAGCCTGCAGTTCGCACACTCACTCCGCGTCTTGCCTATTCTCCACAGTGCAAATCGCCCCAGCACACCCAAGAGAGCACCCAGAGGACAGATGAATCTGCAGTAAAACCGCGGTATTCTCAAATTCAAGAAAACCGTCAGCAGAAAGATGGCACCGATCAACCAGGCACCCTCATAGTACCTCTGAACAGGTGAGAGCTTATGGACCCCGGAGTCAAACACCGGCAGCAAGACAAGGTTCACCGACCGATGCACCAACGCAATTGGGTCAATCAGCCCTGTTTGCAAGGAGGTAGCAATCACGCGATCTAAAGGGAGAAAAAAGCCCAGTCCCACCCAAACTCCCACAAGGGACAAGAGGATCGTTACCGCCTTGAGCGGATTCGATATGAGTTTCAAGATCGCGAGCATGGAGATTACGGCTAAACCCGCTATGACCGAAATCCATGCAATCACAGGCATGTCCAGAGAAATTCTTATTAGATGGGCTATCAAGCTCCCTGCGGCTGCAGTCAACAGGAATATCAGCAGGTAATACTTGATCGATTGACCCCGATGGTATTGATTCACGGCAACCCTTGCGCGGAGGGATTTCCCGCGCCTCCCCAGGTAGCCAACGAAATGGTGGAGGGACCCGAATGGGCACACCCACCCACAAAAGAACCTTCCAAAGAGAATGGTCAATACAACGGTAACCACCGCCCATAAAAGGCCTGCATAGAGAGCCCGGGTAGTCAGCATGGTGCCCAAAGCAATCAAGGGATCGAGTTGGAGCAGCCAGTTGACGGGCCAACCGCGGAGTTGCCACCAGTTATCCCCGAGGGAGCTGACGGTACAGAACCAGAGGAAAAGGAGCAGGAAGAAAACCTGGCTTATACGTCTCACCGTTAGGATTCTCATTGGATTCTCACCGGCGCATCAACCAGTTGATGCCTGTATTGGGATAAGCGACATGTAGTCGGCGGTGCCCGCACCTGATGCCTCCGCCTTAGAGATATAGGGAAGCTGAGCGAGGTTTTTCCCCAACAGCGTGGCCCCAAAGGCGTCTGCCGCCACCTGGTCGGTGCTAACGATCATGGTATTTGTCTGTTTTAGATCCGTCAACGACCCCCCCGTGGGACCGTTGTTCATCATGGTGGTCGTACCGTCCAGGATGACCAGTGTAGGGGTTACCATCATTGCGAGTTCCTTGATGGTGTTGTGGATATCCTGATGGAAGATGTTCCGCCGGCCGCCAAGCAAACCATACCAATTCTTCATGGCCATTGATGCTCCGCTGCGGTGATGGTCCTTGACGGGTGCTATTCCTATCACCTTGTTGATGTCCTTGAACGGAGCATAGAGCAAGGGCCATTTCACTATCAGGGTTGCACCGGGAACGGTCGTGGGTTCGAAGAAACCCTCTCTTGGCAGCAAAACCCGTGCTCCAACCGATTCGGCGGCCTGGGCTATGCCAGTCAGGGAGAAACAGCTCGCCGGATCATTTATGGGATTGTCGGTAACCACCACTGATGAAGCGCCGGCCTTGAAGCATAGACGGGCGACCTCGGCGACCAACTGGGGATTCGTCGTCGCCGAGAGGATTGGCGGTGTCGCAAAGGCGGCATTGACTTTGAGCAGGACCCGATCACCCCTCTCGATGAACACCTCTATGCCGCCGATGGCCTTCAAGGCTCGGGCGACTGTCTCCATTCGGTCCTGGCCGACCACGATGCTCATCTTGCCGTCGAGTTCGGGGATGGAGAAATCGGGCAGCGTTACCAGCCCATCCCCGTCTTGTGAAGGGCCGGGGCCCGTACTGTCGTAGAGCCAATAGCTCAACGTACCGGCTGCAGCAATGGAAGCGCCGGCCTTGATCGACCTCAGGAAAAACTCCCTCCTGTTGATGGACTTGTTTTTTGAGAATTGGCTCACGTGCTGCCCCCGGATAACGTTCGCATCAACGTGCCGGCAAACTTCTCGGCCTCCCCTTTGTCTTCTGCCGCATGGACCCCCGCAAGGAATTTTCCGTGGCTAAAGATCAGCTCAAAGGTATCGAGGATCTCCACGAGCTTCACCCCGGGGATAGGAATTTCCGATTTTACATCTACCCCCCCGTTCTCAATGAGAAATCCGTGGTAGGCCGCAACAAGTTCCGAGGCCTCTGATGAATCCTCCCGGAGAGACAGGAATGCCGTCAGTTCAGTATTTCCCACGGTGTAATTCGCCATAAAAACATTGTTGAGACGATCAAAGCCGAAGGCGTCGGAAATAAGAAGCATTATGCTGTCTTTGTCAAGGTGTTCCCGGGGAAACAATGTCAGTTCGTCTATCCTCTCGTCATGCGCTCCCGTTTTCTCGATAAAACGGTGGGCGAACAACCGCATTGCCTCCTCCATCTTCCCCGTGGTGACCGAGGCTATCATCTCCACGTAGTATCGACCATGGGCGAAAAACAGCGCATTTTCCGTCCTGTAGGCAAAGTCGGTCAGGGAAACATTTTCGGCATCTGGGCGCCTTTGAACGCTGTAAACGGCAAAGGACCTTCGGACGTTTCCCATGTCATACACAAATACCTCCATCCAGGAGCCAGGGTCACCCTTTTCCGCGAGCCGCTGGGTTAGTAGGCTCAAGAACCCTGCCGAGAGGTACAGCTCAGCCTTACCGTTAATCTTGTCCGAGAGGTTTTCGGGCCCGAATATCTCCGGCGGGCTCAAGGGCACCATACCTTCAGCCAGATCAGTGAGGGTATCTCCAGCAAGATCGACAATGGAAGTGGCCGAATTACCAGCCTTGGGGGAACGAGGGACAAGGATTGCTGGGTTATAGTGGAACTGCTTGAGGAAAACCCCTATTACAATCCCAGCCAAGGCCAGCAAAATGCCAAGGCCGATATAGGTCTCGTTCTTCGTAGGCTGACCCCTTGCCGAGATATCCTCCACCCCTAAACCCTCTTTTTCCGTAATGATAAAACAATAACAGATTGCGAGAAAAAAAATCCACTTCCTCCAGAACCGTCCGGTTGAATATAATGTCCCTCCCGAGGTCTTCCCCCCCAATTGCTGGAAATAATCTCCCCTTGATTTTCGGCAAAAGCCTAAGTGGGTTCCTACGAGCGCTCCCTCCATTTTTTCCCTCCTTGACGAATCCCATTCTGCCAGTAGATTAAGAGGAATGAAACCCTTGAGTGACTGTGGGTAACACCGGATAGGAATCGTCTCATCAGAAACCTCTGCCCTTTGAGGGAAAAGACTATGCAAATGGAAAAACCACCAAAGCAGAAATACCCTTTAATGACGGAAATGACAGACTCTGAGCATATTGGTCTGGTAAGGGAGATCTTCTCCACTATTAGCGAGAAATACGATTTCTTGAACCATTTCTTCAGCCTGGGGCGAGATATTACCTGGCGTCGCTCCGCTGTGGAGAAAATGCGCTTCTTTCGAACTTACCGTTTTCTGGATGCAGCTACGGGCACTGCCGACTTAGCTATTGAGGCCGGTAGAAGGCATTCATCCATTCAGATAACAGGGATGGATTTCGTTCGGGAAATGATTGACTTGGGTCGACTGAAGGTTGAAAAGAGGGGCCTTTCAGATAGAATCCGGCTTCTCATGAGCGACGCTCTCAATCTGCCCTTCCCTGACAACAGTTTCGACGTAGCCGGGATCGCCTTTGGCATCCGAAATATACCGAATAAAATGCGTACATTGCGGGAGATGATTCGGGTAGTAATGCCAGGCGGTCAAGTGATGGTGCTCGAAATGACATTTCCGCGGAACCGGTTTATCCGAGGCATCTATCGCATCTATCTGAATCGAATATTGCCTACCCTGGCACGAACCCTTTCTCCCAATCCCGCTGCTTATTGTTATCTCGCTGATTCGATTATACATTTCCCCAGACCAGAAAGTTTTATAAAACTGATGGATGAAGCCGGCCTAAAGAAAGTGGAAAAAATTCCCTTCACCCTCGGAATTAGCCACCTATATGTAGGAATCAAACCATCGAAAACAAACCCAACTCAAACGAGATGGATTCTAAAACCACCTTCAATCAACTGATATCTCCTAAAGCTCTCCTCACGATACCCCACTCCGCCAAAGAGATTAAGGGAAGGGTAGTGCCCGCAGTTCCCAAGTCGACAATTCGTTTAGAAAATCCCAACCCATCATCCTTGTCCCTAAACACCATTTCTGCTATCGTTGGAGGAGTTCCCGGAACGAACTCGGAGGGGAGATCGGTCAGCATAAAGACCATGTGATCATCCTCATTAGATGGGTATTAACTTTATCTTTTGTACCGTTGTCCTCCTTTCCCTTATAAAGGGCTGGTACCATGGCCGGATGGACTGCACCAGGTCAATAATGTCAATAGTATCGATGGATGGGGTGAGATTTTTGTTTCGATCGGCCGAGGTTAAATCTCGGATATCTGGAGATTTGTAAAGATTCATTTTGTTTGCTACGATTACTACTCGGAGGTATTTTGACGGGAAAACCGTTTCGGGAGGAGGGATAGAGGTGATTTTCAAGAAAGAAAAAGAGGTGATCAATCTTATCTTAAAGCATATCAATACGGTGGAAGATAGCCTAGCGACGGCTATGGAAACGGTTGAAACCTATCTCAAAGGGGATATACCGGGAGCAAAGTCTCTAGCGCTCAAGGTAGACCGTATTGAAACACAAGCCGATTTTATCCGTTACACCATCCGGGATAAGCTCTATTTGGGAGCTTATTTACCCATGATACGTGAGGACATATATAATCTCATAGAGAATATCGACAGGGTGTGCAACGCTGCGGAAGCCTGCTGCGATTTCTTTCTGGATCAGCGGCCGGAGATTCCCGAGGAAATGAAACCCCAATTCCTTCGAATGGCCCAAGAGTCCTTCGGCATTATCGGCCCCCTCAAGGAGGCCATGCTAAGCTACCTCGAGGGAAGAGGCAAGTTCAAGGTAATACGGGAAAAAGCAAAACAGGTTGGCATTAAAGAGTCCGATGTGGATAAGATCGAGTGGGACCTAACGAGGAGCATCTTTACCTCTCCCCTTGACTGGGGCCATAAGGTCCATCTGAAACTCTGTCTGGACCTTATCGTGGAGGTATCAGATAGAGCAGAAGATGCCGCGGACCAACTGGAACTTGCCACCATAAAATCTCGTATCTAGAATTTTGGATTCGAGGTGCAACGGTTACTACATTACCAAATCCTTTAGAGAATTGGTGCAAAGATCTTCCAGCCCCTATGCCCCCGCTATATCCTCCGTGTTCGAGCGTAAATAAAAGAGTTGGATCATTTGGATTGTGCCAAACTGTGAAGCCTCGCCATATCTTCGGAAAAAATCCGGTACCAGGTGGCGTTCCTTCCGGCCCCGGCTGGGTGGTAAGTCGGAAAAAAGACCCGGTTTCCCCTCCGGAATATCCTTCCCCTTCCTTCCGATAACCGATCCATCCCCAGGAGGGCCTTGGTGGCCACCCCTCCCAAAAGGCAGATGATGGCCGGGTCGATCGCATCAATCTGTCGCCAGAGGTGAGCTTGAATACATTTCTCCCATTCGCACTTTAAGGGAATCCGGTTTTTTGGGGGCCGACATTTTACTACACTGGTGATGAAAAGGTCGCCCCTTCTCAGACCGGCCTTCTTCAGGCTCTCATCCAACAACCTCCCAGAACGCCCGACAAAGGGCCTGCCTTGAATATCCTCTTCCCTTCCCGGAGCCTCCCCGACGAGCATGATCCTGGCCCCACCTGGTCCCTCACCAGGAATGGCCTTTTGGCGGCCTTTATGGAGACCACATCGGGTGCAGGCGCGAATTTCCCGGGCAATGGTGTTCAACCTCATAGATTTCCACCTTGAAGGTCAAACCATGCCATATAGATTACAAGAAAACCCTCTGGAATGTGGTAGAGCCTGTTGAACTCTTGAGGATCGGCACCCTGCCTACAAAATGACCCCCCATCCATCGTCTGGGACCGATGCGATTATCTCATCTTGCTGCCTCGGGAAGACCCGCCTAAGAGAACGCAGGGATGCCCGTCACGTCTTGCCCGAGGATGAGGGTATGGATACTTTCCGTCCCCTCCAGGGTGCCGAGGGCCTCCAGATCACAGAGGTGACGGATGACATGGTGGTCGGCCAGGATCCCTCGCGCCCCCAGCATATCCCTGGCCACCCTGGCAATCTTCATAGCCTCTCGGACGTTATTCATTTTGACCAGAGAGATTTGGGTATGCCGAGCCCGATTTTGATCCAAGAGTCGCCCCAGATGATAATTGAGCAACTGGGCCTTTGTGATTTCCACAAGCATTCGAACCAACCGCTCTTGGACAAGTTGATAGGAGGCAATGGGCTTATCAAAGACCTTTCTCCGCTGAGCAAAGGCCATGGCAGCCTCATAAGAAGCGATGGCGGATCCCATGGCACCGCAGGCCACTCCGTAGCGGGCATTATTTAGGCACTGAAAGAGGGATTTGAACTCCCTAGCTCCGGGGAGCAAGTTTTCCTCCCCCACTGGACAGTCTTTGAATTCTAGCAGGGATGTGGGTGAGGTTCGGTAGGCGAACTTCCTCTGAATACTGGTGGATCGAAACCCCGGGGTCCCCGCCTCAACCAAAAAGCCGTGGATCCCCTTATCGGTTTTCGCCCAAACCAAAGCCACATCAGCGATGGATCCATTCGTAATCCACATCTTAGCGCCATTTAAGACATAGTCATGACCGCGCCTTTCCGCCCGAGTAGTCATCCCAGCGGGATCGGACCCAAACCCCGGTTCAGAGAGCCCGAAGCAACCGATCGCTTCACCCCGTGCCATTTTGGGGAGCCACTTCTGTCGCTGTTCCTCGGATCCGAAAGCATAGATGGGATACATCACCAGGGAATTTTGGACAGAAAACATGGCTCGCAGGCCGCTGTCACATCGGCCCAACTCCTGGCAGATCAAACCGTAAATCGTGTGACTCGCCTTTTTGCATCCATATCCATCCACATGGAGACCGAATAAGCCCATCTCCGCCATTCGGGGGATTAAATTCATCGGGAAGGTTCCTTTATCGAAATGCTCCACAATAATGGGCATGCATTCCTGTTCCACAAATTTTCTCACCATGTCCCTGCATGATATCTCATCCTCAGACAACAGCGATTCGATCTGAAAATAATCCACGTTCTCTTTCTGGCCCATAGGTCTCTTCCTCTCTGGATTTAAGCTTGCTCGCATCATTCGGGGCGAACGAGCCCACCGCTCGCCGATTTCCCGCAAATTTCCAACACGTCCCCGTTTACCCGTCTCTTCAATCCTGGATTTGGGCCTTCTGCAATCTTTCGCTGTAATCGATGAACACGGTCTTGATTTCGGTGAACTCCTCGATGGCCGCTGTCCCAGCCTCCCTTGCACCAGTGCCGGTATTCTTCACACCCCCGAAAGGAAGATGGACTTCGGCGCCAATCGTCGGCGCGTTGATATAGGTAATGCCCGCTTCGAGCTCATCAATGGCCCTATATGCAGTAGTAATGCTGCGCGTATAGATGGAGGAAGAGAGACCGTAGTCAACGTCATTAGAGATTCTCACCGCCTCCTCATAATCTCGGGCCTTTATTACCGGGAGCACTGGCCCAAACATTTCCTCTTTGGTGATCCGCATGCCGTGTCTTGCCTCGAATATCGTGGGCTCGATGAAAAAGCCTTTATCGTACAGGCTCCCTCTAAGTTTCCTGCCCCCACACATGAGTTTGGCACCTTCTTCAACCCCTATTTCAATGTATTTCAGGATCTTCTTTTCCTGCTCACCGCTAGAGACTGGGCCAACATCTACCCTTGGATCCATTGGATCTCCGATCTTTAAGGCCTTTGTTCTCGCCAACAATTTCTCCAGTACCTCATCGTACAGTTTCTCGTGGATAATCAATCGGCTGGTTGCAGTGCATCTCTGGCCTGCCGTTCCGAAGGCACCGAAAAGCACGCCCTCAATGGCTAGTTCTATGTTGGCGTCGTCCATAATAATCAGCGGGTTCTTGCCCCCCAGTTCCAGTCCAACCCTTTTCATCGAAGCTGAAGCTCTGGAATAGACATCCCTTCCCGCGGCAATCCCCCCCGTAAAAGAGACGGCTCTGATTTTAGGGTGTTCTACAATTGTTCTTCCCACGGTATCCGCAGGACCGGTCACCATGTTTAATACACCAGGGGGTAGTCCCGCTTCTCCGAAAATTTCCACTAGGATTGCGGCACATAAGGGAGTCAGGGTAGCAGGTTTGTATACAACCGTGTTGCCCGAAATTAGGGCTGCCCCCAGCTTCCAGCAGGGAACCGCCATGGGAAAATTCCACGGAGTAATACAACCAACAATGCCGATGGGTTGCCTGACCGTCATGCAGAACTTATGGGGCAACTCCGAGGTCGTCGTCTCTCCCAACAATCTCCTCCCTTCTCCGGAGATGTATTCGAGAAAATCGACGGCTTCCTGCACATCACCTCGTCCTTCAGCGATAACCTTGCCCATTTCTTTTGTCACGAGTTCCCCGAGTTCATCCTTTCTTTGTCGCATGATGGACGCACTCTTCAGCAGAATCTCGCCCCGCTTTGGTGCCGGGTACCTTCTCCAATTCGGCAACGCCTTCTCAGCCGCTTCGATAGCCTTGTGGACATCTTCTCGCGTGCCTTTGGTGAATGTGGCCAGAACCTCCCCGGTGGCCGGGTTTGTGGTCTGAAAGGTTTGACTGCTGGGGGAGTCTATCCATTCTCCACAGATATATAAACCATACCCATTCACGTTCGATCCTCCTTCGTTCACCGACTAAATGCAAGGCCTTAGGGATCATGTTCTCCCTCGAAGGCACTATCTCGCTGACGGGGAACATTGAGCCCCCTGAGATCATTACCGAGTTTACAGGGGTTATCTTCTATACAGAGATGAACTCAAGCCCTGCAAAGGCCGGAAGATAAACCCGATCCATCTATAGGGTACATCACACTTCAGTTTTTTTCCAGGAAACCCCGAGCCATCCCGTCTACGTTCCCATCCTTTTATGAAACTGCTAAAACCCATAACTGCCATCCAATGAGCCCCAAGAATCCCCTGGTCCGACTGAAAAAGGCCACTATGAACTGGGATCGATAGGGTTTCTTTCAGTGGCGTGCTCACAACTGGATGTGTTCGAAGCCTTGAGATTTTGCGGGGGGAGGGGAAACAGTAATGAGATCGTGAACGGCGAAAGGGGGCCGTGGAGCCAAAAATGAGATTCGTAGTCCCTTCAGTTCGCCCTTGGTATGAGAGAGTATGGGTAATTGTCAACGATAGCATCGATTATGATACGGCGATGGTGCTACCCCTTAAAGATCCAGCTCGTAACGTTCCTCGGTTAGATTCCGACCCCACCGCGAGCGAGTTTTCTGCTCCATCCTCTCGAATCCGAAGGATCGGTACAGGTGGATTGCAGCCTGGAGTTCATCGAACGTCCAGAGAAAAACCTTCTTGTACTGCTTACCCTTGCAGAAATCCACCGCACGAATCATGAGCTCTCTCCCCAAACCCAGTCCCCGATAGCTCGGATGAAGGATAAACCAGCGTAACTGCGCCAATCCCCTGCCTCTCTTGACGATTACGATGGCACCCACGACATGGCCACCTGATTCCGCGATCCAGAAACTATCCCAGTGGGGGTCGAATTGGGTCACGAATTCCATGATTTCCCTCCCTACTTCCACCTCGAAGGTCCAATCTAGGCCGTATTCTTGAGAATAGAGGGTTCCATGGAGACAGGTTACATAGCTGGCATCGCCGATTCTGTGGGGGCGGATATGGACTGAAGCAGGGCCCCCTATGTGAAGGCCCATGAGGTGGCCATAAGTTATCAGGCCGTTAACCATTGCGCCCAATTCGGAGGACTTGAGGGATTTGAGGAGATCCTCTATCTGCCGGTCTGCCCTGTGGTCCACCTCACAAACCATTTTCTTCCCCGCTTGCGTTAATTCGAAATTGGATTTGCGACGATCTCTTTTGTCGCCTACTCGGATGATCAGGTGCCGTTGCTCAAGGGCCTTCAGGTTACGGCTCAAAAGCCCCTTGTCGACGAGCAGGGATTCGCCTAATTGGAGCCATGACTTACTGCCGGAGCCCGCTATTTCGCAGAGAATATTTCTTTGGGTAACGTTCAACCCAGTTTCCGATAGGACGCGGTTTAATTGGTGTAGCTTCCGAACGAGTTTGCGGTTGAAGGTTCTTACGAGCCGAATAGTATCCCGGTCCAACTCCTCGGATCTCATACCGCGCTACCCCCCCTAACGATGAAGGATAACTGTATGAAAATTTATTGACTTTGTCAACAAGTTTCCAGGGTG
>CAYFXL010000019.1:23357-28773 GCA_964346945.1 uncultured Syntrophobacterales bacterium
GATGAAGGATAACTGTATGAAAATTTATTGACTTTGTCAACAAGTTTCCAGGGTGTGCTCCGAAAAAAGGGACCTACCCTGCTCGAAATTCTCTTTCCCCAATTCCGAAGGGGATTGTTTATTGAGAAATATATGTAAATACATACAAATACATAACAGAAAAACGCGTCAGAGTCGTCCGGGTAATTCACGGGGCTTGAGGAATGGAAAGGTTTTTACAAGCCCAAGAGCGGGATACCATTTCGCTCTTATACAAGTGGAGAAGGGGGGGTCAACACTGTACTGTATATAGTTTCCCAACTTCCTGGCCCAGCGAAACGCATGCCCTAAGCCACCTGAATCCTCAATCTCCCGGTGGATTTGTGAAATGTGCGCAACCGATACCTTATCTAATCCAGCTCCTTGCTTGATCGGTAAATTGCACGCCCCCCGAAGAAGATAAACACTCACCTGAAACACATCCCTTCGCACATGTTTGTCAAGCACCGTATCTAATGATACACCTGCGGCATCAGCTACGAGAGTGCACATCTGCTCCATGGTGGAACGATCAGGTCGCATACCCCCCTCAGGAACCTGTTCCCTCGGAGTATTCTTTATGCGCTGTAACATCTCTTTCAAAAATCTCTCACCCCAAAGATATATCTGCCCCCTCAGCTTTTCCCATGCAGATGACTCACCAACACATTCAGAAACGAATCTCCGAAAGGTGCGCTGAGCTTGATCTGGATTCGTCCCAAATTGGCTGAGTATCCACTCCCTGGATAGCCATGATGCACTTCACCTCCAAAACCCGTGGCCCGATAACTATTCCACTCCCACTGATCCATACGCTTTACCAAGCCAGCCCGCACAGGGTTGAGTATCACATAACGTTATAATTCCAGAAGATGGGATTCTTTCTCCTCCAGTATAGCTCTTTATCTCCCCTGAAACAGATGCCCTGCCAGCAAATGGCGGCGATTAAAGCACTGAGAATACATCCCATTCAGCCTGGCCATTCCGTGCCTCAGATTGCCCTGCGGTGTCTCGAGAAGTAAATGGTAGTGATTCCCCATTAAACAATAGGCATAGCAAAACCATCGCTGTTGGTTGACCTCGCGAACTAAAAGCGCAAAAAAACGATGAAGGTCTGTATCATCTTCATAGATATTCTGCCGAGCATTACCACGTGAGTTCACGTGATAAACGGCACCTTCAAACTCAATGCGAACTGGACGTGACACGTGGCAACTCTAATACGGTAGAAGTAATACGTAAAAGGCCCGTTGCTCAAACCCCCTGGAGCTAATAGTAAAGAATTTTTGCTAACCATTCTTGCTGAAGCGAAACGGCCGCAAATCTCATGTTTCAGCCCAGAGGGCCCGTCTTAGATTTGCAGTGAAGTGAACTTTAGAATGAACGAAGACTCTTTTCTGAGAGCGAGAGGGGATTTGGGCAACAACCTGTAAAGTTTTGACCCCACGCCAAGAAGCTACTGAACGCTACCGGATTTATTTCAGGAAACAAGTCGGGAATGGCTACAGTTTGGAGGAAATAGTCCCGGAAGCATAGGCCATCGAACGCAAAATTGCGGGTCCTTGATCCCTTCAAGGCAGAATAACTGGCGTTTATAGTTTTCTCCCGTGGTGGTCCCATCAATCGTATCCAGAAGACACCCTCTATCGCAGGCAAAACACTTGTCCAATTGATACGGAATCGGGCTTGCAGTTCGAGCGGCTACAAGCGCTTTGTCCCATGACCACGTCTCACCCTCACCTCTTTCATCGATCTCAATTCGATTTGGCCTCTTGAGGATCAGGCGGCCCCGATCCACTGAAACCCGTGCATAAAGGTCAACCTTATCGCCTTTCGAAAATTGATATTTCGCCTGTAAACCCTTACTAATGGTTAAATAACAGAGGTCTTCGAACTTCACGAGGTCCATGAACGCCTCTCGGAAAATGAGCACGAATCCGTCCAATGCAATATGACCCCTCTTCCCTCGGATGACTTGTCTCATCCTCGGCTTGACGGAATAGACCATCCCGGAAAAATTAACCTCCAATCCTTTCAGGCTGTACAACCAGGTTTCAAATTCCCCCAGGTCCCTCATGAATTTTGAAAACTCCTCATCCGAAAGGACAACCTCTGGGCAATTGATTACCTTCTCGTCATAAAATTCCCTGCACCCAAAACATTTCCTTCCCACATGCTTGAATTTCCGTGCGCAGCTCCGTCCTTTATTCAATTTCCGGCACTTCCACAGGAAATAGATACAGCCACGGGGATAACAACCTTTCTCCTTCAAGACATGGTATACAGACACCTTGTTTTCAAATCGAGCGTGTGCCTGTTGGACACATTTGAATACGTCTTGTCTCTTGTAATGGTTGACTGTGGTTCGCACCGCCTGAAGGCGTTCGCTAAAGAATTTCGGTGCTCGGCTTCCTTTTCCCATGGAATGTGGAGATCTCCTTACATGTTCGAACAAAGTAGATTCTCCTTACAATATTACCGTATTTTTGAGAAAAATGGGATGACTTTTATGGTCTTCATTTCATCGATGAAGCTACGATCACCCCGAAATTGTGAAAGCCCGTTCTAAAATTCGTCCACATTCATTGTTATGCGGCTTTTTTGAGATGCAGTGTCAGTCAAGGCTCATGGTCTTCCGCGGGTTGATGAATTTACCAGGAAAGGGTTATAACTAGAGGTTGTAATTTCCCCTCAGATGAAATAGTGATAGAGGCAGAGGATGGATAATGAGCAAAGAGATGCTGACGTCGGTTTTTATCCATTCGCATGAGCTTGCCAAATTCGAATTCGGCCCCAATCATCCCCACAAGCCAGAAAGGGCTATCAAGGCATATGAACTCTGCCGCCGATACGGGGTGATGGATAGGCCGTGGATGAAGACCAAAGGGCCCAAACCCATCGATCCACGACTCCTGAAACTATTCCATGATGAGGAGTACCTCAGCCTGTTACGCGAGGCTAGTGCCGGCAAGGTCACCCTGGATATGCTATCCCATGGCATCGGATCGGAGGATAATCCTATCGTAGCGGGGATTTACGAGTGGTCCCTTATGACCGCGGGGGCCACGTATATGGGGATGAGGTTCATCCTCGAGGGGGAAGCCGATGTAGCCTTTAATCCCCTGGGAGGATTTCACCATGCCCGCAGGGATTATGCTGAGGGATTCTGCTACATAAATGACGTCGCCGTCGCCATTACGGAGGCTATTCAAGGCGGACTGAGGGTGGCATTTGTCGATATCGATGCCCATCACTGCAATGGGGTACAGGATGCCTTTTATGAAGAGGACCGAGCCCTGGTTGTTTCGCTCCACGAGACCGGGGAAACGCTTTATCCCGGAACGGGAAGGGTGGATGAGATAGGTATCGGAAACGGAGTGGGGTACAACATCAATATCCCCTTAGCCGAAGGGACAGACGACGAGATCTATGTCTATGCATTCCAGGAGATTGTTCCCCCGCTTATTAGGGCCTTCCAACCCGATTTTGTCGTGGCCGAAATCGGGGCAGATACCTTGAGGTCCGATCCGCTGACCCACTTGATGCTGACCAACAACGGGTACCAGGAGGTAATCAAAGCCATTAAGGGCTTCTCGCGGCCAATCCTCGCCCTCGGGGGAGGAGGGTATGATATATATCGAACAGCCCGATGCTGGACCCTAGCGTGGTCAATACTCAACGAAGTGCAGCCCCAGGATGAATTTGTCGGGGCCGTTGGAGGGATGATGTTCGGCCCAGAGATGGAGGTGGGTAGCCTCTACGATGTACCGCGTCCTGCAACGGGGGAGGTTAAGGAAAAAGCCTTCGCTCGAGCTGAAGAGGCCGTGAAGTATATAAGGAAAAAGGTCTTCCCCCGTCATGGAATAGAGGGGTAAGCAGCTACTAAGGATTAGCAATCATCACGCGCTCAGCATTCGGCTCACTTGCGAAGCTAAAACCGGCCTTCTTGAACACCGTAATGGCAATCCGGTTCAGGTTCTCAACCACTACCCATACCTTTTCGACCTTCATAACTCTCGCCGCATCTAACATGGAAAAGGTCAGAGCTTGGCCGATCCCCTTGTTTTGATAGTCCTGATGGACGAAAATCATAAACTCCCGGACATTAGCTCCCACCGGCTTATCGAGGGCCGCATGTCCGACAATCCGATTCTCAAGGACAGCGACAATGTTAAACCACTCCTCCACAACCCCCATCATCCATTTGTGACGATTCTCCTTTTTCCCCGGAGGAAGCCCCATGGCCCTCCCCTTGGGCTCGAATTCATCATACATTTCGGATAGGCCCTTGAAGTCTCCTCCCTGGTAGGGTCGGAGGAAGACGGTTCTTCCCAACTTATCCTTGATAGATCGAGAAGGTGAAATGAGCCTTACCTCAGACATGTCACTGACCTATGGGGGTATCCTCCTTCCCTAGGATATGAGAAACAAGGGTTAAAATCAATGGGAGGATTGGGGCAAGTATGCCAGGGTCGGGGACTCCGGTATTTCCCTCATGTTCCAATTTTTGTTGCTATAGAGGAGGAATTTATTATAAGATCTTATGGGGCTGCCGATCAGGTGATTGGATAACCCCAGATGAGCGCGAGCGTTGAGGGAATTTGCTCACAATTTCAACGAGCCGATAGAATTACGGGAAGCTCCGTGAGGGAATATCGACTTGTTCAAGTGGACGTCTTCACCGGGGAAATCTTTGGGGGAAATCCGCTGGCCGTCTATCCTAATGCCGAGGGGTTGGACCGAGAAGAGATGCAAAAAATTGCCAGGGAAATGAACCTCTCCGGGACAACCTTCGTGCTTACCCCCGGCTCTTCAGAGGCGGATTTTAAGGTGAGGATCTTCACACCTCAGAGGGAAATCCCCTTCGCGGGCCATCCCGTCATTGGCACCTGTTTCGTCCTTGGTGACGAGGGGAGGATAGGCCCAAAGGAAGGAAAAAGGGTCACTAAGCTGGAATTGGGATTGGGGGTTTTCCCGGTGGAAGTGGTCTATTCGGGAGGGAAGCCCGTCTCGGCCAAAATGGAGCAGAGATACCCTGAGTTTCTGGGCGCCTATGGTGAGATGGAGCTCTTGGCCCGACTCCTTTCCCTTCCTCTTGAGAAATTGGATCTGCTTAAGGGTCCTGCCGAGGTGGTCTCAACAGGGCTCCCCTTTCTCATCGTGCCCATTACCTCCCAAAGAGCATTATCGCAGGCGAAGATCAACCCATCTATGTTGGAAACAGTGGCCCAGGAGCTAGACACTTCCCTGATTGCCCTTTTTACCATGGATGGATTGGGAGGAAATCGGATCCGGGCCCGGGCCTTCGCGCCCTTTCACGGCGTTCCCGAGGATCCGGCAACCGGAAGCGCCGCCGGGTGTCTCGGCGCATACTTGGTCAGGCATGGGTTAATAAAAG
>CAYFXL010000020.1:0-27358 GCA_964346945.1 uncultured Syntrophobacterales bacterium
TATGGCTTAACGTGGGAGATGAGGAAGTTATTTTCAAACTCAGAATACATAGGCTGAGATAGGGAAGATGATGTAGCCCCCATTTACACCGCAGGGGATAAGGCTTCTCTTCCCGAAAATAGCGTTCAAGTTTGAAAACAGCAAAATGTCGACATCTGATATTGGCGATATGAGAAAAATTGACACCAACCTCTGTCGTATTAGATTCAGTGTCTCAGAGTTTTTGAGGCAAAAGAAATACGGGATGGCTGCCACAACTGCTATCATAAAAATGACGAGAAAGTTAGGAATCGCTTCATGGATCTTCAAATATCGATATCTATTGCCCCCCGTAATGATAAATATGATCGGCATAAAAAGGTAAGATGTTTAAACAGCGTACACAGGAATTTCATGATTGGGAAATATGATTTCCTTGGATCATAGCCCCTCAGACTGTCCCCGGCTTGGTCGGCCCAATCCAAAGACCTACCAAGGGATTGGGAGTAATACGAAGATCAGCTAGCGGGTTCAAGAATCCGCTTTCAATGAACATTCCAAATGGAGATCCTTAATCGAAAGTTACAACCTTACAATTTTTCCAAAACAATTTACTTGCTACTGAACCCATTATCCTTTCAATGCTCCTTTGGCTCGAGCCTTCAAGCTGAAATCTATCGATAATCCCTTCTTAAGGTGGCCGCTCAACGTATCAGCCAGGGACGCATTTCGGTCAAAAGGTTACAAACCTGGGCTACCGGGAGACAGAGGATTCTCATTTTATGATCGGCGACGGGTCGTCTTTTGGTCTCCTCCTGAAAACGACCATCGTTTCCCTATCCTCCTTTATTTCTGAGGAATCAAGGCTCCCCTGCCGCACCTCTTCCAAGGATTTCGATGGGCTTCCTCTTGCCTTGGCCGATTCCATCTCCCTCCTCATCTGATCTATTGTCCTCTCTATTTCCCTCAGTCTTTCTTCCATATAGGTCCTGTGAGAGATTTCTGCCACTTCCAGAAGCCTTTCGAACCGTTTGTAGACCTTATTACTCTTGGAATCCCAATAGACATTGGTCACGATAAACAAAACCACGATCATCGATATAATGGCGATCACGTATCCGAAATCTTCCATATTTTCCCCTCTTCTCTAAAGGAAACCTTCAATTCGGCCTTCTAATTGAAAACCCTAATGATAACAATCATTTTTACATTATATTCTTGAGGAAGTCAAGAAAAAGATTTCTGAAGTTTCCTGAGTTTCTTGGGAACAATTCTGTCCATTAAGCGAAATGTGCTCGAGAAGATTCCCTTCGGAACAGGCCGTTGCCCCGATTTCCCTGGAGCGAACATTAAAGAATTTTGGCCAACCATTCTTCGTGAAGCGAGCTCTGGAATGCTCCAAAATCCCCTTCAGTGAGCGAAAGGGAATGTAGGCAAGGGGCCACAACACCCAAAAGGACAACGCTGTTCACTTATGAAAAATATAATCTCATTTATGATCAATAGGTTATAAAAACAGCGTCTAAAAAATTAAAGAAACTCCAGACCATTAATTATTGACAAATACGGTCTATTTGGTGATATAATGCATGTGCCGATCAGTAATAAGAAGCCTTACTGGGGGAGGGGGAATCCCGCCTAAGACTCTACCTTATCGTAGCTTTCCGTAGGGTTTGGCCTTTATCGGTGATTCGTTCCCCCTCCCTTGCCATTTTTGGTCCCATTGCTTTCCAGAAATCTCAAGACTCTTTCCGCGGTCAGTTGTCCGTCATGGATGCAATCGCCGATACCTATGCCGCGATAGGCACATCCTGTCAGGTAAAGCCCCGGATAACCGAGAAGGACCTCCTCAAGTCGACTCAACTTCTGGGCATGTCCAAGAGTGTATTGGGGCATTGACTTATGCCATCGGTATATTCGAGTGAGGATGGGCCGAGCCGTTATGCCCATAATATCCACCAATTCCTCCCGCACCACCTGCAGCATCTCCTCATCATCGAGGTCCACCAAATTCTCGTTGCGCGCGCCTCCCACAAAAATCCTCAAGTGTACGGAATCGGGCGGGGATCGATGGGCGAATTTCACCGATGTCCAGGTGGAGGCCATTATCTTCCGCCCCTCAGCTCGGGGAATGACAAATCCAAAACCATCCAAGGGGTGATGAATTTCAGACCCGCGGTAGACGAGCGAGATCACAGCTGTTGAAACATAGGGGATGGAAAGGAGCACCTCTGATAGGGGTCCAGCCAGTTCTTGGAGAAGCTCCGCCGTAACATAGGTGGGGGTGGCCAGAATGACAGAATCAGCCCTCATAATCTCGCCGCCCTCCAGGCGGACCTCATAGGGAGTGGAGGAGGTTTCCCCCAGGCGATTTATACGGACTACCTTCTCATTGGGTAGAAGTGAGTTCTCGTCGAGCCCCACCTTAATGGCATCGGTCAGTTCCATCATTCCGTTCCAAAGGCTCATGAACATTGTCCTTTTCGGGCCTGAGCACCTCCGAGCCAATTTCGCGGCGGTCCTCCTCCTGGCCAACATCCCCAGAATAAGACTCCTGTATGCTTCCTCCAATTGGATAAAACGAGGGAATGTACTGCTCAGGCTCATGCTCTCGGGGGTACCGGCATGGATCCCGGCAACCAGGGGTTCGGCTATTTTCTCAAGGGCTTCCTTTCCCAGCCGTCGACGAACGAACCGGGCGAGGCTCTCCTCTTCGTCGGTACGTTTCTTGGGGAGGAAAAGGTCCATGGCCATTCGAAGCTTCCCGGGAAGGGATATGAGGGAGCTCCTGAGGAAGGGGGTAAAACTCGTAGGGACCATGAGCATGAATCCCTCCGGCAACTCATGGAGCTTTCCTCTCGAGAGGATGAACACCCTGCGATTCTCCTCATTGGTGGATAGAAGGCGATCCCCCATGCCCAGCTCCTCACAGAGCTGTATGGCCCATGGCTTTTCCGCCAGAAAACAGTCGGGCCCGCCCTCGATGATGAAGCCATCCACCTCTTCCGTGACGATGCATCCCCCGAACCGGTTCTCCTTTTCAATCAGGATTACCTCAATATCGAACTTTGACCGGGCAACTTCCTGTTGGAGGTAATAGGCTGCGCTCAACCCTGAGATTCCCCCTCCTACAACAATGACTCGTTTCATTTCTCCACCTCACCATGAGCGCTCCGTTTTGGGTCTCCAAGGTGTTCACGCACGATATGGGAAAGGGCCTCAATGAATGTACCGGAATCATTCAAACATGGGGATCGGCGGAAGTCTAGTCCCATCGATCCGGCCTGCTGCCGATAGAGGATATCGATGTCATAAAGGGTTTCCACGTTGTCGCTCACAAATCCAACCGGTGCCATCAGAACCTCGAGATGACCTTCTTCCATCAACTCTCGCAGGACCGTGCTCACCTCCGGATCCAGCCATTCCCCCCCTTTAGCTCCTCTGCTCTGAAAAGCCAATCGCCAGGGGAAGGACCCCGTAAGTCCTATTACCCCTCTGATCGCCGCCTCAATTTGCTCCACATAGGGATCCTCAACGAGAGCCCTTTTGGGGAGGCTATGGGCACTGAAGATGACAGTAACCCTACTGCGTACCCTCCTCGGGAATTGGAGAAACCCCTCTTGAACCTTTTCTGCTAAGGCTCGAAGGAATAGGGGATGGGTGTGCCATCCCTTCACTACCGAGACCTCTAATTCCCCCTTCGCAAAGGTCATTGCCCGTTGCAAGGCGAGCACATATGGCTCGGTGCTCATCTTAGACTCAAAGGGGCTCAGGCTGAGTGCCACAACACGTCGGATCCCGTCCCCCCGGATTCCATCGAAGGTCTCATCGATGAAGGGGTGCCAGTGTCTCATTCCCACATATACTCTGAACCTATGGTCCCGGGCGTTTAGGGCATCTTGGAGGCCACGGGCCTGTCGACGGGTAATCTCCAGAAGGGGGGAACAACCACCAATGAGCCGGTATCGGCGCTTCGCCTCGAGAACCCTTCGGGCGGGAACCTCCCGACCCAAAACCCTATGGATGAACGGTTCCACCTCCTTCTCCGAATTGGGCCCGCCAAAGGCCATAAGGAGGACTCCGATGGAGGATTGCGCTTTAGCCATTTCCCCCTATCTCTTGCTCAACCGATGAACGGTTTCCACCATAAAGATAGCATTTTCCACTGGCGTTTGGGGCAAGACCCCGTGCCCTAGGTTGAAGACATGACCGGGGCGATTTCCCGCCGACTCCAGAATCTTTCGGATGTGGGTCTCGATCACCTCGCATGGAGCCAAGAGTACTGAGGGATCCAAGTTCCCTTGAATGCCCACGTCATAGCCTAAACGTTCCCATGTATCTCCCAAATCCGTGCGCCAGTCGATGCCTATCACGTCTCCGCCCGCCTCCTTGATAAGGTGGAGAAAACCGCTGGTCCCTACGGAGAAATGGATGAGAGGAGCGTGCTCCCTCACCTCCTGGATCACTCTCTTAGAATGGGGAAGGACATGGGCCTCGTAGTCCCACGGACTCAAGCAGCCCACCCATGAATCGAATAACTGAAGCACCTGAGCTCCCCTATCGACCTGGGCCATTAAATATCGAATGGTAACCTCCGTCAGTTTTTCCATGAGGAGACGCCACAGGGGCGGGGACTCCAACATGAACTTCTTCGTCTTCGAGTAATCCCTGGAATGTCCTCCCTCAATGACATAACTGGCCAAGGTGAAAGGGGCTCCTGAGAATCCAATGAGCGGAATCTTCCCTTTGAGTTCTCGCCGGACGATTTCAATCGCCCTCAGGAGAAAGGGGACGTGCTCATCTGGCTCAATGGGGCGAAGTTGCTCGATATCCTTCCTTCCCTTTATGGGGTTCCGAATAAGGGGTTTCCCTCCCTGAGCGAATTCGAGCTCGATTCCCATACCCTCCAATGGGAGGAGGATATCACCGAAAATAATAGCGGCATCGACCCCCAACTTCCGGACAGGAAGCAGGGTAACCTCAGCTGCCAAATCAGGGGATTTACACAGCTCAAGGAAGGCAACCTTACGTCGGATGTCTCGGTATTCTTCCATGTATCTTCCGGCTTGGCGCATTATCCAGACTGGGGTATATTCCGTCGGTTCTCTCCGACAAGCCTTCAAAAAGACGTGATCACCCGCCATGAGATTATCCCTTTTTGAGTCCGGTTTAAACACTGCTTAACCGGACATAACACAAAAATATATCATGTTCCCAAGGGGAGTTGTCAACCGTAAACCCCAGCGGAAACTGAGGAAATTCCAATGAATGTCTCGCCTGATAGGGATTTTCTGGAAATGCTTACCATATAGTAGTATTTTTAAATATTGATAATCGGGGACCAACGTGGTTTGTACCTTTACAGGCTGTAGATGTGGAAATCCTGTAAGCCATTTTCGCCTGGATGCCAGGCACCCGACGGAATAAGGCATGGCAAACCGATCGAACGACCCGTATTACGCGCTTCTTTTCGAGGAGATAGAAGGATGAAGATCGTGCCGGCAATATTGACCGATAACCCTCAAGACCTCAACCTGATGCTTGCCCAAGCAGAGACTTTCACGGATTTCGTTCAAATCGATTTTATGGACGGATCTTTCGTCCCTTCCACGAGCATTGCTCCAGAAGACCTGGTTGAGACCAAAATAAACATTGATTGGGAAGCCCATCTGATGGTAAGAGACCCCATTCATTATCTCTCCTCACTCAATAAGGACGGACTGAAAAGAGTCATCTTCCATTGGGAGGCAAGTCCCCATCCCGAATCCGTCGTTTCCGCCATACGGGATTTAGGGTTGTATGTGGGGCTGGCTATAAACCCCGGGACGGCACTCCTCCAGTTCGAGGAGTTTGTCACCCGGGTCGATTCGGTCCTCTTCCTGTCGGTTCGCCCGGGTTTTTACGGATCTCCTTTCATTGCCGAGGTCCTTGAGAAGATCGGGGAATTTCGCCCGCAATTTCCCTCCATGCTCATTGGGATCGACGGAGGAATCTCAATGGAAAATATCCAAAGGATAAGATCATCGGGGGTTGATTACGCATGCGTCGGTAGTCGAATCTTTCGCCATGATAACCCTCGCAAGAGTTACAATGAATTCGTGAAGGCCATTGGATAACGGTACCTTGAAGAAACTTCACCCAACAGCCACCTGTTCATGTTCATTCTGCTCTTTTCCTCTCGAACGCTTGTGCTCATTCTGAGGTATAATCTGATAAGGGGACCTGAAACAGGTTACTGAAAAAAGGGGGACCCATACGATGTTTACGAGGCACGAGAGGGTATTGAATCAAAAGGGGAATGATACTTCGGAGATGCCCTCCGAGGATTTGTCTGTCCTCTTGAGACAGGCAATCGGCGATCTTCAGGCCAAATTTTTCGACCTGGAGGCGGGCCGTGTAAATTACCAACCAATGAAAGGATCCCTGGAATACGAGGCATATCTCCAAAAGGCAGGGCTCCTGAGGAATTTCACCTTAAGCCAACTCAAAGAACGGCAGCAGAAATTGGCGTTCTGGATTAACCTTTACAACACCATGGTAATTCACGGGGTGATTGATTGGGATATTCGGGAAAGTGTCAAGGAGAGGAATGGGTTTTTCACACGCCTGAAATATGAAATTGGCGGGCATCTCTTTTCCTTGAATGACATAGAGCACGGTATTCTCAGGGGTAATGCAAGACCTCCTTATAGACTCTTCAGGCCCTTTGGACCAGGGGATCCCAGACGTGCATTCATCGTCTCACCAGTGGACCCACGTATCCATTTCACCCTGGTTTGTGGTTCCAGATCATGCCCGCCCATCGGATTTTACTCGTCGGAGCGAATCGAGGAACAGCTGGAATTGGCAACGGCTAGCTTCATCAACAGCCCGGAGGTGGAGATCATTCCTTCCGAGAACCTGGTAAGGATTTCCCAGATCTTCCGGTGGTACCGGAGGGACTTCGGGGGAATCCAGAGGGCGCTCATCGAATTTCTCCTCCGCTACCTGGATCCGGGCGAGAAGCACGATTTCGTCGAAGACCATAAGGAGTCGGTAAGGGTACGATACCGGGATTACGATTGGAGCTTAAATCATTGAGGTGCCTTTCCCCGATACCCGCATCCATCCTTCACACAGTGCAGGGTCACATCTCCCCTCTTACTTGACTTTTCTATGAGGAACGGGATGCCGCACTGAGGACAACTATCCTGCACTGGTCTTCCCCACGTGGCGAACTGACATCGAGGATAACGGCTGCACCCGTAGAAAACCCTCCCTTTACGGGTCCTCCTCTCCACTAATTCGCCCTTACATGCCTCATTGGGACAAGGTATCCCGAGAGTTAACGCCTTTGTCGCCAAACAACGCGGGTAATCGGAGCAAGCGAGGAATCTCCCGAATTTTCCATTTCTTACTACCATGGGACGGCCACACCGATCACATCGGTGTTCGGTTTCCTCGTGAGTTTCGACAAGAATTCTCCCCTCTCCATCTCGAGAAAAATCCTTCGTATTCCTGCATTTCGGATAGGTAGAACACGCAAGGAACTGCCCCATTCTTCCCCACTTTATCACCATTGGATTACCGCAGGCAACGCAGGGAATATCGGTCATCTCCCCCTCTCTTTTCACGTCCCTCATGTTCGCCTTGGCCTTTTCCAAACTCTCGCTGAAGGGCCCGTAAAACTGTTTCAACACCCTTACCCACCCTACCTTTTCCTCCTCGATTTTATCCAGTTTATCCTCCATTTGAGCCGTAAACTCCACATCGAGGATGTGGGGGAAACTGTCAACTAAGAGATCATTAACCAATCCGCCCAGTTCCGTGGGAATAAATCTGCCCTTTTCAAGCTTCACATAGTCCTTCTCCTGGATGGTGCTCAAAATAGTGGCATAGGTGGAAGGTCTGCCGATTCCCTTCTCTTCCAACTCCCTCACCAGAGTCGCCTCGGAAAACCGAGGAGGGGGCTGAGTGAAGTGCTGTTCTGGGAGAAGTGAGAGGAGTTTCAGTCGCTCTCCCTTCTGCAGCTCGGGTAACCCCCTCTGCTTCTCCTCGTCTTCTTTTTCATCATCTTCCCCTTCTACATAGAGGGCCATGAATCCCGGAAACCTCTGGATGGATCCCGTGGCGCTGAAGAGGTAATCGTCGGCCTCAATCTCCACGGTGGTCTGATCGAAGATGGCAGGACTCATCTGACTGGCAACGAAACGGTCCCAGATGAGCTGATAAAGGGCCCTCTTATCCTTATCCAGATAAGGGGCGATCTTTTCGGGCTCCAATTCCATGGAGGTAGGTCGAATGGCCTCGTGAGCCTCTTGCGCACCCTTTTTGCTCTTATAATGGACAGGCTTAGGAGGTAAGAACGGATCTCCGAAGCGCTGCCCGATATAGGTGCGAACTTCTTTCAGGGCTCCCTCGGATACCCGGGTGGAATCAGTGCGCATATAGGTAATGAGGCCTACCGACCCCGCTTCTCCCAGTTCGATCCCCTCGTACAAACCTTGCGCCACCATCATCGTCCTCTTGGCGGAAAAGCGGAGCTTTCTTGCAGCCTCCTGCTGCAATTTGCTGGTGATAAAAGGAGGTGGAGCATACCTCTTTCTCTCCTTCCTTTCTACCTTCGACACGACAAAATCAGTTTTTTCCAGTCTTTGCTTAATCTCCTTGGCCTCCGCCTCGGCCAAGATGTCGGCCTTTTTCCCCTTTACCTTAACCAGTTTCGCCTCAAAGACATCCTCCGATGTCAGTTTCTTAAGCCGAGCCGTCATGGTCCAATATTCCTTGGAGACGAAGTTGCTAATTTCCTTCTCCCTCTCACAGACGATCCGGACTGCTACTGACTGAACCCGACCGGCACTCAATCCTCTCCGTACCTTATACCAAAGCAAGGGACTGATCTGATATCCCACCAATCGGTCCAATATACGCCTTGCCTGCTGAGCGTCATATTTACTCCTTTGGAGCTGAACTGGATTCTTGATGGCTTCCACTACCGCACTTTTCGTGATCTCATTGACGAGGACCCGATGTATCCTCTTGCCGCGATCCCTCAACTCCTCGGCAATATGCCACGCTATTGCCTCCCCCTCTCTGTCCGGATCGGGGGCGAGATAGATATCTACAACATTTCGGCTGACCCTCCTCAACTCCTTGATTATCTTTCCCCTTCCCCGAATGGTTACGTAGCTGGGTTCGAAGTCATGCTCGATATCGACCCCCAGTTCCTTTTCGGGCAAGTCTTTAACGTGTCCCACCGAGGCTTTGACGATGAAGTTTGATCCGAGAAACTTATTGAGGGTGCTGGCTTTGGCCGGAGACTCAACAATCACAAGCGATTTTTCCATACTCTCTCCATTACTCAAAGGGTTCATCGAAGGCCGTGCAAAATGTACACCAAAGGTTCCTCCCTTTTCACCCCTCATTTCTTGACGAATCGCTTCCCGGATAACTGCTGTACCAGCCCTTTCAGCTCCAATTGGAGTAAAGTGCTAAAAACACGACTGGCGCCCATCCGGGTCTGGGCAATGATTGAATCAATGTGGATCGGCTCATCCTGCAAAACGCAGAAGACCCTTTCCTCCTCCTCTTCAAGGGAAAGGTCTCGATCCCCAGATGACGACCTTTGATGCCGAAACCGTGGAAGAACCTCCTCCAAAACGTCCTCAGCGGATTCGACTAATTTAGCCCCTTGCTTTATCAATCGATTAGTTCCCTGACTTACGGCCATTCCTATATTGCCGGGAACGGCGAATACGTCACGGTTCTGTTCCAGGGCTAATCTGGCGGTGATTAAGGATCCACTTCTCGAGCTCGCCTGAACGATCACTACTCCCAATGATAGACCGCTGATGATTCGATTTCTCCTGGGAAAGTTCGCCCCTTCCGGAGGGGTGGACATGGGGAATTCCGAGATGACCGCTCCACGAGTTATGATCTCCTCGAAAAGATGGCAATTTTCCCGTGGGTATACGATATCGACTCCGCAACCCAATACCGCTATCGTTCTCCCCCCAACCGACAAGGCTCCCCTGTGAGCCGCCGAATCGATACCCCTCGCCATACCGCTCACCATCGTCACCCCATGTCTTGCTAAATCCCCAGCGATCCTCTCGGTGACCGTTCGACCGTAATCTGTTGCCAAACGGGATCCCACCATCGATATAGCAAAGTCGTCCCTCGATTGCAGATTTCCCCGCACGTAGAGCAATGGAGGAGAATCATATATCTGTCTCAAATTATTTGGGTACAATTGATCTCTGATGGTTACGATAGAAACGTTGAATTTCTCGATAAGCTCTAACTCTCGATTGACCTTCCCTCGAACATCGGTCTCCTTGATCACCCCCGCCAATCGTTCGCCAATTCCGTCGACCCTTGCCGATTCCGTTCGAGAGGCCTCAAAGACTCGCCTGGGGTCCCCAAATCGGTCAAGCAGGGCCTTGATCAAGACTGGTCCGAATCCGGGAAGGGAGTTTAATGCCAGCCAATAGAACCGATCGTCCACCCTCTCACCTTGGAAGATCCAATCCCACTCTGGAAGGAAATAGGGAAATGAATGAATAAACGAAGGAGATCTTTGCAGAAGGTGATTGATACACCCTAGGAATGAGATCCTCTTTCATCTCATTTTATGGATGCCGAGGTCGCCTTTTTCGTCAGTGGGGTCTCATTGAACCCCCTGGGGTTGGTAGTTGGTGATACGATCGCCCACAACAATTTCACTGTAGGATTTCAAAACTTGAGCCGTATACAGAGCCCCGTGGCCACCGATGATCTTACAATCCCCCAGAATGCTGACCTTCCGGCCCAGATTCTCTCCGGTCAGGGGATGCTTGAGGATCCGTGAAGTCCTGAAAATCGTAAACCGGTCCCCGATCTCAATGGGATCCCTCGTCCTGAAGGCCAAATAGACGATATCTCCCTCCGCCATGATGAGCCGACCGCTCTCCTTGGGTTCGACAACTATCCCAATGCCGGGAAATGCCTCCTTCGTAAGAAAACCCGGCCATCTCGCATCTCTCGGCGGAATACCCTCGGGTTTGAGGACAACTTTGGGAGGTTTGACTGGGGGTGCCACCTCTTCGACGGGCTTCTCCTCCACAGGTGGTTTTTCAACAATTTCGGGCTTGACCTCAGGGGGTCTTACCTCAGGGGGTCTTACCTCCGCCGGTTTTGTCGGGGGAATTTTCACCTCCTCAAAGGGATAAAACCGAATGGGATTGCCGGGATAAATCCAGTGCGGGTTCGTAATATATTGATTGCCTTGCCAGAGCTTGGGCCAGAGAAAGGGATCGCTGAAGTATTTCTCGGAAAGATCCCAAAGGGTATCCCCCTTCTTGATGATATAAACCCCCTCCCTCGGCTTCCTTTCTCCCTGCTGACCGAGGGTGGATGCTGGCCCAAAGAAAATGATACCCAGAAAGTACCCAGCTACGAGGACCGATAAAATGAACCTTTGTCTCAATCCCATGTTCCCCTCCTTCACGCTCATCTTTCCATAATTATCCAGGTAATTAGATATTTGTCAAGCAAATTGAAAGTCGACCGTGTCGTTGAACGTCTTGAACCTTAGGTTCATTGGCGATATATTTGTGATATTCACTGTTGCATTTCCTAAACCAAATGATGTTCCAAGACGAAACGCTGGGCCATCTCCTTTCGGGAAACATAAAGATTCTCCAGAAGAAAAGGGGATATCGCTTTTCCGTCGATTCCATCTTGTTGGCCCACTTTGTCCGGTTGAAGGAGGGGCAGAAGATCGTGGATTTGGGAACGGGAAGTGGCATTATCCCAATTATTCTGGCCACCAAGATGGAATCGACGGAAATTTGGGGGGTGGAGATTCAGCAAGATCTTGCGGAGATGGCCAAGAGGAACATTGAAATAAACCACCTGCAGCGTCGGGTTCATATTGTGAAAGGTGATGCCAGAAAGCTGGCCGACCGCATGAAATCGGAGGAGTTCGACATCGTCCTGACCAATCCCCCTTATCGAAAAATTCGTTCCGGACGTCTCAACCTCCAAAGGGAAAAGGCCATAGCCCGTCATGAGATAAGGGGATCCCTGCCCGATATGGCTAAAGTCGCCTTCCGCTTGCTCCGACCGAAGGGGAGCTTTTACCTGGTGTACCCGGCAGGGAGGCTTGTCGACCTCATCACCTTCCTAAGGGAGAGCCGCCTCGAGCCCAAGGAATTGAGGCTTGTCCATCCAAATGGAGAAAAGGGGGCTAAACTGATTCTGCTCGAGGCCATTAAGGGGGGTGCGCCAGCACTCAAGATACAGCCGCCCCTCTTCATACACGACTCGAATGGCCAATACTCCGAGGAAATGCGATCCATTTATTCATCCGTAACATAGACAAACCAATATCCTTTTTATTGTATGAGACCTCTTTCGCCTTCTAGGTCCCAAGGTTTGACAACTCGGGGCGGATGGGATATGATCTGTTGATTTTTTAAACGAAATAAAGGCCGAAGGGGTCTTAGCAGGCGAGGAATCTGAAAAGACGATGCATGTTATTATGGATTTAATAGGCAACGAATTGGCCCAGGTTGAAGATGAATTCAAGAAGCACTTGAAATCCCAGGTCCCTCTCATCTCGAAGATCGGGGAACACCTATTGTCAAGCGGGGGAAAACGTTTTAGGCCAACCATACTCCTCTTATCCGCTAAATTATGCGGTTATGAGGGCAGACGCCAAATCCAAGCCGCCAGCATAATCGAATTCATTCACACCGCGACTTTACTCCATGACGATGTAGTCGATGACGCCGAATTGAGGCGGGGTAATGCCTCGGCAAACTCCATATGGGGTAGCCAGGCCAGCGTTTTGGTGGGAGACTTTCTTCTCTCAAAATCCTTCTTCCTCATGGTAGGCGATGGGGACTTAAAGATTCTGAACATCATCTGCAGGGCTACTATTCAAATGGCAGAAGGGGAAATCCAAGAACTCATGAAGGCCAGCGACCTTTCCGTTACCGAGGGGGAATACCTCTCCATCATAACGAACAAGACTGCGTCGCTCATTTCAGCGACCTGCCAGATTGGGGCAATTTTGGGTGGTGTCGACGGGAAAAGGGAACAAGCCCTCGCGAATTTCGGAATGAACCTGGGTATCGCATTCCAATTGATGGATGACAGTCTAGATTATACGTCGACTGAGAAAAGGTTCGGCAAGGAGATCGGTATCGACCTCCAGGGAGGAAAGATCACCCTTCCCCTCATTCACACGCTTCGAAGCTGTTCGCCTTCGGAAAGGGAAAAGGTTGTGGGGATTGTTCTCTCCGAAAGTGCAGATGAACGGTCGTTTCTGAGCGTGGTGGATCTCATCAACAGTTACGGTGGAATTGAATATACCCTGGAAAAGGCCAGGGAGTATGTAGCCAAAGCTAAGGGAGACCTGGACTGTTTCGATCCGTCAAGGGAAAAAACAGCCCTTCTAACCATGGCCAATTATGTCATTGAGCGAACATGGTAGGCACAGAAAAATTGCCTCTATGGACCTTCCCTCGAGATGGCTCAAATATGGCTTGCCGTTTCTTGTAGCCATAATGATCCAATCCCCCATAGGTTGCAAAAGAGAGGCCCCGAAGGAGAAGAGGCCTCTGGCTCCCGATTTCACTTTGACCTCAGTCGATGGAAAAACCATAACCCTTTCCCAGTTGAGGGGTAAGGTAGTCCTGCTCGATTTCTGGGCAACGTGGTGTGCCCCGTGCCGATTGGCCATACCTCACCTCAACGATTTGCACAAGGCTTATCGGGAAAGAGGCCTTGAAATTATCGGGCTGAGCCTGGATAAAGGGGGTCCGGAACGCGTTAGAAAGTTCGCCCACAATATGGGCATCGAATATGCCATCATAATGGCCGATGATGACTTGGTAGCAAAGTACGGTATATCCCCCATTCCAACTACCTACCTCGTAGATCGGGAGGGCTATATTACCAATAAATGGGTCGGATTCAGCCAAACTCTCATGAGCAAGATCGCTGCTGAAACCGAAAGGCTGCTAACGAAGCAAGGGAGTTAGGCCCCGCCAATTTTTCCCCCTGGCCCACCCATGATTGTATGATTTTACGAGAAGTAGATGAAACCGGCTGGTATTCATCCACAAGAATCGATATCTCGCTTATTCTCAGGGATCCTGTGATGGGCATTGCACCCAAAAAGGCTAACTGGTCCGGAAAATAAAGGTGAAGAGTAGGCCGCCATCGCCGAAACCGTCAATTAGCTCGTCGTGGATTTAGGCCTCCGTATCGGATGCCGGATCTATGAAAATAAGTGCCCCGTTGTCCATAAACCCGCCATCGTGGTGATCAGCATTGGAGAGTCAAGATCAGGGGTAAATCGCCTCAGCTTCTATTAAGGACAACCTCCTCTTCTTCGGGCCCTTCCTCCCGAAAGACCTCTATTACGCTTCTCACCTCAATACCGGCCTCTTCAAGGGCTTTCCTAATATCCTTTGCCTTGACCCTTTGTGTCTTTACGATGAAACTAACCCTTTCGGCCAATCGATCATCCTCCTGGAGGAGCTTGCTTCCCAAACCCCCATCTTTTTCTTAACCCTTTCGCTCCTTCTCCCACTGATGAAGCGACTGCAAGTAACTGTCAGCCACCCTATGTGGATCCAAATTGAGGGCTTTGGCGTATTCCATGATGAATCCCCTGACGTATACTAGTGCCGGGAGATTTTCGAACCTCTCCTCCTCAAGGTACTCCAAGTTCTCCTTGTTAATCTTGGTTTTCTGGGATATCTGTTTGAGGTCAACCCCCATGGATTCCCTAATTCCCTTCAGACTGCTTCCGGTGAATCTGAACCCATTGGGGAACGAGATACCTACCCGCTCTTTCAGAACTGGCCTGGTTTCTCGAATGTCGGAACTCCCGAGGGGCTTCCCTGAGCAGGCCTTTTCCTCAAGGCCATCCAGCTTACGGTTATACTCCGATCTCAACTTCTCATCCGTCAAAACCCGATAGGCCTCGTCCATGAGGGAGTTGATCCCATTGAGTTCTTCGGGTCCCAGCAGGGAGTAGATGGCCACCGAGTCGGAGCTGAAGATCTCCTTTTCTCTCCGGTAGGCCTCCCGGATCTCTTCCGTGGAAGACCCCCTGTCAACCTCCAACAGCTCATAATAGGTCTGATCTTTGATTCGCTTCATCCTCGAAACTGAACAGAAATGGCTTTTCAGTAATCAATTTTAAGGTAATCTCGTTGATGCACTTGGAAGCCCTGGATTGCGGAAATTCCAAGACCAGTGGTTTCCTCTTTTGTATCGATTGCCATACGTCGTTATCGTAAACGATATAACCCAGGTAATCCAGGGCGATTCCAAAGTATTTCAAAAAGGCACTCTGCATGGACAAACCAATATCAACGTCGCTCTTTGTCCTCACCTGATTGACGATGAGCTTCGGCCTGAACCTCTCCAACTCCCGCTCCAACCTCAGGCCGATGGATTTATCGATCTCACCTGCCAATTCGATGATATCCAAGGGCGTTTTGATCCCCCTCTCGTTCCTCTGATCCATGGCCATTTCGATGATTTCCTTCACCCCGAAGTGAGCAACAACCCTTTTCACCTTCCGAAAGAATGCGCTTTTGACAAAACGATAGGTATTTTCAATGCAAGTTGGCTCTGGAGTCACCACCAATATTTCGTTCTCCGATATGAGGAAGAAATCTAAAACGTTGAAGGAGTTCCCAGCTCCCAGATCGAGTATGATATGGTTCACGTCCAAGGAATTGATATGCCGGATCAGTTTCCACTTGAGCGGCTCCTTTGGGTTTGCTGCGGTGAGAAGGTCTTGAGCACCGACGACCAATCCCAGGTTTGGGATATCCGTATTCACAACCACATCCCGAATGCCTCCAACCCTCCTGTTGATGAAATCGGACAAAGTTCGCTGGGGAAAGGAAAGGCCCAATAAGGTGTGGATATTAGCGCCTCCTAGGTCGGTATCAACCAACACCACCTCCTCGCCGAACCTTGAAAGGCAAATTCCCAAATTGACGGCGATGAAGGTCTTTCCGCTCCCCCCCTTCCCTCCACCAATGGTCCATATGGATCTTGGACCCTTCCTCGCCTTACTTACCTCAATTTGATCCGTGGGAAAAAATACCATTAGGACGTTTGCCCCTTAACCCTATTTCCCAGTTTCACCCGCCCCGTCTCTGTGCGCAAATCCTTCTACGATACTGCGTCCTATCTGCCTTGCAAACACCATGCCCATCTGGAGAGGCCTGACGATAATCTCTTAATTTTTTCCTATCTCCCCTTCCACAACTCCTTACGTGTGATCCCTCTCCATCTTCTCCCGGAAGAACTTGTCCCCCCAGTAAACTGAATACCGTTGACGATGATTTAGGGGTGAGTCCTTGCAAAAGGAGTTCCAAACGAGCGCAGGATGAAAGGATTGAAATTGCTTCCAGCGCACACAATTGTCCACTTTCTATAGGATATGGAAGTTTTTGTCAAGCCAACCCTGTCTCCTGGGTAACATCTGTGCTTATAGCCGTTCTTTCCGTTCAGTCAGGAGATGCTAGAGGGTGAACTGTTCGTGCCTCACCCCTTTCCCGAAGATGGATACCCCGTCAGAATCCCTCCAAGGGACATCCGCCACAGCGAGGGATCCTTCGACACCAGGACTTCCCCAAAAAAACCAACAAGGCGTGGAATTCATTGTATAACCCAACGTCTCGGTCTAACTCGCCCATCACCATATCCTGGATCTCCACATAGCTCCCTTGTCCAGAGATGAGGTCGTGTCTGGAAAAGATTCTCCTGGTATAGGCATCAACAACGAAGATGGGTTTTTCCAGTGCGTACAGGAGGATGCCATCGGCGGTCTCGGGACCAATCCCATGGACCTTCAGCAACTTCTCCCTTAAGGAGCTCAGTCCCTGGGATCTCATCCGGCTCATATCACCATCGAACTCATCGTAGAAGAAGTCAACAAATCGTTTTAGGCGGCTTGCCTTCAGACGATAAAAACCTGATGGCCTTATAACCTGCGCTAGTTCATCCCTATCAAGACTTCTTATTTCCATGGGGCTCAATATCCCCGCTTTCTTCAAATTCTCAATGGCCTTCTCCACATTTGTCCATGAGGTATTCTGGGTCAGTATGGCCCCCACGATAACCTCGAAGGGGGACTCCCCGGGCCACCAATGGCGAGGTCCAACCCTGCGCAATAGCCTTTCATACATTTCAAGCAGGATTTTCCCCTTTGGTCCCACCGTGCTTCCCTCTCCCTCAAACATAGAGTATCGAAGGATCAGCTGTCAAAAATTTTTCAAAAATCCTCCCATGGAGATCGGAAGAGCAAAATAGGCGAAAGTGATTGATTTCTCAATAAATTAGGGATATTATTAATGTGGATTCATGATCAGATTTAACGACATACTGGAACAGGTCAGCTCTTATAATTCCCAGGCCGACTTCGATCTCCTCAAGAAGGCCTATGTCTTTTCGGCCAAGGTACATCAGGGACAAGTTCGCCTCTCCGGAGAACCTTATCTCACTCACCCTTTGGAGGTCACAAACATCCTGGCAAAACTGCGGCTAGATACGGCCAGCGTGGTCACGGGATTGCTCCACGATACCCTCGAAGACACCTATACTACTTTGGAAGAGCTTCGAGAAAACTTCGGAGAGGAAATAACTCACCTGGTGGATGGAGTCACCAAAATCAGCAAAATCACCCTCAAAACCTCTGAAGAGCATCAGGCCGAGAACTTTCGGAAAATAATCCTAGCCATGGTCGAGGACATCAGGGTGATCTTGGTGAAATTGGCGGACCGGGTCCACAATATGCGCACCCTGAAGTACCACGACTCTCATAAACAAATGACAATCGCCCAGGAAACCTTAGAGATATATTCCCCTTTAGCCAATCGGCTCGGGATCGACTGGATTAAGAATGAATTGGAGGACTTGAGCTTTCGATATCTGCACCCCGATATCTATACCGATATCCAGCGAAAGATTGCAAAAAAGGAAAAGGAAAGGGAGAGGTACATCGAAGAGGTCAAGCGAATCATCACCAAGAAGCTGTTCGAATACAAAATTGAGGCTGAAGTTTCGGGCCGCCCGAAGCAGATCTATAGCGTCTACAAAAAGATGAACAACCAGGATATCGACTTCGACCAGGTTTACGATCTCACAGCGTTCAGGATTATCGTCAACACCATCAAGGAGTGCTATGAAGCCCTTGGAATCGTTCACTCCCTCTGGAAGCCCGTACCCGGTAAATTCAAGGATTACATCGGCCTCCCCAAAGCCAATCGATACCAATCCCTCCATACTGCCGTCATTGGGCTTTACGGGGAGAGAATGGAGATTCAGATCAGGAACTCGGATATGCATCGTGTCGCCGAGGAGGGGATAGCTGCCCACTGGAGATACAAGGAGGGGAAATTTACGGAGGGTGATGATGAGCGAATCAACTGGTTGAGACAGCTATTGGAATGGCAACGAGAACTCCAAGACAACAGCGAGTTCTTAGAGACGCTCAAAATGGACCTCTACCCCAACGATGTCTACGTTTTTACCCCCAAGGGGGAGGTCAAGGAGTTTCCGAGAGGAGCCACACCCATTGACTTCGCCTACGGTATCCATTCAGATATCGGCCACCGCTGCATCGGGGCTAAGGTTGGTGGAAGGTTGGTCCCGTTGAAATATCAACTGAAAAGCGGGGATTCCGTGGAGATCCTGACTTCCTCGAATCATCAACCCAGTAAGGATTGGCTGAAGTTAGTAAAGACTTCCAGGGCTAAGACCAAAATTCGACAATGGATTAAAAAGGAACAGAGGGAAAGGAGCATTGCCCTGGGAAGGGAGATCTTCGAGAAGGAATGCAGGAAATTTACCCTCAACTTCTCCAAATTGGTAAAATCCGGGGAAATACAGAAAGTGGCCGATGATTTCGGTTTTGCAGCCGTGGATGACCTTTTGGCGTCAGTTGGGTATGGAAAGATCTCCTGCAGACAGATTATCGGCAAGCTGGTTCCTCTCGAAAAATTGGAGGCAGGGGATAAGAGAAAAGAGAGTCGGATAGAGAAGATCATTCATCTCGTAAAAAAGGGAGCCCAAGATGCCATCAAAATCAAGGGCGCGGATGACATGATGGTCCGATTTGCAAGCTGTTGTAATCCGCTCCCGGGGGATAGGATAACGGGGTTCATCACCCGTGGAAGGGGAATAACCATTCATACTGCGGACTGCTTTAACGTCCTGAATAACGACCCCCAGAGAAAGGTGAAGGTCGAATGGGATGTCAGGCACAAACAGACTCACCCCGTCCGCATTCGGGCAATTTGCACGGATCGAAAGGGATTGCTGGCGGATATCAGTGCTTCCATCACCTCCAATGAGGCCAATATCACCAATGCTCAACTTAATACTACACAAGACAAAAGGGCCATCTGTACATTTGGGGTCGAGATCAAAGACTTAAACCACCTGAGGAAAGTAATCACTTCGCTGGAAAAAATCAAAGGGATCGTTACGGTTGAAAGACTGAAAATCTGAAGGCTGGGAGGACCGTTAAACTGCCTTGACCACCTTACCAGAACGGATACAACGGGTACAAACCTTCATATTCACGACATTCTTGTTCTTCAGAACCCTCACCCTTTGGAGGTTCGGATACCAAACACGCCGTGTCCTGTTGTTCGCATGACTGACATTGTGCCCGAAAGAAGGGCCCTTTCCACAAATCTCGCAAACCCTAGACATGATTCACCTCGATTCAATAATCAAGTTATCAAAAAAAAACTATTCGTGCAACCCATATATGCCTCTTCATGCCTTTCGCCCGGGTGATGGTCTCATCGCCCCCCGCCGTGTAATGATCCGCTGAGTAGAATTTTCTCACAAGGCAAGGAAATCTACCTGAAGCGCTCCGAAATCACCTCAAACGCCTTTATGCCCGATAGGATCTCCCCCTCTAAACCCAAATAGGGGAAATTGCCCCTGCACGCAAGGAAAAGGCCATCCATCGAGGTAATAGTGGGGAGAATCTCGTCCCCCACTCGAAAAGACGGTGAACCCCCGTATATGATATCGCTACTTGTCCACTCACTACCATAACGTTCGATAGAAGGTCGCCCATCGATCAGCCGAATCGATTTATCCAGGAAGGGAGCGATCTCCAATAGGTGAGTCAACATGTCCTCGATAACTCCTCTGATTCCAGCCGTGGTCGACCTCTTCTGGTCCGCGGGGACGAAGGCATTGACTGTAACCGACCTCTTCCCCGATGGAGCGCCGACCCCCTCGGGTCCCATGAAAACCATCAAAAGATTCCCATTTTCATATGGGACAGCCAGATTCCGCAATGAGACGAAACAATCTCCCAAGCCTACGGGGACACCTCGGGCATCAATACCGAGGTTTAAGGAAAGTATGAAATACTGAGGCCAGAGACGCTTACCTTTTTCGGCCCATTTTCGTTCTGAAAAAGCCCCGGGGATGAGCCTTCTCAATTGGGTGAAAGGGATATCCCCAATTAAAACTCTGGATAGTATTGGGTCCCCATTCCCCTTCGTATAAATGCTGAATTCTCCCTGGGACTTTACGATGCGAAGTGAGCTAAAAGATTCAAGGGGGTTGATTTTTCCTCCCCCCCTCACCACCTCCCCCTTAACCCTATCCATGAACCCCTGAGGGCCCATAATATCCATGAGGACCTCATCCTGCAGCAGGATGCCAACGAAATGGGAGGCCAAGCTAAAAGGGGGATCATCCGCAATGAGATAACTCATGGTTTTGATCTGGACATCTATAAGTCGAGCGAAGGCCTTATCCTCCTTTATGGGAGCAAGGAATGCGGACAATGGTCTATCGGATGCGGCGTGATATACATGACCAAACCATCTCCCAATCCGATCGAGAAGCGGTTGTTCATCGCCTATTGCCATCATCGTGCGGCGAATCCAAGCTCTCTCCTGTAACTGCGAGTAAAAGGTTTCGATGAGGCCGAAATCCTTTGGAAACTCCTTCTTTATCTCATCCAAAAGAGTGGCGCGATCAAGGGATATGTCGATCCTATGATTGGGGAGAAGAATCTGACACGTAAGGTCCTTTCTTTGGGCAAATGCCCCACGGTTGAAAGGGAGGTCCAAAAGGTGATAAACCCTTTCAATGAAGGCCCTGCTGACGAGAAGTTCGGAAAGGTTGGAGAATCGCCGAAATCGATATTTCCCGCGAGGGGAACCCGCCTTCACTTTCTCCTCTAATATGAGCACTGAAAATCCCCTCTTGGTTAGGAGACCTCCTGCTATTATCCCACCAGCATTGGCACCGAGGATGACAACGTCCCATCTCCTCATCAGATCACTTCATCCTTTCCGCTCAGGATTGCAATTCTCCCATCAACCATAGGGCAGAAACGACCTCAATCCTTTTACCGCCCTGCTTCAGCGCGGTATCCGGTAATCGGCCCTTCCTCTGGAGAAAGGAAGAGACGGGAAGAACCTGCCAGCTTCCCTTTCGAAGCGAGGCTTTACAGTTGCGACGGAAAATCCTGGAAAGGTTCCCCCTAATTCCCCCTCCCGTAATATGAGCAATCCCCCGAACGCGAAACTCCTGCTTCCTTATGCAACATCGGGACTCACCTTCACAGACCCCAATAAGACATTGTTTTACGTGGCTAGATCTTAGAAAATCCCTTCACCAATGTCAAATCATTCTGTTTGCGAATGAAGATATCTTCCCAATCCTCCCTATCCTCGTAGCCCTTTTCGTGCGAGCGGACATGAAACTTCCCGGAGTCGCGATGCGTCGGGGAAATCCATCGACTATCCCAGCAAGCATGGCAATTGACTTTGTGAGGTATTTGTGATTAATTTACTACCTTACATTGTGAGTGGTCAAATGGATCTGGCAGATTTCCAATACAGACTTCCACGTAATCTCATCGCTCAATACCCCTCCAGGGAAAGGGATAAATCCCGGCTGATGGTAGTCCATCGCGATATGGGTTTTATTGAGCACCGAACCTTTTGTGATTTAGCTACGTATTTCAATGAAGGCGATGTCCTCGTCGTCAACGATACGAAAGTTTTAAAGGCAAGGCTTTCGGGAAGGAAGGAAACCGGGGGAAGTGTGGAAATCCTGATCACCCAGAGGACTGGGGAACGAACGTGGAGATGTATTGTCAAAAGGGCAAGATCCATACGCCATGGCTCCAAAGTCAGCTTCGGTGATGGCTTTTGGGGACAGTTCCTGGGAAGGGATGAGAGCGGGAATTGGAGAATCGAGTTCCACTTCGAGGGGGATTTCTATGATACGATCGATCGTTGGGGACGGATGCCCTTACCCCCTTACATTAAGCGGGAAGAACCCCTTCCCCTCGATGAAAAGCGCTATCAGACAATCTTTGCGACAAAACCGGGCTCAATTGCCTCTCCAACCGCTGGCTTACACTTAACTCATGCCCTTCTGGAGAGGATAAGACAGAAGGGTGTATCCGTCCTTCCCATTACCCTCCATGTTAACCTGGGGACCTTTTCCCCCATCAGGACTAAACGGGTGGAAGATCATGAAATGGCTCCCGAGTATTTTGAGATATACCCGGCGGTAGCTGAAGAAATCACCATGGTAAAAGAAAGGAGGGGCAGGGTTGTCGCGGTAGGGACAACTACCACTCGAGCACTCGAATCCGCCGTCGATTCAAGCGGAAAACTGGCGGCAACCGCTGGATATTCAGACCTTTTTATCCATCCTCCGTATCCCTTCAGGATAGTGGACGCACTGGTCACCAACTTCCATCTTCCGGGGACCACTCTCTTGTTGTTGGTCTCGGCCTTCGCTACTGGGGAACTCATCATGAAGGCCTATAAAGAAGCCATCAGAAACGAGTATCGTTTCTTCAGTTACGGGGATGCGATGCTCATTCTCTGAACGGAAGGGTTTCGGCCTCGAGGTGCCCAAGAGGTCTTCGCCGTTAAGGATTGATCTAGGGGAAATGGGCTTTCAATTCCATCTGACCAAAACGGACAAGGAGGTCGGGGGGAGGCTCGGAAAAATTATCACGGCTCATGGTGAGTTTGAGACCCCCGCTTTCATTCCCGTTGGAAGTCAGGCCACCATTAAATCCATGACCTCGGATGATTTGTTTGAGGTTGGGGTTGAGATCATCTCAAATAACAGCTACCATCTCTATCTGAGGCCAGGGCACCGAATCATCGAACAACTGGGAGGACTCCATCGATTCATGAATTGGAATCGCCCCATTCTCACCGACAGTGGCGGGTATCAGCTCTTTAGCTTGGGCCAATTGAGGAAGATATCCACGGAGGGCGTGACATTTCAATCGCACATCGACGGGTCGAGGCACTTCATCAGCCCGGAAATGGCCATCGAGATCCAGCGATCCTTGGGAGCAGACATCATCATGAGCTTTGATGAATGCATCCCCTACCCCGCTTCCTATGAATACGCGCTTCGCTCGACGACCTTGACCACGGAATGGGCGAGGCAATGTAAGGAAGCCCACAGGGGGAATGGACAAGCCCTCTTCGGGATCGTTCAGGGAGGTATGTTCGAGGATTTGAGAGAGTCAAGCGCGAGGGATCTCTGTGAAATCGGTTTCGACGGATATGCCATCGGGGGGTTGAGTGTGGGTGAAAGCCGGGAGGTTATGTACCGCATGGTCAACCATACGGCCCCCCTCTTGCCCCAGGAGCGTCCGCGGTATTTAATGGGAGTAGGAAAACCCGAGGACCTCATTAACGCGGTCAAGGGAGGAATCGACCTTTTCGACTGCGTCATCCCCACCCGGAACGCGCGGAACGGAATGCTCTTTACCTCTTCCGGAAAGCTCGTAATCAAGAACGCCCGCCATGCCATCGACGAGCGGCCCATTGAAGAAGGGTGCGATTGCTATACCTGCCGTCATCATTCCAGGGCTTACCTGAGACATCTCTACATGGCTAGGGAAACACTGGCTTTGAGGCTTAATACTATCCATAATCTCCACTACTACGTGCGTTTATTCAAACAAGTAAGGGAAGCCATCCTCCGGGACAGGCTTTTGAATTTCTGTCAGGAATGGCAGAAGAAAAGGAAGGAAAAAGATGACCTCTAATGGAAAAGCTCCGGCCGGTAGCCTTTCGTCAACATTATCGTCAACATATAGATAGGAGGTTACTATGTTCGATCAAATCGCCTATGCAATGGGTGCTCCCGGACAAGGGGGCCAACAAGGGTTTGGGATGTTCATTCCCCTCATCCTCCTCTTCGGCATATTCTACTTCCTCCTCATTCGACCTCAACAAAAGAGGCAAAGGGAGCATAAGGAATTGCTGGCTAACCTGAGAAAGGGCGATCAGGTAATCACGGCGGGGGGGCTTTATGGCAGAATTACCGGAATAACCGATACCGTTGTTACTTTAGAGATTACTGAAAAGGTGAGGGTCAAAGTGGCCAGAAGCCAGATCTCCACCAAACTCCTCCCGCAACCGGATCGCCCCAAATAGGGCCCTTCCCTCCAAATGCCCAATGGAATGGAAAGGAGATTCTCAATGAGAACGTACGAAACCATCTTCATCGTCCACCCAGATTTGGTTGAAGAAGAGGTAAGAGCCCTCATTGACAAGATGAAGGGGATTATTGAAAATCTGAACGGTCAGATAATCAAAGTGGAGGAATGGGGTCGTAAGAAGCTGGCATATAAGCTAAAGAAATTGACCAAGGGCTATTACGTCCTCATCCGTTTTTTGGGGAATGGTGAAATCCTCGCAGAGATCGAAAGAAACCTTCGCCTTTCCGACGGCGTCCTGAAATATCAATCGATCAGGTTGGATAAGAAGACGTCGGAGGAGTTACAGTCCCCGGTTCGAGAACCCCCTGAAGGCCAAGCGACCGAAATCGGCAGGGACGATGAGAACGCAAAAGAGGTGGAGAATTAGTGCTCGGATACAATAGAGTCATTCTCATCGGAAGCTTGACAAGGGACCCCGAAATCCGCTACAATCCCAAGGGTACTCGAGTGGCCAAGATCACCGTTGCCATTCCTCAGGGAAGTGATTCCAGGACGACTACCGATCACTTCGATGTCTTGATCTTCTTAAGGGATCAGAATGACCCGATGGAAAAAATCCAAAAGGGCGAGTGGGTACTCATCGAGGGGAAAATGAAACAGAGGAGATGGGAGACACCAGAGGGCCAGCGCCGAACAAAGGTTGAAATCATAGCCGATTGCGTTGAACCCTTGGGACAGTTCCTGGTGGATAGGCCAGCGAACCTTAGGCAAGGATGAGCGAATGAAAAAGGTCGCCGACAAGAGGCGAAGAATCTATATCAAGAGGAAGGTGTGCCGCTTCTGCGTCGATAAGAACCTCGAGATCGATTATAAGAACCCCAGGATATTGAGATATTTCATCACGGAAAGAGGCAAAATCATCCCCCGAAGGATATCGGGAAACTGCGCCAAACATCAGAGGGAGATTACGACTGCCATAAAGAAGGCCAGAAACATCGCCATCTTACCCTTTACAACGGTGATGAAATAACGTTGGGAACGGTTTCCGCTGGGATGAGTTCGTAAGGGTGAGTCTCCGTATCATATGCAATATCTCATTGAGATCAAGGAAAGGAGACACTATGGAGATTATCCTCCTCGACGATATCCCCTCCCTCGGAAGGGTAGGAGATTTGGTAAAAGTCTCGGATGGGTATGGGAGGAACTATTTGATACCTAATAAACTGGCCATCAAGGCAACTCCGAAGAATCGAAAGCAGTTGGAACACGAAAAGCGCTTTGCCCATGAAAAAACGGAAAAGGTCAAAAGGGATGCCGAAAAATTGGCCAATAAGATCGAGGAGTTTTCCTGCACCATCACCAAGCCCGTGGGCGAGAGCGGGAAGCTCTTTGGATCAGTCACTTCCAAGGAAATCGAACAGCAGCTCAACGAGCATGGGTTCCAAATCGACAGGAAAAAGATCGAGTTGGAAGAGCCCATTAAAAACCTTGGGGTCTATACGATTCCAGTCAGGCTCCACCCCGAGGTAACAGCGAACCTCAAGCTCTGGGTCGTCAGGGAGTAATTATTAGGGATGAATGAAAGCGGCGATTCGCTCCATAAGGTTCCCCCCCAAAATACCGAAGCTGAACAATCAGTACTGGGTGGCATCCTGATAGAGAACGAGGCTCTCAACATGGTAGTGGAAATCCTGAGCTGCGAAGACTTCTATCGGGAATCCCACCGAAAGATCTTCAAGTCCATGATCAGCCTCTCGGAAAAGAACGAACCATCGGATCTCATTACCCTGACCAATGAGCTGAAATATAAAAACCTCCTGGAGGAAGTCGGTGGCGCGTCATATTTAACCTCTTTGATCGATTCGGTTCCAACGGCGGCTAACATCGAATATTATGCCAGGATTGTCAAGGAGAAGTCCATATTGAGAAAATTAATCCAGGCGGCAACCGAAATCATCACCCAGAGTTATGAGGACCGGGGAGATGTGGATAGCTTTGTGGATGATGCTGAACGGGTCATCTTCCAGATCTCCGAGCACAGGGTGAAACCCTCCTTTCATCCCATCAAGGATATCATTAAGGAGAGTTTTAAAACTATAGAAAAGCTCTATGAGAAGAAGGAACTCATCACGGGAATCCCCTCAGGGTTTAAGGATTTGGATAGGAGAACAGCAGGATTTCAACCCTCGGATTTGATCATCGTGGCCGGGAGGCCCGGCATGGGAAAAACGGCCTTCTGCCTTAATGTGGCTCAATACGCTGCAATAGAGGCAAAAACCCCCGTTGCGATCTTCTCCCTGGAGATGTCCAAGGAACAATTGGCCCTTCGGATGCTTTGCTCCGAGGCGGAAGTTGAGGGACAGAGATTGCGGAGCGGTTTCTTGAGCGAAAGCGATTGGCCTAAGCTCACCCTGGCTGCAGGCAACCTTTCCGAAGCCCCTCTCTTCATCGACGACACCCCAGCCATTACCAGCCTGGAGATCAGGGCCAAAGCTAGGCGACTGAAAGCCGAACATAATTTGGGGTTGGTCATCGTCGACTATCTTCAGTTGATGAAGGGGAGAAGGGCAGAGCGCCGGGAGCAAGAGATTTCCGAAATCTCCAGATCTCTGAAGGCTTTAGCAAAAGAACTCTCCATCCCCGTTATCGCCATCTCCCAATTGAGTCGAAAAACGGAAGATCGACCCAACAGAAGGCCACAATTAGCCGACTTGAGGGAGTCCGGGGCCATCGAACAAGATGCCGACGTGATCATTTTTATCTACCGGGAGGAATTCTATAACCAGGACACCCCCAACAAGGGAGTCGCCGAGATCATCATCGGTAAGCAGAGAAACGGCCCTACGGGTAGAGTAGATTTGGCCTTCATCGATAAGTTCACCGTCTTCAAGCCCCTCTATCGGGGCGAGGAAT
>CAYFXL010000021.1:0-26999 GCA_964346945.1 uncultured Syntrophobacterales bacterium
GACACATGCTAAATTCAAAATCGGGTAACCTATGTCTTGGCATTTACCAATTAGTGCTTCGGATTTAGGATTTATTCCTTGTTTGACTGCGGCACCGCAGCACTGCATAACCCTAGAGCTTGTACTTGAATTTCCTGAGGAGGTCTTTTCGCCAGGCCACCCCATCCTCTTCTTCCACACCATTGGGAGGGGAGCCGTCGATTATCCCCATAATTCCCCTGCCTTGGTCAGTCTCCGCTATGATCACCTCTACAGGGTTTGCCGTAGCGCAGTAGATGGAGCAGACTTCCTGGCACATTTTAATGGCGTTGAGCACGTTGATGGGGAAGGCATCCCTCATCACCACCACAAAGGTGTGGCCAGCCCTGACTTCCATTCCCATGGTTTCCGCCATCTTTTTGAGATCCTCGTCATTCCCCTCGATCCTCAACAGGCAGGCCCCCGAGGCCTCGCAGAAGGCGATGCCAAATTTGGCATTGGGCACCGTGGACGCCATGATTTCATAGAGGTCCTCCACGGTCTTGATGAAATGGGTTTGTCCCAAGATGATATTGTAGCCCTCCGGAATTTCCAATTTCACCGTCTTCAATTCCATCTCACTTTCCCTCCCTTTCCCCCTCCCGGATCATGTTCTCGATCAATTCCCTGCTGGGATGCTCAGGAAAAACCTCAAGCCCCTTTTTTAAGTAGAAAGCCGCCTCCTTAAATCTTCCCATATCGTAATACGTCTTCCCCAGATTGACGTAGGGTAGGTAGAAATTGGGGTCCATTTCGATGGACTTTTTGAAGGCCTCGATCTCCTTCTCCCTCCAGTCGAGGCTCCTCAACTGTTCGTATTTCCGGCGATACGCAATGGCCAGATAATTGTATCCCACTGATGAGCGAGGTTCCTTTCGAAGCCCCTTCTTGTATTTCTCGATTCCTTCGTTAATTTTACCCTTTTGAACGAGCGATGCGCCCTCTTCGAAATACGCTGTAGCGCTCTTCTGATCCAGCGTGGCGCAGGCAGCGAGGATTACTGTGCAAGAGGCCACGATAGCGATAATCTTCCAATTCGCTGTAAATGTACCGATGAGTGTCACGTTAGCCTCAAAGGTGCCATGCCGTCGTGTTATATAACGGAAACTCCTCGATTTATAACACGACCACTGGGAATGGTCAATAAGGAGGAGTCCCTTGACAAAACCGTTGTCCCTTCGCTTCACCAAGAATGTTTAGCCAAAATTCTTTAATGTTCATCCGGAGAACCCGGCCAACAAACGCTCCCAAGATGACCCGAGATCTCCGGAAAAGTCGCTCCTCGCTGCTCAACCATATTTTTTCGACTATTCCAGCGATTGCGCTATCTTCAACTTAGAACTAAGTTTGCAGTCACTCCGGTTGCCTAGGAGGGGATGCCGAAAAATATACATTCGCGCTCAGAGCTCCTTTTCCGAATTCCCAGGTATCTGCATTACGCTCAGGGACACCGTTTTTCTCCCATGAAAAAAATACTCCAAAGGTGAAAACCTGAATCAATGAGCGTTGGATGGTCTTAAAAATAAAGTCACCGTCATGTTTTCCCCATCCGTCTCGAAGCTTACCGCGCCATCCCTATCCGTCCTCGAGATCTGACAGCCCGCACGTTCGTATCGATTCAAAACGTTCGTGCTGGGCAGGTTGAAGATGTTTCGCAAACCCACCGTGAACACAGAGTGTGAGGGCTTGACGGCTTCGAGGAATCTCCTCGTGCTGGATGTTTTGCTCCCGTGGTGGGGAACTTTCACTACGTCGGATCTCAGGTCTTTTCCCGATTGAATTAATTGAGCCTCGGCTTCCTCCTCTATATCTCCGGTCAGGAGGAATCGGTGGTTCTTGAATGTGATCTTCAGGACCATGGAGCGGTTATTGGTTTGGGACCATAAATTTCTGCCCTGCATGATCCCTGGCTGTGGGGGATTCAAGACCTCCACCTTGACCCCGTTGATCCATCGAGGAGGTGATGCCTCGTGGACGGTGATTCGGTGTATTTTCCTTCTTGCGACGATATCCATGAGATCGAGATACGGCACGGAGGAATACTGCTGCCCATTTTCCCAAAATTCGTGGACTTTGAAGGAATCGGCGATAAATTTCAAGCCGTTGAGATGGTCCGGATGTGGATGGGTGAGGACGAGATAGTGGAGGGTCGCGATCTTTCTTCTCCAGAGGACTGGGGCTACCACGTTTCTTCCCACATCGAAGCTATCTTCATAAAACCCGCCTCCATCGATCAGCATCCTCTTTCCCATGGGAAATTCGATCAGGATACTGTCCCCCTGTCCAACGTCGATAAAGGTGGCCCTCAATCCCTTAGTCAGGTGGGTCTGCGTATACCAGTAGGATATGTCCCCTGCAATAACGGCGAGCAGGAGGATCGAGATGGGCATAAGTCGTTTTATCCTCTTGAGGTTGGCCAGATAGAGAATGAGAAAGTAGAATAATCCGATCTCAAAAAAGGTAGGAGTGACCACGTACTGGGAGGCATAGGGTATTGATGCGAAGAGATGCACCGCCTTGATGACGAGGGAGGAAAGGGCAGAGGTCAGGGTGACCAATAACGAGCTCACCGGTAACCAGATCAAGGTGGCCAAGGAAGTGATCAATCCTATGATGACGACAAAGCCTGCCAGGGGGATGATAATGAGATTGCTCAACAAACCAACGATCGACATTCGGTTGAAATAGTACGCCACCAAGGGCGAGGTCCCTACCATGGCGGCCAGAGAGACGAATATGAAGATCTTAAGGTGGCTTAGGAAAGTTTGATACGGACTCGGTTTTCTCAGCAAGAGGGGATGGGTTTTCGGAAGGAATTCGGAGAGCCTGGGGACCAGGTAGAGGATAGCGAGTACGGCGACAAAGGAGAGTTGGAAGGAGACGTCGAAGAGGGCGCTCGGGGAGACCAACAAAATAAGGAAGGCGGCCACGGCAAGGGTATTGTAAAGATTTCGCTGTCTGTCCAAGAGGATGGAGATTAGGTAGATGACGATCATGATAGCGGCCCGGACGGTGGAAATTCTTGCCCCGGCTATGAACGTGTAGAGGACTAACGGTGGAATTGTCGCCAGGGCCGAAATCTTCTGGATGTTCAGCGTGAGGGCTAGGGTCTCGGACCACCTGAGGCTCCATTTCATCAGGAGAAAGACAACGAGGGCGATGATCCCCATATGGAGGCCCGATATAGCAATGATATGGGCCACTCCAGCAACGACGAATTCCTCCTTCATCTCTTCCCTCATTTCCTCCCTCTCCCCCAGGATGAGGGCTTTCATGATGCCGCGGGTTTCCACAGGGGTCCTCTTTTCTAAGAGGGTTCGGATCCTTTCCCTCCATGCCTCGATCAGTTGAAGGAAGGGGTTTCCCTTGCTTCGCGCAATGGTGACAATCCCGGTATTCTTTTCCACATATGCCGTGACCCAGATTCCCTTGCATGCCAGGAATCGTCCGTAATCAAATCCTCCGGGGTTATTGAAATTTCTCGGGCGATAGAGTTTGGCTATGAAACGGATTCGATCTCCATACCGGAGATCTCCGTGGTATTCCTTGACGGAAATAAGAACATTACCCCGGGCCTTGATGAATCCATGGGGAAAGTGTATTTTCTCGACCTTCAGGTAGAGCTTTGCCTCCCGCGACGATGAGATGGACCTCCGGTACAGGATACCCTCCACATTGACCCTTTCCTTGTTTGCGTAATGGAAGATGTGGTTCCGCGGAAAGTGAGGACGGAGGTGAAGGTTGATGAGCACTATCCCCAAGAGCCAAAAAAGGGTAAGGATGGCGGCGATCCTAAGTATAGGCCGGTTCCGGATAATCGAGGCGATGGAGATGAAGATCAAGGAGATGATGCCGACATATGATATGGTCCAGGGAATGGCTAGGTGATTGCCCACTATCAACCCCAGGAGATAGACGATCACGGTGGGGATGAGGGGCATATGAATGGACTGCCGACTCCTTGACCAGTGTATGTCTGTAGTTGCCTGAGTGCCCCTTGCCACTTCGCTTCGGTGCTCCTGGCTTGTTGCCCACATTCCCTTTCGCTCACTGAAAGGAATTTTGGACCATTCTAAAGTTTGCCTCACGGTAAAGAGCGCTTGTTAGGCGCCACTTCGGTCCCTTCACTCGCCGCCGTGGCTCAGACATTGGATTTGCTGTCGGTTCGCTTCATTAAGAATGGTCAGCCAACATTCCCCAATGTTCGCTTCAGGGAGCCAGGGCAACGACCTTTTCCGGCGTTACCCTGCTCCGGTACAATGCGCTCGGGAACAGCGGAGCACTGTTATACCCCCTTCAGGTCCATATCGACTGATGCAACCCTTAAAGGATAGAATGGATTGCGTCCGAAAAATAGCAGATTCGGCTAGGGGAGTCAAAGGGGATTTGTGGGCAGGCCTTGCTTTTTAGCTTTTCGTGGCAGAAGATCCCTTCTGATGGCCTTTGCGGTTACTACCCTCAGAGGTGTGGGAGCCAACCGCTAATAGGCGTTCATTAACAGTTCCTGCTTCACCCTGAATAATTTTTCGCTCAGGCTGACATGATAGACATGGGGGTTTTGCAATCGCTTGAATTCAGACCCCAAGCGATCGAGGCTCCTCTTCGTATTCTCTTGGATTTGCCCGAGAGGAGGGGTATTGTAAACCCTCTTGCCATTGATGAAGACGGGGACAAACAGTTCCTCCCGTTCGAAGTTGGGGGGGTAAGTCTTATAGATATGGGGAAATACCGGATGGAATGCCCTCGTGGGCTCGTCGGAATCGGGAATTTCGTCCTCGAGGAGCAGGATATCCCCCCGCATAATTCCCGTTTCATCATGATATCGAACCAGCTTCTTTACTCCTGGGTTGGTAATCTTCTCAGGATTGTCGGACCTCTTGATCTTGGGGACCATCTTCGCGTTCTCAGTGATGGCCGTCAGCTTATAGACCCCGCCGAGGGCGGGGCATGAGTATGAAGTGACAAGCCTCGTCCCAACACCCCAGATATCGATTTTGGCCTCCTGTTTCTTCAAACTCTCTACCAGCCACTCGTCGAGATCGCTGGAGGCGATGATCTTGGTCTGATCCAACCCGTTCTCATCCAACATCCTCCTGGAGTGTTTACTGAGATATGCGAGATCCCCGCTATCGAGCCTGATCCCTGTCAACTGGCCCTTCCCGTTATCCCGCAATTCCCGTCCAACCTTGATGGCATTGGGGACACCGCTTCTGAGGGTGTCGTAGGTATCAACCAATAGTAAGCAGTTCTGGGGGTAGACCTTTGCATAGGTCCTGAAGGCCTCCAATTCGGACGGGAAAGACTCTATCCAGCTGTGCGCGATGGTTCCCCTGACAGGTATCCCCAGGGTTTTTCCTGCCAAAAGGTTTGACGTACCCATGGCCCCTCCGATAAAGGATGCCCGAGCCGCGCCGAGGGCAGCATCAGGGCCGTGGGCCCTCCTGAGGCCAAACTCGATGACGGGATCCCCCTCCGCAGCGATGCAGATTCGGGCTGCTTTGGTGGCGATCAGGGTCTGGAAGTTCATGATGTTCAACAAGGCGGATTCGATGAACTGGGCCTCGGGAAGTGGGGCTGTTACCCGGACAATGGGCTCGTTTGGGAAGATGATCGTTCCCTCGGGAACAGCGTATAAATCCCCCGTGAACCGAAGTCTCCTGAAATAATCGAGGACCTCCGTGGGGAATATGCGGAGAGTCTCAATATAGGCTATATCGTCTTCGGTGAACCTAATATTTTCGATGTGTTCGATCAACTGTTGGAGTCCTGCGGCGATGCAGAATCCCCCATCATCAGGTACCTTCCGAAAGAAGTAATCGAAGTTGGCCCATTGGTCATTTTTCCCGGTGACGAAGTATCCCCCAACCATGGTCAATTCATATAGGTCCGTCAGGCTTGTTAGATTGCGCATCCCATCCCTCCAGTCGAAGATCGGAACGGTCTATTTAAGCATAATACTTTACCACAAATTCCCCCACGGTAAAAGTATTGTTTTCATTGGAGTTTCGTTTTCTTTGGGAGGGTCTTTGAAGAAGTATGGTATCCTTCTCAGGGGGGAGAACTCAGTATGGGTTTTGGAGTTCCTTGAGTTTCTGGAGACCACCACAGGACTAAGGTGCATACCTTTCCTATCCCTCATATATTGAGCCACATAACGCCCCAAGATCGGGGTGAAAATTGAGCACTCCCCCAAGGAATTTGGGGCGTTACCAATTCCGTTTGATTGGGTTTCAATGAGAGTATTCAACAAGACGCTGAGAATCTGCATGTTTCATTGGGTAAAAAGGAAGGCAAAATGAGAATGATTTGAAAGAAGTTTTGATTTACAATTAAAGTGAGCGGTTGTCGTTTGGTGAGTGAAACTCCTTGAGGATGGAGTGATGAAAATAGATAATTTGATTAATGTGACGGACTCATCTTGGGATCGCCTCCACGGTTTGGGAATATATTTGCTCAATTGCGCAACTTTTGGGACCGAACAGCCCAGATCTGGTTAAAGGGACAATTGGTTGGGAAAACAGCGGCCGTCTTCACTTCAAGGGCTTCTAGGCAAGGAGGACAAGAGACCACGCTCATCTCGATGATGTTCACCTTCATTCACCACGGAATGATTATTGTGGGTGTTCCCTGCTCTGTCGAGGAGCTGATCACCACTGAGAGGGGAGGGACTCCGTATGGGACGTGAACCGTGGTGTGACCAATTGCTGATCAACGACCTAATGAAATAGATCTAAAAATCGGGCCTGCCTTGGGCAAACGGGTTACTGGGATAGCTGGTAAGCTCAAAAGCTAAAGGAATGTTGGAAGCAGACTGGACAGAAAGGAAGAACGGGAGATTGGTTCTGATATACCTTTCTATCTCCGGGGAAATAATACCTATCCTGATATTTTTTCCTTTTGGTGCCAATAGAAGAAAGGGGGGAGAAAATGGCAGAACTCATCCGTATTTCTGCAGAAGAAGTCAGGCGAAAAGTAACTTCCGGCTCGGCACTGCTTGTCTGCTCATATGATGATGAAGAGAAATGCAAGAGCCTTCATCTGGAAGGTTCGATTTCGCTAACAGAGTTCAAATCCAAACTTTCTGGCGTGGCGAAGGATCAGGAGATCATTTTTTACTGCGCATGACCCAACGAAGCGACCGCTGCCGGTCAGGCGGCGAAATATACACAACAAGGATACGATAACGTAAAAGTGCTCGGTGGAGGATTTGAAGGCTGGAAAAATGCGAGGTACCCCTTTGGAGCATGATGGGATAGCTGCAAGTCAGGGCTCTGTCTTTATGGCGAGGGGGTGATGTGCCAGAGCAATTTATCCAACGTGGTTAGGGGGGCACATTTGGAGAGGATTAATCCAGGGAGTTCATCATGTGAGGAGAAAGGCCCATGCCATATCTACCAATTGAAAACTACGGAATCATCGGAGACATGCGTACGGTGGCCCTGGTGGGGATGAACGGGTCGATTGACTGGCTCTGCTTCCCCCACTTTGACTCGCCGAGTATCTTTGCAGCCATCCTTGACGACAAAAGAGGAGGATACTTCAAGATAGCGCCCACCGTCGGTGGCATAACCCACAAGCAGTTTTATTGGCCGGAGACCAATGTTCTGATCACACGCTTTCTCTCGGCGGATGGTGTAGGTGAGGTCATGGACTATATGGCAGCGCCAGAACCCCGTGGGGAAAATGAGCACCATCACCAGCTGTTCCGCCGTGTCAACGTGGTGCGTGGAACGATGCCCTTCCGCGTGGAATGCCGCCCGGCTTTCAACTACGGGCGGGACGAACATACCCTTGAAGTTTCCCTGGAAGGTGCGGCCTTTTACTCTCCAGGGCTCAACCTGGGGCTCTCATCCAGCCATCTCCTAAAGCAAAAGGGAGGCGGGGCTGTCCGCGAGTTTACTCTGCAAGAGGGGCAGACGGCGATCTTCATTCTTCAGGAAATCGAGCCAGGAGCTGGCTGTTCCGCTTGTCTTACTGACGAGCAAGCGGTTGAAATCTTCATTAACACAGTTGGGTACTGGCGCCGCTGGATCTCGAAGTGCACCTACACCGGTCGGTGGCGCGAGATGGTTCATCGATCTGCGCTGGCGCTGAAGTTGCTGACCTATGAGCCGACGGGAGCCATCGTTGCGGCCCCGACAACGAGTCTTCCAGAAGCTGTGGGAGGCGAGCGGAACTGGGACTACCGGTACACGTGGATCAGGGATGCTGCCTTCACGGTTTATGGGCTGCTTCGTATTGGGCTCACAGAAGAGGCCGCTCGATTCATGCATTGGCTGGAAGCCCGGAGCCACGAGCTTAATCCGAACGGATCCTTGCAGATCATGTACGGGATTGAGGGCCAGCACACCTTATCCGAAGAGACCTTGGACCACCTGGAGGGTTATAAAGGCTCCCGCCCGGTTAGGGTCGGAAACTCCGCCTACAACCAACTCCAGTTGGATATCTACGGTGAACTCATGGACTCGGTGTACCTCTACAATAAGTACGGGAGCCCCATCTCATACGAACTCTGGACTCACCTAAGGCGTCTCGTGGACTGGGTGTGCGAGAACTGGCAGAAGGCAGACGAGGGAATTTGGGAGGTTCGTGGTGGACGGCGGCACTTCGTCTACTCGAAGCTTATGTGCTGGGTCGCCCTCGACCGGGCCTTGCGCCTGGCAGACAAACGGTCGTTTCCCGCGGAACGAGACCGATGGCTGAAGATCAGGGACCAAATCTACGAAGAGATCATGACTCGTGGATGGAGTTCGGAACGCCAAGCCTTCGTGCAGCATTACGACAGCAAGTCCCTGGATGCCTCAAACCTAATGATGCCCTTGGTGTTCTTCCTCTCCCCGACAGATCCGAGAATGCTCCAGACCCTGAACGCCATAAACCGGTCGCCCGAGAATGGCGGACTCGTCTCCAACAGTTTGGTATATCGTTACAACCCGGAAGAGACCGCCGATGGCCTCGGAGGAGAAGAGGGAACCTTTAACATCTGTACCTTCTGGCTCGTCGAGGCTCTAACACGGGCGGGCCAGGTTGATCCTGCCCGGCTCGACGAGGCCCGGCTCATGTTTGAACAGATGCTCGGTTACGCCAATCATCTGGGGCTTTATGCCGAGCAGACCGGTCACCGTGGAGAGGCGTTAGGGAATTTTCCTCAAGCGTTTACCCATCTAGCTCTGATCAGTGCCGCCTTCAATCTCGATAAAGCCCTGGGCAAAAAGGCCTAGTATGGAAACGTCTCAATATTCGCGCCTTCAGCTTGGATGTGCGGGGAATATCAGGCCAGTTATTTGAATATCCGGTCGAAAACTATCTCAACATGCGGAGATTTGTAATATCTTACGGAGGTATGCTTGCTACCACCTGAGTCTTTGGTGATACTGATGTGATACCCAAAGCATTCCGCGGTGGATCAGTTGCTAACCAGGCAGATTCTCGAAGCATCAATCAATACCGTGTTTGAAACGGTGACAAGCAGTTACACACTGGAAAAGGGAGACGTGGCTTTCTGATTCCTTTTTTGTCTTGAGTGCCAATCGGGCGGGAAAGACCGTATCCTTAAGAGGGTTTTCATCCATGAGTAAGCCTTTACAGAGGTCGCCTGGTTCCGACCACAGAGGAACTCGTGGGCAGGATCCAGAGCCAGAGAAGAGCATCACGTATGCTACGAAGCGCGCGTTGCAAGGGCTCGATTATCGCCGAGGGCGATTGGCCGGATGATTTTATCTAAGACCCACAGGGAAGGGGGAGATTCCTTTCCCACTCCGGTGAGTGAAGTCGTTTTCCCCCTCCTGAACTCAGCTAGGTGTTCGTTTACCTTTTCAAGGATGGCTTTTGAAAACACTTTTCCAGCGATCCCCTCTATTGCCTCACCGGCGATCTTCTGAAATCGCCCCAGTTCTTGAGGGGACAGCTCTACGTAATTGATTCCCTGCTTCGCCATTACCGTAAGAGCTTCTTCATTGTCCTTACGCGTTTCGGCATTGAGAGGGAGGAGGGTCTTCCGGAAAACCTCTCTTACTGTCTTTCGGTGATCCGGAGGGATAGTCTCAAAGGCTTTCCGAGTCATGACAACCGCTCCCATAGAATAACTGAGAGGGACCTTGGTGATATACCGAACCTTTGTGAACCACTGAAGCGCGATGGCCCCGAAGGGTGTGCCGTAAATTACATCTATAAGACCCGTCTGAAGGGCTACGAGAACATCTGAAATTCCCAGAGGAACTGGTGACACACCAGCCTTCTGGAACACTGCTTGGGTCATGGAGTCTCCCTCAGGCGCCCACACTTTCGCTCCTCGTACCGCGTCGAGACTTGACATGGGCGTCTTTGACATCATGTAGATGAACCCGATTTCAGACCAGCCCAGGAGAACATAACCCTTCTCCTCCAAAGCTTTCTCGAATCGGTCGGTGATTCCACGCAGGACATAGTCCACCTCCTCATAGTTGCGGAACAAAAAAGGGGTCGCCAGTACCTGAAACTCCTTGTCAATCTCAACGAGTCCTGTACCCATGAGCCCAGCGACCTGAATCTGACCGATTCGCATCTTCCGTAATACGGTATGATCATCACCCATAACGCCGGCTGGATAGGCCCTCATTCTCACCACTCCCCCTGTCCGAGATATCAATTCACGGTTTGCCTTGTGGAAAGCCTTCATCCAAGGACTGCCCTCCGGAGCCAAAGTTGCGAGCTTCAGAGTGATCTGTTTTTCTTTCGCAATAACTGTAAATGAAAGAACAAGGATAAGACTAATTCCACCAAAAATCCAAAGAATCCCTCTGAATATCCTCATCATTTCCTCCGAAAGTTTCTCCTGGACTTGGTATTCCTGTTCTAAACCATCCCAGATGTACTCTTGATCGATAATCGGTCCGTAATCAGCTCTCCATTTTCTCGTTTTATTCTCCCTCTTTGATTATATCAACTCGGATACACGGAGAACCACTATGAGAGAAAGGCGGGTTTTTTGATAAATAATTTCCCCAACTGACCGCCTCCCCGTCTCTCCCAAACAGAGAAGGTCGATACGCTTTGGGCTTTTGAGAAAGGGAGATGAAAGAGAGATCACGGACAAGGCGGACCAATAGGAGAAATCGATGTTCCGCAACTAATCACAGCGGCTCGGCTTAATAGGTAATGAGTTTTGGGTTTAAATCGGTCTCGTTGGTCTTACACGCAATATTCTTATTGAGAGGAGGTCATTTTTGATCTGGCTTTTCGTCGGATCTAGTTTACATAGCAGATGAACTCAACGGGTCGGACTCAGTAATGTTCCTCTGTTGCAATCACACCTATCATTCCTTGTTGCGCACCCTGGAGGTATGAAAATGCACCTGTTACGCTGTCTTAAGCCCATTTTTTAAGTAAATCGTAAATGTAAGAAACAGTGGGATCCTAGCTTTAGGTAGCACTCGATCGTTGTCTATAAAAGAAAAGTGCCATATTAAGCAAAAATCTGACTTTTTGCCTTCCGCATCCCGTTGGAAAGGCTCAAGTAAAAGCTGCTTTCTTCTCTATCGGCTATATCTGGCCAAGAATTAAGGGCAAATCGATGTAACCTAATTATTTTTATCAATTCCCTAACATGGATGCTAACTCAGCACAGTGAAAAAAGAGCTGAGTTGGGCTAATATATATTGTAAGGCAGAAGAGGGAATTGATTTATGGAAGCTACACGGCACCAGAACTCCGCAGTAATCGCAACGCTTGTCGACAATCACAGGCGCTTCCTTGCGTTCCTTACGCGTCGTGTAGGGAACCCATCTGACGCCGAGGAAATCCTCCAGGCCGCCTTCGTCAAGAGCGTGGAGAAATCGGATTCGATTCGCGACGGCGAGACCGTCGTGGCGTGGTTCTATCGCCTGCTGCGAAACGCGGTTATCGATTACTACCGCCACCGGGATGCCGAACGCCGTGCCTTGGAACGCGTGGCTGGAATGAACACCGAGGTGGAGACGCCCGAGCCAGATTTTGAACGCGCCGTCTGCCAGTGTGTGAACGATCTGTTGCCGACGCTCAAGGACGACTATTCTGCGCTGCTCAGGCGCGTTGATTTAGAGGGCGCGAGCATTGCCGAAGTTTCGGCAGAGACGGGCATGAAAGCCAACAACACGCGAGTGAAACTCCACCGCGCCCGGACATCGCTCCGCAAACAGCTCGAGCTGAGCTGCGGAAGCTGCGCCGAGCATGGGTGCCTCGACTGTACCTGCCGGCGCCCCGACTGAACCACGAAGCCCCCCATGTAATGCCTACCGATGTCATCCGTCTACCTGGGTAAAGACCCATACAGTGCCAGTTGCCAAGCCGACTGAGAAAGGGGACGTCAGATGCAATATTGGTTTTACCTTGCTTGGGCCATTCTCCTCGAGGTTGCCGGTACGACGTCAATGAAACTATCCAAAGGCTTCACGCACCTCGTTCCGTCTGTTTTGCTCTTCGTATTCTACGGGGCTTCATTTGTGGCATTGACGTTTGCGCTGCGAAGGATCGATGTGGGGGTTGCGTATGCAGTCTGGTCTGGTGTCGGTACCGCCCTCATAGCAACAATTGGAATGCTCTATTTCCGGGAACCCGTAACGGCTCTTAAGCTAATCAGCATTGCATTCATTATTGCTGGTGTTTGCGGGCTCAATCTCAACGGGCTTAACCATTGAACATTAAATGCCGTAAGAATGTTCTTTGGAGCCAGTGAAACGTCGTGGCGTCTCGCGGTAACACCCTTGCAGGCGCCGCTCAGCGGCAATGAGATAAGGAGGGAAATGATGGCGTTATCAAAGCGGGAGATTCGTTCTAGTTATCAATCGGCAGCGAAGTATTACGACTTCGCGGTGCGGCTCTATGGACTAATAGGTATTCGCAAAGCCTATCGTTCACGCGCGGTAAAACTCTTAGGTCTTCAACCGGGAGACAGTGTTATCGAGCTCGGCTGCGGAACCGGCTTGAACTTTCCCCCTATTGTCGAGCGAATAGGGCCGGAAGGCCGGTTGATAGGAGTTGATCTGGCTCCTAATATGCTTGCGTGCGCGCGGGAGCGGGTTGAGCGGGCGGGGTGGAAAAACATAGAGCTCGTCCAGTCAGATATAGTCGCATATAACTTTCCAGAAGGGGTAAACGGAGTACTATCGATTGGCGTTTTTGGATACATAGCCGATTGTGATCGTGTGATTAAAGCGGCCTCGCATGCCCTCGTTCCAGGTGGCCGGCTGGTAATTATGGATGGCAAACGGCCAGATCGCTTACCCTTATGGGTCTTTAAACTCATTGTGTGGTTGTCTCGATCGTTTGGGGTTACAAGGGATTATTTCGATAAGCGTACTTGGGAATCAGTAGAGCGACATTTTCGGGAAACTGCGTTCGAGCAGATGTATGGGGGTATGCTATACATTTCATCCGGCACGGCACCATAGCGGACGGTCGATCAAGGCGCTGAAGGCGACGTGGTAAACCGCACGGCTTGGTGCTTCCGGTAGTCGCGGCACACCGGAAGGATTTGGCAAACTAAGACAGAGCGAGCTGTAAAAGTCTGCCTCGCTATCGAATTCGAGATTCAACAATTCGGCCTCACTCCTGATTATGCACTATTTCAACCGCACATCATGAGGCCTGGGAAAACTATAGGTCTTAGAGTTCAGCCAGGATCTGAGAACCCCTAACCCGATGAGAGAAGAGGATGCAAGGGATGGGATCAGTTTCTATCTACTCACTGGGCCGGCAAGTTGACTCTATGGACTCGATGGTTTGCTCTCCGAGGCTGCGATAGCCTTTTCGAACTCATCTGTGGCTTTTTCGTGCCATCCCATCTCGGCGTAGACTTGACCGAGATTGTTATGAATATAATCGATGTTTGGATCAATCTCTACCGCCCTCAGAAAGTACTGGAGGGCTTCTTCATGGGATTTTCTTTTGAAATAGATGACTCCCAGATTGTTCAGGACCGCCGCATTTTTGGGGTCTATCTCCAGAATGGCCTTGTACTCCTCAATGGATTCATCGTAGCGATTCTGAGACGCCAGAATTTCGGCCAGTTTGAACCTCAGCTGGATATCTCGGGGTTTTATTCTCAGTGCGTTCCGATAACGCCTCGAGGCAAGATCAGCCTTTCCAAGCTCGAAATAGGTCTCTCCCAGTGCTACATGAATGTCAGCCTCTTCTGGGTTGAGCCCGAGGGCCCGTTGATATGACTGGATTGCCTCCATAAAGTTTTTTTGGCGGTAAAAGGCCAACCCGAGATAGTAATAATCCTCCCAGAATGAGGGATCAAGGAAAATGGCTTTTTTGAGGGCAGAAATGGTTTCAGACGGGTTGCCCTGTTCCATATGGGCTAATCCCAGGGCTCGATAAGCCTCGACAAGCCGCCCGTTCAACTCCACTGCCCTCTCGAACCGCCCTACCGCTTCCTTCAATAGCCCTTTGCACAGATAAGCTAACCCAAGATTGTAATGGCACTTAGCAACAGTGGGCGCTAGGACGATTTGCCTCTCGTAGGCCTCAATAGCCTGATCGATCTTACCACTCTGAAGAAGAGCCGATCCGAGGAGGCCGTGAAGATAGGGGTAGTCGGGATCCAGTTCCAGCGCTTTCTGGAATTTCTCCACAGCCTTTTCGTACTGGCCTATTTCATAGTAGTTGAGACCCACGTTTATATAAACGCTGGGCGTCTCCTGCCCGTTCAAAGGGGGCGTTAGCCAAAAAGCACTAAAAATCATAAGTGAAAAAATGGAGAGGCAATTCCTTATTCGTGCACTCATTGCTTTCCTCACCAGCAGAAGAGAAATTTCAGGTACTTCCAGTTGATAACTGTATATTACATCCTTTGGGGTCGCCAGTCAAAAATTGAAGGATCCAAAGTGAACCTTAACCTTTTGAATTGAAGATAAAGTCGCTAATGGGAGTATGATGCAAGATTGCTGATTTAGTTTGAGAAAATTAGGAGTCATAGATTTCAGTCATCACCACTCGCACTCCGCCATGCGGAGCACGTTATATCAGGAAGAGTCTTTCCAGATGGGTTCTTTCGGGGATTCGATAAATCAATACTCGTCTTAATGGATTCGACCTGACGTCACGTTTCTGTGATTATTCACGCAGTCATTCTCCGATTCGTTGAGTCGGGGAAGATAACCTCATGTATGATGAAGTTCTGCCTCCCTATTGCCCTATCTGAAGGAATACTGTTTGCAATTTCATAAAATACGTATTTACCCCCATGCATTTGTCTATCTATCTCCATTATAATTTAAATATAATGTAAATGACATTCGAGGCTTCTAGAGGGGGTCCTACTCCGAAGTGCCTAGATGTTATCGAGATTGAACCTTCGAGCAGTCCTTTCGGAAAAGGTGTGTAAACCTGGGAGAAACCATGGAAGGCACAATACCTTGTCATGAGAGGAGCATTCTCATACGGATTGAGGGCCGAACTTATACCAACACCTTTGGGCTTATGTCTTAACGGCTACTTTCTATTCATGAATTTAGAATTATCCCTGGGTAAATACGTGTCAACAGGAATTTGTGTAGGTGTAAGATAAACGAAGCTGTGATTTCGTTTCTATGCCAGTCAACAATAGATCTTAGGAGAACATAACATGAGGGGAATTACTCGGCGGAGATTTATTAGAGAAGGTTCTATGGCTGTCTCAGCAATTGGGGTCGGTATTTATCTCAATCCTTACGAGGTCTTTGCGGGTGATCCTGACAAAGACCTCGTATGGGACAAAGCCCCCTGCCGGTTCTGTGGGATTGGATGCTCCGTTCTGGTCGGGGTAACAGACGGAAAGATCATGGCTGTGAAAGGTGACCCCGGGTCTTCGGTTAATCGGGGGACGCTCTGTGTAAAGGGCTATTCACTTCCTTTCATCCAGTACGGCCTGGATAGGCTCACCAAGCCACTGGTTAGAATGAAAAATGGACGCTATGACAAACACGGTGAACTTACCGAAACCTCATGGAATGAGGCTATGGACCTTATCGTAACTAAGGTGAAACAGGCAGTCGGAGATAAGGGGCCTGATTCTGTGGCCATGTTCGGTTCGGGTCAATGGACAATCTGGGAAGGATATGCAGCAGCAAAACTGTGGAAAGGAGGACTCCGTTCCAACAGCCTAGAGGTCAATGCCCGCCATTGCATGGCCAGTGCGGTCGCAGGTTTCATGACCACTTTTGGCATGGATGAGCCCATGGGGACCTACGAGGATTTCGCCCTCGCCGATGCTTTTGTCCTGTGGGGAGCAAACATGGCTGAAATGCATCCTGTCCTATTTTCCAAAGTGACGAGACGGCTCTTGAGAAGTAAGAACGCACAGCTCGTTAACCTTACGACGATATCTAACCGTTCTTCTAGGATGGCCACCAGGGAAATTATCTTCAAACCTCATTCGGATCTCGCCATTGCCAATGGCATTGCTAATCTTCTGATACAAAAACGGCTGATTAACGAACAGTTTCTAAAGGAACATGTCCTGTTTAAGAGGGGAAAGGAGGATATTGGCTACGGCCTCGAAGACAAATTCACATTCAGGGAAAAGGCAAAATTGGTGGATTTTGATGCTTACAGAGAATATGTGTCTGGATATACCCCGGATTATGTGAGGGGTATAAGTGGTGTTTCTCCCTCCGACCTCGAGTATCTATCTCAGATCTACGGCGATCCAAAGCTGAAAGTCATGTCCTTCTGGACCATGGGTGTGAATCAACATACCCGGGGCACATGGATGAATAACCTCATATACAATCTCCATCTGTTAACGGGTAAGATCTGTGAACCGGGCAATCAGCCTTATTCCCTGACAGGTCAGCCAAGCGCGTGTGGCACCTGTCGCGAAGCCGGCACGTTTACCCATCGTTTGCCAGCAGATATGGTGGTCACCAATCCTGAGCACCGTGCCAGGGCCGAAAGGATATGGAAACTTCCGGCAGGAACAGTTCCCGTCAGACCTACCTATCATGCAGTGGAGATGCTGCGGGCACTGGATAGAGGAGAGGTCAAGGTATTCTGGAGCATGACCGCCAACCCGTTTCAAGATTATCCGAACCTGAAGCGATACAGAAATGGCGCATTGAAAGAGGGACGGTTCATCGTCGTTTCAGACGTCTATCCGACCCGTTCCACTGAAATAGCCGATGTCGTTTTGCCCAGCGCGATGTGGGTTGAAAAGGAGGGTAGTTTCGGGAATGCCGAAAGAAGGACCCAGTTTTGGAAGAAGATGGTGGATGCGCCGGGCGAGTCCAAATCCGACCTCTGGCAGATTGTTGAATTTGCCAGAAGGATGGGGTTTGGCAAACTATTTGAGTATTCGGCATCGGATTACCCCATACCTCCTGGTCATAAGGCATCCGATGCGAGTGAATCCGCTGGATTCTATCTGGAAAAAGCCCTATGGGAGGAATATCGCCAGTTTGGCGTCGGCCGCGGCCACGATCTGGCTCCCTTTGAGCTGTATCATAAGACAAGAGGGTTGAGATGGCCTGTGGTTAACGGTAAGGAGACGATCATCCGGTATAGAGAGGGGTATGACCCATACGTTGAAAAGGGCAAGAGTCTCCAATTCTATGGCAATAAGAAACAAGGGGATAGGGCCATCATCTGGCTCAGGCCGTATGAGGTCCCCGCCGAGATACCAGATCCCGAATATCCCTTCTGGCTGTGTACCGGAAGGATCCTAGAGCACTGGCATTCGGGCACGATGACCAGGCGGGTTAGAAGCCTGTATAAAGCCTATCCCCATGCCACGGCCAATCTGCATCCCAACGATGGTAAGAAGCTTGGATTAAAGAGCGGCGATAAGGCCAAGATATCATCAAGAAGAGGAGAGGTAATACTTTACGTTGAAGTTGGCGGAAGGGTCACCCCTCAGGAAGGGATGGTCTATGTCCCATGGTTCGATGAGAACGTCATGATAAATGACGTGACTTTAGATGCCTTCTGTCCCATTTCCAAACAGAACGACTTCAAGAAATGTGCCGTAAGAATAGAGAAGATCTGACGAAAAAACGGGGGAGAATTCATGAGCTTTTCTAAGCAGTCTCAATTATTCCTGCTGGTTTTTCTGGGCGTTCTGGTTGCCTCTGGCGCCTTATCTCAAGCAGTTTTTCGGGGAGGCGGACTGGCCACAGGTGAACCGGGGATGAATACCTACCCTACAAGTCCGCCGGGCGAGACTACAAAGCTTGAGCGTCCTTATAATGGTGCACCTCCACTTGTGCCCCATAGTGTGGTCGAATTCAATATCAACAGGTCCGCGAATGACTGCCTCGATTGTCATCTGGAAGGGGTGGAGGTAGAAGAAGGCCATATTGCAACAAAGGTTCCACCCTCGCACTATATTGATGAGTACAGCGGCGAACATAAGAATGAGCAGGTCACAGAGATGAGATACAACTGTCTCCAGTGCCACGTTCCTCAATCTGCGGAGGAACCCCCTGTCTCTGAACAGAAAAAGTGATCGATTCAATCATGAGCGTTCTGGAAGAATGTATCCTGTAGGCGCGTACAAGAAACAAGGGGGGTTGGAAATTCTCTATGGGTTTCATCCCACGCCATTTGGGGAATGCCTGCTCGCAACAACAGAGCGAGGCATCTGAGCTTTGCGTTTTATCTCACCTGGGAGCAGAGCTCATACCTCAGCCCAACTGAAACGGGAATGGCGGAAAGCAGATGTGGCCGAACTTCTACCATAACAGGGTCTATTGTCCACCGAATATTTCATACTGTGAACACAGATGACAAGCGAGGGTTCCATCTCCTCAGCAAAGGCACCAACCTCCAGATACAAGTTTGGCAAGCGTTGCTTTGCCATTCCGCCGGGTGCCATGGTGGCCTATCAAGATGTGGCAGATTACCTGTCAACACCAACCGCCGCGCGCACAGTCGCTAATGCCATCGCGAAGAATCCGATCAGCTACGTCATTCCATGTCATCGCGTAATAAGCAAGGTAGGTGAAGTGCACCGGTACCGGTGGGGGAGAGTCAGAAAGAAGGCCATCTTAGGGTGGGAAGCGGGGTGCGACCAGGCACAAGTGTAACCTTTCCAAGTAGGGAGAATGGAGGACGTTGATGAGTTTGATGAATAAATATGATATTAGAAACAGAATTTAGTAATGTAACCGATGGATTCGGCTTGACGTTGCGCCAAGGCAGGCGAGGCTTAATGCTTTCGGGAACTCAGAGCATTCACGAAAGAAGATGGCAAATAATTCAACAAAATCAACGAGTTTTCCTATTACTTCGTGGCCCATGATAGGCTTAATCATAAGCAAGAGGCAATCACCTTTTTTGAAGAGTTTCTCGATATGAAGTATGACAGCAAACACATGAATAAGTATGCCAAAGCCCTATTGCGGGAGACACCCAGGGACCCAAGGAAGGAAGCCGATTTTAAGGATAGTCTCAACAAATTTCTTGACGAATTGAAAAAGGAATTTGAAGAATACCGGACGGATTAGGCCACCACCCTTTGCTTTCAGAACCCTGTTTTCCCCCCGAGGTCAACCCAAAAAACTCCACCAGCCAACCATTAACATGATTGATGAGAGCAGAACGTCTTCCCCGAGGGGTTGTGTCCCGCGACAGTGAAAATGATATCAGAGATCGTCACCTCGACCATACCAGATGACTTTTGGGATGAGGATCTCGGTGACGGGTGGGAGCGTGTCTTTGCTCACGCTGAATTTATTGATCTCAAGGAACCGGGCCTGGTAGGGTCCATCAAGGAATCTCTCCAAGTTAGTCGTGTTGGGGCGGTAGTGCATGGGGACCACGATCTTCGGCTTGAGCTGTTCGACCACGTTCTTGGCATTTTCGGGACCCATCGTGTACGACCCTCCAATGGGAACAAAGAGAATATCTATATGCCCGATGAGATCAAGCTGATCTTCATTAAACGGTTCTCCTATATCACCGGCGTGGCAGACGCAGAGGCCGTCCATTTCGAAGACGAAAGCGGATCCCTTTCTGAATTCATACCAGGTTCTCATATGGATGGGCACGTTGTAGATCAGAACATCTCGGAAGGTTGTGTTGATCTCGTTCCACTCGAGCCCCCATGACTCCAGGCCCCGCAGAATGAGCGGATATCCTTTGGCCAGTGCGACATTGCTATGATTTCTCGTCTCTTTCCCCACCGTCACCACATGGGGCCATACTTCAGGCACAGGAAAACCGAGATATTCGTTGAAAGGGTCGGTGATGATTCTCGTTCCAGCGCTGGAGGTGATCTGAAAAAAGGAGTGGCCGAACCACGTGATCTCTACAAATCCTGAAGCTGCAGCTGGAACGAAGAAGGGGGCATTGTCCTCCACAGACCATGAGGCTGCAGCACGTCTGAACAAAGGTTCGTCCCCTTCAACGATATTGGGATTGCGGCACGCAGCATGGACCTCTGTTGGTGAGAGAATCATCCACATAAAGCAAAAGACCGCGACCGCTATGAATAAGACATTTCTTTTCATAGAAGCGGCTCCCTTTTGTTACCCGACGATATGAGAAAAACGTACCATTGCTAACTCTCTGGTTACAGATCGCCCTCTCGAACCACCTTGAGAACGTAAATCTCTGTTACCGGAGGTAGGGTATCCTTGCTCACGATGAATTTGTTGGTATTAAGGAACCGGGCCGGGTGGGGACCTTCTGTGAAGCGTTCCAAGACACCCGTCCTATACCAATAGTGCATGGGGACCACGATCTTCGGTTTGAGCTGATCGATAATCTGTTTAGCCTCTTCCGGGCCTGCGGTGTATCTTCCCCCGATTGGCACCAGAAGCACGTCGATATGACCGACGAACTGGAGCTGGTCTTCGTTGAACGGTTCACTGACATCTCCTGAGTGCAAGATGCACATGCCATCCATCTCAAAGACGAAGGCGGCTCCCCTCATGCTTCCCTGATATTCCATATGCCCTCTCTGATGGGTAGGCACATTGTAGATCAGAACATCCCGGAAGGTTGTGTTGATCTCGTTCCACCCGATCCCCCATGACTCCAGGCCGCGGAGAATGAGTGGATCTCCCTTCGCCAGTCCAACGTTGTTATGGTTTCCGTGTTCCCGACCAACGGTCACAACGTGAGGCCAGACTGTGGGCATCGGGAAACCCATGGGGCCGAAAGGATCGGTGATGATCTTCGTTCCGCTGCTGGAGGTGATCTGGAAAAAGGAGTGGCCGAACCATTGGATCTCGACAAATCCTGAAGCTGCAGCCGGAACAATGAGGGGACCATCGCCCCGTACAAGATTTGGATTTCGACAGGCCGACTCCACCTTCCCTGAGAAGACAATGAGGCAAAGGAAAGATATTGTCAGTAGCACGAAAAAGCTTGGATTCCTTCTCATATCAACCTCCCGATATCACAAACAATGCATGCGGTTGTAAGGTAATGGTCAAGGTCAAGAAGTCCGTTTGGTTCCAAAACGCGCACGTATTTACATCAGTCCCCAGCGCCTCCTGAAATACCATTCTGACGACAGAAGGCCCAGAACAATAGCCATCACAAGAGGTGTTGCCCACATCGGCAAACGCGTTTCCTCAATAAATTGCCTTTCTACTTTTTGGGCATACCCTTCGATTTCCTTGAAAAGGTCATCGCCGCGGGATAAATATTCCCCTCCCGTGGATGCAGCGATCTCTTTAAGCTGGTCATGGTCGGGGGCGGCATCCAAGCTTTCGAGGGATCCGGCCACAACCATGGATTCCTCCACGTGGCCGTCGCGAGTCTCGACCTTGATTCGATAGATTCCTCCCGCCTTGGGAAGGAAGGAAACCAGGTACTCACCGGGCTGCGAGGTGGGTTTGAGTTTCGACTCGGTCTTGACTCCCTCAGGATTGAAGACGGAGAACGAGACGGCTGCGTCAGAACGCTTAGATGGATCCTCTCCGTGGAATTGAATTCTCACATCGATCTCCTGACCGGTGGATGCGGTCACTTCCGGCAGGATAATTTGAATCGGATCCAGGCTCGGGTCTTTTGTAAGCCATCGGACCATCCTGTGAACGAGCCTGAGATAGGGCTGATTTCCCTGTCCTCTGGCTACCATCCCCATGTACCATTTCCACCCGTAGTCTGTTGTCAAGGCCAGGACCCTTCCTTTTCCGTACCCAGATACTGTGAGAATAGGCCAGGGAATTCCATCTGCACTCTCTATGAGAACGCTCGAAGATCTTTTGGCCTCCATCAGATTGATGCCGTCCAACGGAGGCATTTCTTGCCAAAACCGGAGAAGGTCCGCATCGTTCTCTCGAAAATCATCGAAAAAACGCATCATAGGATGTTTGGCTCCTGCCCGGCTCAGTTTCACCCCGATGGGTGAATCCCTTCGATAGAATTCCTTCTCGACAAATCGGATGGGAAGGACGTCTCCTATTGGGGATAAACCATTTATTCCCTCATTGAAGAGATTGGGCCCTCCGATCATCGCGAAGCCACCCCCACCTTCTACGAAATTCCTCAGGCTCTCAAGGTAATCAGGACGCAAATAAAGGGAGTAATCGAAATTGTCAAAAATGACGAGGTCGAAATTGGTCAGCTCCTTGGAGAATAGGGTTTCCACTGGGAATGGGATGAGGCTCTGTTCGTGAGGGCGAACATTCAAGGTATCCGAAGGGGTCCTCAGGATGACAAAGGAGAGGAGATCTATAGAAGGATCGCTCTTAAGGGCAGTCCGCATGAAACGGTAATTCATGCTCGGGCTTCCCGAAACCATCAAGATCCGGGTCTTATCACGGACTACTTTGATGGAGAGGTTGATTTGATTGTTGACGACGATGTTCTCCCCAACCTGTTGCGGAACCGAAATCGAGAGATTTTTCTGGCCCAACTCACTCGGGACGAAGGACAGAGAAGTGATCACCTCTGCAGAATCGGCCTGGATATTGATGTGTTTGGCCGTGAGGAGCTTTCCCGAATCTTTGAGAAGAACCGGGAGGGTCAAGCCCATGTATCCATAACTTCTTATCGTGACGTCAATAATGACCTCCCGGTCCCTGAAGGCAAGGGCAGGGGCTTTAATCCCTTTGATCAGGATATCCCTGTAGGCTTTGGGATTCCCAACCGGAACGGTGATGGTGGGAAGCTGTTGTGCTTGGCTTTCATTCCACTTCAAGTTCCCATCGCTCAAGAGGACGGCAACGGAATTCTTTACGCTGAGTGATTTGAGTGCCTCACTTACATCTCCCTTATTCCCACCGGCCTTCAGGTCGCCCAAATCGTCGGCCTCCAGAGGCCTTAGCGAATCGGCCAGTCCATAAACGCTCACTTCAAACTTCTCGCTCAGGGAACGCAGGAGAGGGTTGGCACCCTCCGTCAGAAGGGCCTTGGCTTCATCGAGACGGGTGACTTTCTCATGAGAGGCGGATTGCCCCATGCTTTGAGACGTGTCGACAAGGATGGCGATGGCCGGGGCTATATTGTGTTCCTTCTTGGCAACCAGGGAAGGGTTTAGGGCAAAGGCGACGAGAAGGGAGATTGCGCCGAGACGGAGAAAGGAGACGATGAGGGCTCTCGCCTTCCCCAGTTTATCCCGGATCCCTCTATACTGGGCTATGGCCGAGAACAAACCGAGACAGAAGAGAAGGATAATCAGCCACAGAGGAAAAACAGGGGTAATTGTGATCTGGTTCACGTTCATAAACTCTGACGTCTCTTAATGAAGGGATGATGGACCACGTCCTTCTTGTAGTCTGAGGTTAGGGAGTAGACGATGAGGTTGATCCCTACCTTGAAAGCCGCTTTCCTCTGTAGGTCACCTCCCGGAACACACTCGTTGACCCACTTCCCGTATCTGTCCCTCGACCATGCCCCGGTCATGTCGTTCTGAGAATAAATAACCGGAGTCCAGTTGTCGATAGTTATGCCTTCGAGATATGGATTGACCTTCTGGCGACCTCCGATGCTCCCGATGAGGTAGAAGCTCTGATAGACGGAATGGTCGGGTGGAAGTATCTTCAGCTCATAGTTCGGCAGGATCTGTTTCATCTCCCTTCGAAAGGCCTGATCGAACCCAAACCCTTGGGCTCCCACAGTATCTTCTACAAAGAGGAAGCCCCCATAGGTGAGGAACCGCCCCAGAATTTCCCTCTCCTGTTGCGTGAAGGGTTCAAACGCATATCGACCAGCCATGTAAAGGAAAGGACAGAAGAAAAGGTTAGGGTCCGAGAGTTCCATGACGCGCCGTTCCTTGCCGGCGTCAATGCTCGTTCTCAACTCGAGCTCCTCGACGATGGCTTCGACAAACAGAGGATTCGGATCCCATTCCCCGCCCCGGTATTTGAGTTGAGTGAAGAAAAAGTGGGGGAAGAGGGACCCGAAAGAAAGGCTCGGCCTGGAGAGCATCCATCCTCCTGAAAGATAAAGGACCCTAGATAAGAGATTTCTTCTGGAGATCATAACCTACCTTTTAAACCACGGTATACCGTTTGCCACGATCATTTCGAAGGCAAGAACAGCCAAAAGGAACCCAAGGAGAGGCGGCCATAGCGCTTTCGGTCCTCCTTGAAACTCCTTTAAGCCGCCTTCTCTATATTCCACAACCTTTACATCAATCGCCCCGAACTTCTTTTTCAGCTCATCCTCTGCTACTTTTGCCAGATCCGATTCCTCTTCGGGTGTGTTCACACCTCGCCTGAGTTCGCCGGTGGGAAGGCGGAATTGAAAGATTCCGGGTCCTCCCTGAGGTCCTTTCACTTGGAAAGGACGACCTTCCTCTCTGAACGGTTCTCCAAACGTGATCCCTGCCGGAAGGGAGGTTCCCGTTAACCCGAGGGCTTCCTTAACGAGGTCTTGTACGAGAGGAAGATAGGCAGCCTTCAAAGGAAGGTCATTCCAATCGAGGTCCGCGCTGGAGGCAAACAGGAAGAGCTTGGACTTCCCCGCATCTGCCTCCAACAGGAGAGGATCCCGATTTCTCAGGGTGAGAAGATTTTTCGCGGTCCCCTCAACCTTGAAATACGTGCGAAAGGAGGCGTTCTTCAGGCTATCTTCCAACCGGGGCAGAAATTTAAGAGTTCCCCTACTCGTATCAATGTGAGTCATCTTTTCAGCTCTCTCACTGAGATCGATCCGCTCTCGAATCTGCCAGGGAGCGAGCGAAAATTGATTGTAGGCCTCGGGAACGATTCGGTCTCCGAGAAAAAGGAAGACAGGCCTTCCCATTTCCAGGAAGGAGGCCAGCCTGGAGAGATCCGGTCTGGCGACATTGAGGAGAAAGAGAATGTCGTAAAATTGCAAATCCATTCGGGCCATCTCGTACTCAGTGATCACTCGAGTCAGGAAAGGCGACCCCTCTAATCCCCCTGGACGCAGGACACTGGCCAGGAAGTAGCTTTCACTTGCCTTGAGGGAAGTCTTGGGATCCCCATCGACAACGAGGACTTTCACTTTGTCCCTTACCCTCAGGGGAAAATAGAATACATCATCGGAGCGAAGGCGGTCGGGGGATAATATAACCTCTCCATCGATCCAACCGGGTTTCTCAGCCAACAGGTCAAAGAATACCTTTCCATCCTGACCGGACTTCAGGTCGATCGATTTCTGGTCGACTTTCGTGCCAGAGAGGTTGATCTGAACAAGGGTGGTACGGTCTTGGTCGGAGAGATTCGATACGGTAACCACCAAACGGGTGGGAACGCCCGCCACCATCTCGCCTTCTGCCAGCTTGACATCCTTGATACAGGTGTTAGCATCCCTGCTGGGGCCACCCATTCTGAGGAAGGTGACGTCCGCGTCGGAGATGATCCCGAGCTTGGTCAGGTCAAGGCCCTCCCAATCGTTTCGCGCCATATCACTTAGGACCAAGATTTGCTTAGGGATTTTTAAGTTCTTCAGCTGTTGATAGGCTGAGGTGAAGGCAGATGCCGTGTCGCCCCGGCCGAAAGAGAGGGGTATCGTTTCCAATTCTCTGAGAGCTTCTTCCGGTTGCATCCATCGAGAGCCTTGACTCCTCTCAACGCTCAGCGTTGGAATTACGGTAACCTGGCCCCCGAACCCCACCAGGGCCTCCTTTGCTGCCCTTTTTGCAACATCGTATCGTTGCCCCCTGTCTTCGCGATAGCCCATGCTGAGGGAGTTGTCGAGGATCACCACCTTAGCTCCACCCCTCAGGAGGGCGGCAAACCCCGGGCGCACGAGAATAGGCCTCGCCATCATGAACGCAATGGTCGCTACTGCAAGGATTCTGAGGGCTAGAAGGAGCAGGTGTTTTAGCCGTTGGGGTCTTGCAGTGATTCGCTGGGATTGGAGAAGGAGACGGACAGCAGAAAATTTCTTAACAACGACTTTTTTCTGTGTGATCCGATGAATGAGTATGGGTAGGATCGTTGCAGCGAGCCCAAAAAGAAACAAGGGATTGAAAAAGGTGAGACTCATCTAATTAATCACCTTAGACCGCCAGCCCTGCTGGTGCGAACCTAATAGGTTCTCCTGTTCAAGCGTTTTCGGTTAGTCTATAAATTCGAAATCCGAATATCGAAATCCGAAACAAAGTCGAAATTCGAATGCCCCAAATTCTAACCATGCGGAAGGATTGCTTTTTATATACATTGGGTTATCAGAGGGTTATGGTCATTTGAATTTTTCCAATGTGATATTGTTGCGAGTTCCGTGCTTCGATATTCGAACGTATATGTGATGGACACCCATCATGGTAGCTCCTTCTAGGGGCCCTCAGGCCACCTGTTCTAGCGGTGTCGCTGATTACCGTGCCCTGAATTTCTGCCTCCACGTGAGGTACCTCACCAGAGCGCGATCCAGACCGACCGAGGTATCGAACAAGGCGTAGTCGATGTGATGAGAGAAGCAGGCTTGTCGGTATTCGTCCATAAGGGACCGGAGGGTGTCGAGATAGGCCGATCGGATGGCCTGAGGATCTGCAAGGAGTCTCAGGTCCTCCTCCATATCCTGAAACAGGGAAGGCTCCTGAAAGGGAAACTGCAATTCCTCTCGGTCCAGAAGGTGAAAGACGATGACCTCACTCCCCCTGGAACGGAGCTGTTTCA
>CAYFXL010000022.1:0-26040 GCA_964346945.1 uncultured Syntrophobacterales bacterium
GGGTCCAGAATATTCAGGAGTATTTCTGGCCCGAGGAGCGCATCAGCAGTGAACTCAACAGGATCCTTTCCGATAGCTTCAAGAAGGTACTCGAAACTTCAGAAAAGGAAAAGATCAGCATGAAAATGGCAGCCTACTGCCTTGGAGTCGATCGAGTCGTTCGGGCTACGAAAGACAGGGGAATCTATCCATAAGGGGGCGGTCGATAAGGGATCGGAGAAAGAACCGCTGGAGCAAGGAGGTGGATATGCGAAAGATTAGGAGGGCGTTGGTGAGCGTATCGGACAAATCAGGAGTCGTTGAATTGGCCAGGGCACTTGCCGATTTGAGAGTTGAGATCCTCTCCACCGGTGGGACGGCGAGGACCCTCCGTGAGAATGGGATCGAGATCGTGGAAGTATCAGAGTATACGGGCTTCCCGGAGATGTTGGATGGCCGGGTCAAAACCTTACATCCCAAAATACACGGAGGGATTTTGGGCCAGCGGGAAAACCCTCATCACGTCCAGACCATGGGGAAGCACGGGATTAATCCCATCGATATGGTAGTGGTAAACCTCTATCCCTTTGAAGCCACCATTGCCAAACCGCATTGCACCCTGGAGGAGGCCATCGAGAACATCGACATTGGAGGGCCCGCCATGATCCGGTCGGCCGCGAAGAACTATAGGGATGTGGCGGTTGTGGTTGACCCGGGGGATTACGACGACCTCATCACGGAATTGAGGAAAAACGATGGGCAGATATCGGGTCGGACGCGATTTCGACTCGCCAAGAAGGTCTTTCACATGACGGCGCAGTATGACAGTGCCATATCGAATTATCTGAGCACCGCGGGAGGAGAGGGTTAACTCGGGTTATTAACGAGTTATGAACGACTAGAAGTTCGGGGGGTATGATGAAGGTATTAGTGGTTGGAGGTGGAGGCAGGGAGCATTCTCTGGTGTGGAAAATGGGTCAGAGTCCCAGGGTTACGGAGCTCTTTTGTGCACCCGGCAATGCGGGAATAGCCGAGATGGCCGAGTGTATCGATATATCGGCCACGGATTTGGAGGATTTGGCCGAGTTCGCCGAGAATAATAAGATAGATTTGACCGTTGTAGGACCTGAACTTCCCCTCACCATGGGAATAGTTGACCTCTTCGAGGAAAGGGGCTTGCGGATTTTCGGCCCCCATAGGGAGGCAGCCGAGATTGAGGGGAGCAAGGTTTTCTGCAAGGATTTACTGGACAAATACGGAGTACCCACGGCCCGGTATCGGGCTTTCGACAACCGGGATGAAGCGGCTGCGTATATCGAGTCAATCGAGATGCCGGTGGTGGTGAAGGCGGACGGGTTAGCGGCCGGCAAAGGGGTTATTCCCAGTATGACGATGCAGGATGCGTTAAAGGCCTTGGATACGATCATGGTGGAGAGAGCTTTCGGAGATGCCGGAAGACGGGTGCTCATTGAGGAATTTCTTGTCGGAGAGGAGGCCTCTTTCATCGTATTAACTGACGGTGAAAACGTGGTCCCACTGGCCTCTTCCCAAGATCACAAACCCATTTACGACGGAGATAGGGGGCCGAATACGGGGGGGATGGGTGCTTATTCCCCAGCACCGGTGGTCACGGAGGAGGTGCACAGGAAGATCATGGATGAAATCATGATCCCAACCATCAAGGGAATGGCCTCCGAAGGCAGGCCTTACAGAGGGGTATTGTACGGCGGATTGATGATCACAGACGGCCAACCAAAGGTATTGGAGTTCAATGCCCGATTCGGGGACCCTGAAAACCAGCCCATCATGATGAGAATGAAGGGGGATATGATTCCGCTTCTGGAGGCTTGTATCGATGGAAACCTCAGAGGTGGGCTCATCGATTGGGATCCCAGGTGGGCGGTGTGTGTGGTGATGGCTTCGGAGGGGTATCCGGGGAGTTATGAAAAAAACAAGGTTATCCGAGGTTTGGATCGGGTTGCGGAGATGCAAGACGTTTTCGTATTCCATGCGGGGACGGCAAGAATAGGAGAGGAGATCGTAACGAACGGCGGAAGGGTTTTGGGGGTCACCGCCCTGGGAGAAGGTGCCAGGGGAGCCATCGATCTGGCGTATTCCGCCGTGAAAACTGTAGAGTGGGATGGGGTATACTATCGAAGCGATATTGGAAAGAGGGCTCTGGATCGCCTGGAATAGGTTATAGAATAGCGAAGGATAAAGGAGAGGTAGTGATTCCAGGAATGAGGAAAAACTCAATGAATTGGGGGATGTGGATATGGGGGAGAAAAAGGGGGAAACCCCCTTGGTTGGGATCGTTATGGGAAGTGATTCGGATCTTCCGGTGATGGAAGAGGCAGAGAAAGTTTTAAAACAATTCCAAGTTCCCTATGAAATAACCCTCTCCTCCGCCCACCGGTCGCCCGGTCGCACCCAACGGTATGCCAAATCCGCTGAGGAGAGGGGTCTTGAGGTCATCATCGTCGGGGCCGGCGCGGCGGCCCACCTCGCAGGGGTGATCGCCTCGGAGACAATCCTTCCCGTGATCGGGGTTCCCATTGATACCTCACCCCTCAAGGGCATGGATTCCCTCCTTTCCACGGTGCAAATGCCGGGAGGAATACCCGTTGCTACCATGGCCATCGGCAAGGCAGGGGCAAGGAATGCAGCCATCTTGGCCACTGAAATATTAGCGCTGAAATCCCCCCATTTGAGAAAGGCCCTCAAGGAATATAAAGCGCGGTTGGAGCAAGATGTGGAGGAGAAGGCAAAGGGGATCCAACGAGGATCGGTTTGAAGACACGCATGGTCAAGGTCGACCCTTTGGACCCCAGAGCGGAGCTCATTGATGAGGCGGTCCAGGTGCTGAGAGGAGGCGGGGTGATCGGCTACCCGACTGAGACCGTCTACGGATTGGGGGCTGATGCATATAACGAGGATGCTCTCAGGAAATTGTTCGAGATCAAAGGAAGGGAAATGAGCAAACCTATTTCCCTGCTGGTAGGGAATCTGGGGATGCTGGAGGAAGTCACCTCGTACATCCCACCCTTGGCCTCGAGCTTGATCCGGGATTATTGGCCAGGTGCTCTGACCATCATCTTCGACGCTTCGGAGAAGTGCCCCCCAATCCTAACGGGAGAGAGCGGAAAAGTGGGGGTCCGGATTTCTCCTCACCTCATCGCACACAAATTACTGGAGGCCCTCAAGAGGCCTATGACGGCCACCAGCGCCAATCTTTCGGGGATGCCCAGCCTCTCAGATCCCTTGGAGGTTTATAGGATTTTTCGTGGGAAAATTGATTTGATCATAGACGGGGGAAAGACCGAGGAGGAGGGGGAATCCACGGTGATCGATGTAACCGTTTCACCCCCAAGGATACTGAGGGAAGGAATAATAAAACTCAGGGCTAAGGTTGAAGGTTAAGGCCGAGGGCAGATGGAAGGGCTCAGCCGAACGTAAGGGGAAGACCAATCCTTTAGGGACCGGAAGGGATAAGCCGATAATCCCATTCAACGCCAGAGCCGAACGATCGCTCTTTTGGCATCGAGGACTAGGCTGAACAGGGTGGGAACGAGAAACAGGGTAAAGACGGTCGAGACAGCGAGACCTCCAATCACCACGCTCCCAAGACCCCGGTAGAGTTCCGACCCGGCTCCGGGGAACAAAACTAGTGGCATCATACCGAAGATGCTGGTAGTGGTGGACATGAAGATGGGCCTCACCCTTTTTTGGATGGATTGATGAATGGCGTCCCGGGGTTCCATTCCTTCCTTCATATGATTCAGGGACTGATGGACGATGAGAATGGCGTTATTGACCACGATGCCGATGAGAATGATAAAGCCTAGCATGGTCAGCACGTCCAGAGGTTGAAAGGCGATCAAGCGGTTCACCAAGAACAACCCCCAAAACCCCCCTGCAGCGGCCAGGGGAACGCTGAACATGATGACTAAAGGGTAGAGAAAGCTCTCGAAGAGAGAGGCCATCAAGAGGAAGGTGATGACCAAGGCCAGCAAGAAGTTCCATTGGAGGGCCTTTCGGGTCAGGGAGAGTTTATCCGCCGTGCCCGCTAACCGGATATCGCAATCCTCCCCCAGCTCCCCCCTATCGCGAATGGGTTGAATGATCTGGCTGTCGATCTTTTCCAGGGCCATCTCAAGAGGCATCTCCTCCGGTGGATTAACCCGGATGACGATGGACCGTTTCCTCTCGATATGGTTGATCTGGGACGGGCCGGTTACCAGTTGGATGTCCGCCAAAGATCCCAATGTGACCGCTTCCCCTCTGGGGGTATGGATCAGGAGATCCTTCAAATCCTGAGAGCGTCGCGCGTATTCGTCCTTTCCCATCAGTGTCAGGTCAATCTCCGTTGCCCCACGCCAATAGTCGCTCGCCTTGGTTCCGTCCATGAGGGCATCCACGGCGATTCCCAATTCGCTTGTTTGCACCCCTAAGCTTGCCATCCTCACCCGATTGGGAATCACCTGGATTTCGGGGCTTCCCAGGTCAAGACTCGGTATGGGTCGCGCTTGAGAACCGGGTAATACCCCTATGATTTGGCCGAATATCATCTGGCCCAGCTTCACCAGGCGGCTCACATCACAGATACCCAGTATCTGGATGTCGATGGATCTCCCCTCGCCCACCCGCTCAAAGAGACTGGCCTGGGTCACTACGGCGATCAATCCGGGAATTTTGGCAAGAGATCGATAGATCACGGGAATTAACTCCCGCACCCGTTCGGGGGTCTTACTGATGAGGCCCATGAAGGCCTGTTGGAAGAAGGAAACGAAGAAGAAGTTGCGTATGGGGGGACCCTGGAGTCGGGCTGAATTTTCATCCCCTACTTCTGCTTCCCAATAAGGGGATAGGTCTGCTTCGATTCCCTGGGCGATCCGGGTGAACTCCTCGACGTTATATCCCGGTGGCGTGAGAAGGAACCCAAAGAGGAAGTTCTGATTCCCCTGGGGAAGGTATTCGGTCTTGGGAATGAGGAACCAGGCCATGGAGAGCGACACGCCGGTCATCACAACAACCAAGGCCAGCCTGAGAGAGATGAATCGGTAAATCCAGGGGAAGAAGGCGGCTATGCCGTGGGAAAATGCCCGGGTGACCGAAACGAGTCCAAACAGATTCAAGAATGAAAAAAGGGGGACTTTCTCCCTCCTCCCTCCTTGAATGAGGAGGGCCTTTGGAACTCTGAGAATCCTCGCTGCCAGGGTAGGGATCACGGTAATGGAGACGATCAAGCTGAGGGCCACGGAGCAGCTCACCGCCACCGCGATATCGCGGAAAAGCTGCCCTGCCTCCTCCTGGACGAAGATGACGGGCAGGAAGACGGCGATGGTGGTGAGGGTGCTGGCCAGGATAGCCCCCCACACCTCAACGGTACCCTTGTAGGCGGCCACAAGGCGGCTTTCACCCGTCTGGATATGGCGGTAGATGTTCTCCAGAACCACGATGGAGTTGTCGACCACCATGCCCACTGCAAAGGCCATCCCCGCTAAACTGATAACATTGATGCTTCTTCCCATAAGGGCCATCATTACAAACGTCCCGATGATGCTGATGGGGATGGCTGTGGCAACGATCAGGGTGCTGCTTCCGCTTCGCAGAAAGAGGAGGAGTACCAGGATTGCCAGGCTCCCACCGACAAAAAGGTTCTGTCTCACCAGGTCGATGGCACTGTAAATGTATTCGGTCTCATCATAGGCCTGTTCAAGCTTGAGGTTCCGACTGGCGAGGAGGGAGCGGTTTAACCCCTTAACCTCCTTCTTAATCCCCTCCATCACCGTCAAAACATTGGCTCCCACCTCCCGGATTGCGTTCATGACGATGGCCGGTTTTCCCTTCTGGCGGATGGTCGCTTCAGATTTCTTATAGCCCAAGTTCACGCGTGCAACATCTCTGACATAAACGGGTGCCTCATTTACCTGACGGATGATGACATTTTCGATATCCTCCGGCGTCCGGTATTGTCCCACCGTCCGGACGATGTAGCGGCGCTTTCCCTCATCGAGATCCCCAGCGCTGATGTTCCGGTTTTCCCTATCCAGGGCCTGGATCATGTCCTGGATGGTAATATTTCTGGAGGCAAGGGCACTAGGATCCACGATCACCTTCATTTCCTCTTCCCGCCCTCCGTAAACGTTCACCGCGGCCACTCCAGGGATCCTTTCCAAACGAGGCTTCACGTTGTCTTCGATGAATTTCTTTTCGAAGATCACGTCCCCAGGGTCTCCCCTAATCTTCTCAAATACGAACCAGGCGATTGCATCGCTTTCCGTCCCGGTAGTTTCGATCACTGGTTCTTCCGCATCCGCAGGGTACTGGGCCACTTGGTTCAGTTTGTTGGAGACCTTGAGGAGGGCAGTATCCTGATCCGTTCCCGTCTGAAACTTCATGATCACCCGTCCCCTGCTCCGATAACTCTCGCTCTTCATCTCCACCAAACCTTCAACACTCTTGAGCTGCTCCTCCTGCTCCTCGATGATCTCCCGCTCCACCTCTTGGGGACTCGCTCCCGGCCATATGGTTTCTACCTGGATCTCTACCTCTTGAATCTCGGGGGTGAGTTGAACCGGGATCCGGAAAAGGGCGATGAAGCCGAACATGATAATAAAAAAGACCCCCACCGTTACGGTGACGGGGTTTTCAATGGAACTATCAACTAACTTCATGGGGTCATTCTCTTCTTGGGGACGTGTCCCGGATTACCAGGACATTTTGGCCATCGCGTAACCTCTCATTGCCGCGAATTACCACCATAAGTCCGGGTTTCAACTGACCTGCCACCTCGGCCATGTCACCGTGATAGCCTTTGACGTCTAATCTGATCAGCTTTACGATATCGTTCTGATAGACGAAAACGAACTGTTGGTTATCCCGGTTGACCAAGGCATCCTTGGGGACAAGCATGGTGGGGTAAGGCTTTCCCAGGGAGAAGGTGACACGGGAGAGCATTCCGCCTTTGATTCGGAAATTCTCGTTCTCGATCTCAACTTTTACCGGAAAAGTTCGGGCTTCCCGATCCCCTTCAGGAATGATGGCGATGATCTTTCCGGGAAATCGCTTATTTCCAAGGGCCTCTACCGAAACAGAGGCCCGGTCTCCCACCCGGATTTTGCCCACATAGCGCTCAGGTACCTGGACTACCACGTGGACGTATTCCAGATCGATGAGGGTCACTATACCCCCTCCCTGTTCGACCCACTGTCCCACTTCCGTATGTTTTCTTGCGACAAAACCGGAAAATCGGGCGATGATGGTCTTTTTCGCCAGTAAATCCCTTAATTGAGATATTTGTGCCTCACGTTGTCTTACTCTCTTTTCCCAGGCCATCGCTTCGAATTGATCATCCACGAACTTCTTCTCGGCAATCGACTGGGATTGGCGGAGCTTGACGGACCTCTCTAGCTCGGCCTTGGCCTGGAGATACCGGTCCTTAGCCTCGTTTCGAGCCGCCTTCGCCACCTCCAGTTGAATTTCCAATGCTGAGGAACCGAGTTTTGCTAAAATCTGCCCTTCCTTGACGGCGTCCCCTTCGTCAACGTAAAGCTCCTTCACCAGGCCTTCGACCTCGCTGGCGAAAAGACTTCTGACCCGAGGCGTTGCCGTGCCAACGAGGACCACGGACTCCCTTACCTGCCTCTCGAGGACAGGAGAAACCACCACGGGGGTGGGCGGAGGCCCCTGGGCCCAGGAGAAAGGGCTGACTTCCAAAAAGAGGATGAGAAAAAGGTAAATAAATCGTTTCCTTCCTTTCATGGAACCCTCAAGTTGGGAGTTCTTTCCCTCTTTCGAAAATATCCCCTAAAAAGCCGGTTTCGTCAATCCTTGAAGGCCTTGTAATTTCCTCAGTTTCTGGAACACAACCCTCCCCCTTCGCTTCAGTACTTCCCGAGGTGACCCTTTCGGGGTTCCGGGGAATGTTTACCCCTTCCAGCCTCTAAAGGGCCAAATCGCGCTCGGGCTCGAGGGCTCACCTCGAAGGCTACTCACCTCCGATGGGTACCCCACCTCTCCAGTTTAGTCCGCTCAGGGACATTGGTTTTTCTCCCATGATAGAATCAACAATATCTCCTATAAAGGTCAGAAAACCCCCGGTTGAGAGGCTTCCGGGGGATGAATTCGTCATCTGGTGGATGCCTCGGAGAGGGAAATTGCATTTCAGCGGTGTACTCCGTATAATTCTCCGAAAAACGGTACTGCAACAAAAAACCCCGATTCATGGATCGAGAGGATGACTGAAAAAAGGCGATACTTCTTGATGGGATATTATTATTATCCCGCTCGTACTTTTCATCCTATCAGGGATTGGATTGGTGGAATATGACGTGTATACCGAAGCCCTCGTCGGCGTCAAACGAAAAATGATCAGGAGATGGGTTCGGGCGGGCAAATATGGTTTTTGGGGTCGGAAGATAGACCCATGGGAGATTAGATTGCATTGCCCATATCGGGGAAGCGGTGAGGATAAAGTGCATGAAAGACGGGCTTTGCGGAAATCCAGTTCTTAGGCTGACCATCCTGAAAAAATGATATGAAATTTATCGGAATCGATTATGACGGCACGATAGCTGACACCAGTGAGGTCAAGTCGCATTGGATACGCGAACACGTGGGAGTGGAAGTTCTACCCTGGAGGACCGACAGGACAAATTGTGCTCCAATCATTGGGCTTGAGAATTACGAAAGGATGAGTAAATTCGTCTATGGACGGAAAGGCTCTCTCCAGGCGAAGGAAGTTCCAGGGTCCATAGATGCCATTGAGGAATTGGCAAGACATGCACAGATTTTTGTCGTAACTGCCCGCGTATCTCATCAAATCCGGTGGTGCAAGGAATGGCTTCGGAAAGAGGGGATCGACTCCTCCATTCATGCCATCTTCTCCACCACTGGAAAGAGTATGGACGGAAGGGATTTGACTAAACCTCAGCTCTGCGGTGATTATGGCATCCATGTTCTGATCGATGATGATGAACGCCACCTGAGGGGACCTCGACTGCCAAAATTGAAAAGGATCCTCCTGAAGAGTGGTTGTAATGAACCCATCGATGTTCCTCAAGGAATAGCATTAGCCCGGAGTTGGCGAGACGTACTTCGGATATTGAGGGTGGAATTGCATGGTCGTGGACGAGAATAGAGAAATGTATTCGGGGGGATCAAGGCATTTTGATCTTCAGGTCTTTGATCTTTTTGCGGAGCGTGTTCCTGTTAATCCCAAGAAAGTGGGCCGCTGCCACTTGCACCTTGTTTGTCTTCTTTAAAGCCATTTTAATCAAAATTCGCTCGACCATGGAAATGATCTCGTGGAATAAGCCACAGGCATATTCCAGCTCCGTATCCACTCCGCTGAGCGTTGTGGTCAGTTTTTTTTCCAATAGGTCCTCGAGGGAGAGGTCTTCTATTCGATCCCGATTCCCATCCTCCCAAACCCTCTGCGATTCACGGTCTGTAGTCCTTTCCCTTGCCATGATCGATGCCTTATAAATGTATTCCAAGAAGCATGAAGGGTTTGCGCCCGTGACCTCTTGAAGGAGAAAGGGGAATCACAGTAAAAAAAAAGTTTCAATCTATTCTTAATACAATTGAAGGCAGATGGCAAGAGTTTTTTTGGAACTTTTCCAACATTTTGAAGGCTTCTCGCTCCTCCCTCCAATTTTTCCTTGAAGTATTGTACCCAATCGATTAAACTTTGTTCTGGTATGGATCAGCCACGCCTCATCGCCATTGTGGGACCCACAGCTACTGGAAAATCCCAGGTGGCCATGGAGATAGCCTCCAAAATCGACGCCGAGATAATCAGCGCCGACTCCATGCAAATATACAGATACATGGATATCGGCACGGGCAAACCAAGCCCTGAGGATCGCAAACGTATTCCCCATCACCTCCTCGATATCATCTTTCCAGATGAAACCTTTAATGCCGCCAACTATAAGAAGGAGGCGAGGGGAGTTATCGATGTATTACAGAAAGGAGGAAAGAATATCCTCATCGCAGGGGGAACGGGGTTATATATAAAGGCTCTCCTCCGTGGTCTATTCCCCTCACCCGAGGCCGATCAGTCATTTAGAGAGGAGCTGTGGGATAGGGCGGGTCGCCTTGGGAGTAAGTCCCTTTGGCATGAACTAAAGGAGGTCGATCCCGCATCGGCATCGAGACTCCACCCCAACGATACGTTGAGGATAATCCGTGCGCTGGAAGTGCACCAGCAGACCGGGATACCTTTATCCCATTGGCAGAAAAACCACGCCTTTGAGGATTGTCCCTATGAAGTGCTTAAGATCGGCTTGATGAGGGAGAGGGAGGATATCTACCACAGAATAGGGAGCAGAGTAGACCAGATGGTCAGGAGGGGATTTGGAGAAGAGGTAAAATCCTTGCTCGATATGGGATATGGTCGGCACCTGAAATCCATGCGGGGATTAGGATATAAACGGATGGTGGAATATGTCTATGGAGAGCGCGATTTCGAGGAAGCCATTCAACTCGTCAAGGATGAAACGAAGGCCTACGCCAAAAGACAGCTCACATGGTTCCGGAGTGACCGAGAAGTCCAATGGTTTCATTACCATGAGGAAAGGAATCGAATCACGGAGATTGCTGAGCGATTCTTGGATAGGGGAAGATCCAAGCTGAAGGCCGTCAAAACAGCCGTCAACGGATAGGGGGCCACAATGGTGCGAAATCAAATTAATATTCAGGATCAGTTTCTCAATAGAATGCGCAAGGAGAGGGTCACCGTAATTATTGAACTCATCACGGGAGAAAAGATCGAAGGCCAAATCACCAGCTTCGATAATTTCAGCTTAATCTTCAAGGATGAGAACGAACGATTGATTTATAAGCATGCCATTTCGTCTGTCGTTCCCCGGGAAAAGAGGGAATGGACGAAAATCTCCGATGAACGGGGATAGGAATCATCGAACGTGCCAATGGAAGGAAAGCCTCTCAAATCGATCATCGAAAGCTTAATCTTCGTCTCTGGGAGCCCCTTGAGAATCGATTCCATCCAAGAGTTATTGGAAAACGTTGATAAGAAGGTGATTCAGAGTTGTCTCGATGAGTTGGTGGAGGAGTATCGACAATTGGATCGGGGTTTTCACTTGGTGAAGGTGGCGGAGGGATTTCAGTTTCGGACAAAACCGGAGTACGCCCACTGGATTCAGCAATCGAAGAGGACGAAGCCAACCAGGCTAACGAAAGCGGCCCTGGAGACATTGGCCATTGTCGCTTATAAACAACCCATTATCAGGGCCGAGATCGAAACCATCAGAGGAGTAGATTCTGGCTGGGTCATCCGAGCCCTCTTAGAGAAGCAACTGATTCGAATAATGGGGAGAAAGGCCCTTCCAGGAAGGCCCATCGTCTATGGGACCTCCAAATATTTTCTCGAATTTTTCGGCCTCGAAAGCATCTCAAGTTTGCCCACGCTAAGGGAAATCCAGGAACTGGGAAAAGGGATGGAGGAGATCAATTCCCAAGAATCCGTTTAGCTATGTCCCCCGGGAGGGGTCTGTGAAGGAACGACTTCAGAAGATCCTATCTCACGCAGGCCACGCTTCCCGTCGTCATGCCGAGAAGCTCATTGCGGAGGGCAGGGTAAAGGTAAATGGAGTGGTAGTCACTCATCTTGGTTTCAAGGCCGATCCCCGAAGGGACCACATCAGGGTTGACGGGAAACCGATCTCCAAATTCGAGCCCAAAGTATACCTCGTCTTAAACAAACCGAGGGGATGCGTTACGACCCTGGATGATCCCCTCGGAAGACCTACCATTCGGGACTTCCTGCATGGGGAAAAGAAGAGGGTATATCCCGTCGGTAGACTCGATTTCGACTCCGAGGGATTGCTCATTCTCACCAACGATGGCGAACTCCATCACCGATTGAGCCATCCCAGATATGGGATTCCCCGCACATATTTGGTTAAGGTGAGGGGGTTTCCCGACTCGGCGGCGATGAGGAGGATAAGGGATGGGATAGCCCTGGAGGACGGGGTTACCCTTCCAGCAAAGGTTCACACGGTCAAGAGGCTGAAGAGGAATTCATGGATGAGGTTGACCGTCTATGAGGGAAGGAATAAATTGATCAAGAGGATGTGCGATGCGATATACCATCCCGTGGTCAGGCTGAGGCGCATTCGTTATGGTTCCCTAGATTTGGGTGATCTCAAGCTGGGGAAATACCGCTACCTCACCTCAAAGGAGATCGTGGAGTTAAAGGGCGGATGCTCATCTGCCCGCGACGAGTGGAAACGAATCACATCCATTCACTGAGAACCGATAGCATTATCGGGATACTTGGCGCCACCGGACATGAAATAGACCTCTTGAGGCCAGGGAGTTGAGATGATCAACGGTCACTTTCTTCGGGGCACTTTTCTGGGAGGGGACGTTCGGAACTGGAAGCCCGCCTCGTTGATGCAATAGCCATTTCACCAGGGAACTCGTTCAATACGAGAAAATACCCCAATGAAGAGCCTTAAGACAGTCAGGGGACAGAAGGGAAAAGAGACGAAAATCTCCATTACCCCCGGATTTCTTCGCCAGGCCATAGACCTCATCGAAAATTGCATCATCATTACCGATACCTCCGGAACGATCCTCTTTCTCAACAGAAAGGCTGGACGGCTCTTCGGTTATGGGGTGAGGGCTTCTATTGGCAAATCCATTGGAATGCTGTTCTTACCCGATGATTTGGCCTATTTTCTGCCCAACATTTTGAAAACAACCCGGGTAGAGGGGGAATATGGGGGGGAGAATTTATTACGGAAAAAGAATGGGACAAGGATATTCGTCAAACTGGAAACCGTCCTCTATCGGGGCGAAGGAGGGAGTGGGGATCGGATTATCTTTACCATGCAGGAGATTGAGAAATTGAAGGACTTGGAGCGGGATTACCTCGAATCCCAGCGGTTGACCAGCCTGGGAAAGATGACCGAGGGAATTGCCCACAAAATCCGAAATCCTATCGTATCCATAGGGGGTTTTGCCAGAAGGATATCCAGGAAGATTTCCCATGGTGATCACGGCCACTACTTTCAGAGGATTGAAAGGGAGATCAGTCGCTTGGAAGCGATTGTCGATCAGGTCCAGGAATTCGCCATCCTCCCGAAGCCTATTCATCGACGGCAAAATATACGGAAAATCATCGAGGCTTCGCTGAAATCCCTTTCGGCGAAGGAATCACAAAAAGAGTTAGCCATTGACTTCGAGGTGGAGGGACCGAATTGGAATCCCATGCCTTATATCGATGGGGATCTGTTGGCAAGGGCTTTCGGCACTATCTTAGACAACGCGTTTGAAGCCATCGAAGAATGTGGGGCGATCCATGTAAAGTTATTTCCGAAGGATGACTTTATTGGCATAGAGATCTCCGATACGGGTTGCGGCATCCCCGAGGAAAGCCTCGGGGCGATCTTCGACCCCTTCTTCTCTACAAAACCGGATAGGGTCGGGATTAACCTGGCGACCGCTCATCGGATTATCAAGGAGCAAGGGGGAACAATTCAGGTATCGAGTCAGCTAGGGAAGGGAACGCGTTTTTCTATTTTATTGCCCAAGGATCGTAGGAGGAGAATCAGGACTCGCATCCTTTAATAACCCTTCAAGGGAGCGCTCAAGATGGAGGGAATTACCCTTTCCAGGGTCTTGGAGCATAATGCAAAACGTTTCAGGGAAAAACCCATGCTGAAGTGGAAGGTCGGAGAGCGTTGGAAGGGCATTACCTATGGTGAGTTCTATGAATGGGCAAGGGATATTGGTACGGGATTGGTGAAGCTGGGGATGAAGCCCAAAGACCGGGTTGGCTTGCTCTCCCATAGCGGGCCGGAATGGGTGGCATCGTATTTCGGGATCATCCTCAACGGGGGTATCGTCGTCCCCATCGACAAGGAGTTGAAGGCAGCCGAATTGAGGCACATCCTCGATGACTCCTCGGCCAAGTTCATCATCCTCTCCCGCGTTTACCTGGAACCGCTTTTCGAGGTAGTGGATCTCCTTCCCGCTTTGGAGAGGGTAATTCTGCTGGCGCCCATGGTGGGGGACAAATGGGATAGCCGGGCGTCAGCGAATCATCCCCTCCCGGATATGGGCGAGTTGGAGCTCATTGAAATCGACGGCATAAGAAATAACACTGCCTTCATCCATCACACAATGGAGTACGATGACGTCGTGGCAATTGTCTACACATCGGGTACCACAGGAAGATCAAAAGGGGTGGTATTAACAAACGGAAATATCGTCTCTAATATTCAATCTTTCGTGGAACATGCTGGGATCGATAAGGAGATCCATACCTTATCCATTCTGCCCATCAACCATGTCTACGAAGCTACATGCGGTATATTAGCCCCCATTTATATGGGTGGCACCATCTCATTTTGCGAGAGCCTCAAAAAGGTCGCCCTCAATATTCAGGAGGTGAAGCCCAATTTCGTCATGGGGGTTCCTGCCCTCTACGATAAAATGTACAGCCGTATCATGAGAAGAGTCAATTCCAATTTCTTCAGTAGAACCCTGTTCCGCACAAAGCTTCTCAGGGGGATTCTAACGGGACGAATTCAGAGGGGATTGGGGAAGGATGTCCATTTCATAAGCGGAGGAGCGCCCTTGGACCCGGAAATCGCGAAGGGGATAAGGCAGTGGGGAATTAGGATCTTTCAAGGATATGGAATTACGGAGACGTCGCCGGTCATCTCCTTTGAATATGAAGGGATGACCAAGGAAGGCTCGGTGGGGAAGCCAATACCTGGAACAGAGGTCAGGATTCACGATCCCAACGAAGAAGGGGTAGGGGAAATATGGGTTAAGGGACCCCATGTGATGAAGGGGTATTTCAACAATCGCGAGGCCACCGAGGAGCTATTGGTGGATGGGTGGTATCGCACCGGCGATTTGGGATCAATAGATGATGAGGGGTTTCTCTATGTCAAGGGCAGGATAAGGAATCTCATCGTCACGGCAAAAGGAAAGAATGTATACCCTGAAGAAGTGGAGCAGCAACTCCTGAAAAGCCCTTACATCGAGGAGATTATGGTTTATGGACAGAAGGTTTCCTCATTTGTCGAGGAGGTCCACGCCATCGTCTATTGCAATCAGAATTCCATCGATCTCTACGCCAGGGAGCAGGGCATCGAGCCCATGACCGTGGCGGCTATCGAGCGGCTCATCAAATCCGAAATCAAGAAGTACGAGAAAAACCTGGCCGAATATAAACGGGTGAAGAGATTTCGCATTCGGGGCGACCCATTTCCCAAGACATCCACCGGGAAAATCAAGCGTTACGTCTTAGGGGATGAGATCCGATAAACCCGATGGCCAGGGTTATTATTACGCAAGGGCCTGGGCCACGACCTCGGTGATATCCATCACCTTGATCTTGACCTTGTTTTCCTTTCGCAGCCTCGCGGCAGCAACGTGGAGGTTGCTCTTGCAGGCCGGGCAGGCGGAGATGACCATATCGGCCCCGATATCTGCGGCTTCGGTGATTCTCCTGTACGCAAGGGCCGCGCTCAAAACGTTGTCGTACCTCTTCATTCCGCCCCCACCACCACAGCAGTCGGCTAGATTGCGGTTCTGTTTAAACTCCATGAGCTCCAGACCAGGGATATGCTTCAGGATATTTCTGGGGGGTTCATAGATCTCCATATGCCTCCCGATATGACAGGGATCATGATAGGCCACTTTCCCGACAAATCCGTCCTTGAAATGGAGTCTTCCCTCACTGATCAGCCTCTCGAAGTATTCAACGGCATGGAGGACCTCGATGTTGAAATCAGAATGTCGAGGGTAAATCCCTTTGAAAGTCCTGTAACAGCCGGCGCATGTGGTCACAATAGTCTTGGGGTTGAATTTTGAAAGCCGCTTCAGGTTAGTCTCCATGGAGTCTTTGAAATGAGGCGCGCCCACGAGGTAAGCAAGGTACCCGCAACAGTGTTCCTCGTTGCCCATGGTGGCGTAATCGACGCGCGCTTTATCCATAATCTCCATGGTATTTGGGACGATCTGGATATCCTGATAGCTGCTGACACATCCGAAAAACAACAAGGTGTCAGCGGCTTTATGGACATAGGTGGATAGATAGACATCCGTCCTCTTTTTCGAGGGCTCAGTGAGCGGGTTCCCATATTTTGAGATACTTTGCAAGAGGCCCTTGTGGACGTCAGGGAGGTACCCCGCCGCGACAAGCCTTTTTCGAGCGGATTCAACCACATCGGCTACGTGAACCCCTGCTGGGCAGGTCGCCTCGCAATGCAGGCACATAGTACACTGATAGAACCTGTCCGCCAGTTCTTTTGAGGGTTCGAGCCTCCCCTTAAGCATGTTGTAAGCCAAGATGACCCGTCCGCGGGCATTCTTGGATTCAAGGGATGTCTCCTTATATACGGGGCACCCCGCTCGGCAGAAGCCACACATGATGCAGGCAAAAATCTCGTCATCTACAGCCGCTCCGAAGCTCCGCAATTGCTCCGTAGCCCCTTGGAAGGCGAAACAGTCATACATATCCCTGATGGAATCATCGAAGCCCATTTTGCCCGGATTGAGGATATTATTGGGATCCAAGGTTCCCTTTATTTCCTTCATGATGTTGTGGCTTTCGCCCAATTCCAAGCCAATGTAGGGGGATTTGGCCATCCCGATTCCATGTTCAGCAGTTAGGGTCCCGTTGAGCCGTAAGGTGAGGTCTATGAAATCATCAGCGACTTTCCTCACGATATCCCATTCGGCTTTATTTCTCGGATCGGACATGATGACGGCATGGAGGTTGCCGTCTCCGATATGACCAAAGGTTGCGATGGGGAAGTCGTGTTTTTCGCTGATTTCCTGAATCTCCTGGATCGTTTGCGGGATCTTGGTAATGGGGACACCGAAATCCTCTACTATTGATTGAAGCCTTGAGCCCCTCTTTACCTTGGATAAGGAAGCGATAATGCCCTGACGTGCCGTCCACATCTTGAGCCGTTTAGCGGGGTCATCATCCCACTTATTTTCGATGCCGTTGCTGGCCTCGCAGATTTTATTGATCTTCCGGATGTCGGCTTTGATGGCTTGTTTCTTGCCATCGATTTCGATAAACAGCATGGCTTCAACAGTATCAGGGATGTTAAGCCCCATAGCCTTGTTGACCACATCGATGGAGGTCTTATCCAATATCTCACAAGAGGATAGGGCAATACCGGCAGTGAGGATCTCCTCGGCCGCCTTTCCCGCATCAATGAGAGTGGGAAACCGCGCCTCGGCAAAGGCAATGTATTCAGGCATGGGTAGAATCCTCAGGATGACCTTTGTGATGATGCCCAGAGTACCCTCTGATTGAGTGAAGAGGTGTGTTAGGTCATATCCTGCGGATGACTTGGCAAGGGTTGAACCCGTTGTAATAATTCTGCCATCGGCCAGAACGACTTCCAGCCCCAGCACATACTGTTTCGTCGTTCCGTATTTTAGGGCACGATTGCCGCTGGCGTTGGTTGAGACCATACCCCCGAGGGAAGCGAGGGTAGCGCTTGCGGGATCGGGGGGGAAGAAATGCGTTGGTACCAGGGCCATATTCAGGTTATTGCAAATTACTCCCGGTTCGGCTATGACATATCCATCCTGCCTGTTGATCTCCAGGATGTGGTTCATTCGACTGAGATCCAACAGGATTCCCCCTTTTGCGGCGAGAGCTCCCCCCACGGCGCTCGTGCCAGAACCCCTGGGTGTCACGGGGATCTTCTCCTCATTGGCTAAGGCAAGAATTTTGGAAACTTCCTCCGAGGTCTTGGCGAAGACGATCACATCGGGAATTGCCTCGTGGACCGATAGATCCCTGGAGTAACAGAGCCTCTCGATCTCATCTCTTCGAACGTTTTCCCCTCCCACAATTCCTTCGATTTTTTCGATGTAATCCATGGTACCCCCTGCGTGAAAAATGAACCTGGAAGTGAAAAGCACGTTAATGCTCAACGACGTATCGTGGCTCCTTAGTATTACCGCAGTGCGTTTTCCATGAAGCGCTCTATGCTCAGGCCTTGAGGGGCTGTTGTACAAAGCTGAATTTAAAATAGTGAACGACTAATATTGTATCAATTAACATATGTCAATGTTAGATGTTGACCGAGGGAGCCCCTGGCTCTTTTTTTCCTTTTCGTCTCGCGTCCCCTCTTTCTTAGAAAGGACGATTGATGAAGATAGCCAGGAAATAAAGCTCTTCGCACTTCGCTGGGAACTTGCCACCTTTTTTGTGTTTCTTTAGTCCGGTTCTACTGGTATAATGCATCTGGGGACTCGTTTCTTTGGATTGCGTCTGCAAAACTCAACTGAAAACTCAAATTTAATGTAGTAGGAGTATAGAGAATTCGCCAGTGTTACCTGTGCAACCGCCAGTTAAACGGTGCCTCCTTTTTCCCTTCTGCGCTGGCATGGTAATGTTCGTTTGTGTCACAAACCACGAAGGGAAACTAATAGAATGACAACACTAGTTGCCTCCTCGCACGAAAACAGCCTTCTCTTATAACCCTTGAATCTCAAGAAAGGAGGATTCTATGAAGATAAAACAGATATCGATATTTATCGAGAATTCGTTAGGTCGGTTGTACGAAGTGACTCATGCCCTGGGAGAAGCTGGTATCAACATAAGAGCAACCAGCCTGGTGGACACGGCTGATTTTGGAGTGCTTCGACTTATTGTCTCCGACGTGGCAACAGCGCGAAGGATCATGATGGAAAAACATTTGCCCGCCCGAATCGACGATGTGGTTGCCGTTGAAATCGAGGATAGACCTGGTACCCTCGGGAGTCTGCTCAAGCCGCTGTTGGATGCCAAAGCAAAAATCGATTACATGTACGCGTTTACAGGGTTTACATCGGAGAAGGCAGTGATGGTTTTTCGGTTCAGCGACAACGATAAGGCAATTGAGATCTTGCGGAAAAACGGAATCAGGTTGCTTGACGCCAAAGTCTTTGGAATGCTTGAGAATGCCTCACAAGGAGGGGGCAATTCAACAGCGAGGAAGGCATTCAGATGAAAGAAAAAACCAACTTTATCCCTCGTAAATTTGCGGTGGTAGGCGCTGGTCCAGTGGGAAACATCGTTGCGGCCTTCCTCGCAAAGGGTGGATACGATGTAAATCTGTGCGATGTGTTGCCAGAGCTTACCAAACCAGCCCGGAGCCCGGGAATCATTATCGAAGGAACCGAAAAATTTCGGGTGGCTGTTTCCAAGACCACCAACAGCGTGGATGATCTGGCGTCTGATCCTCCGGATGTGATATTTCTCACGGTCAAAGCCAATGCGCTTCCCCTTATCGCTTCGGCGATCGAAAGCTTTTATAGGGACGGGCTGTATGTAGTGAGCTGGCAAAACGGCATCGACACCGAATTAGTCCTTGCCCGGACCTTGGGGAGAAGGGTTGTTATGCGCGCGGTCGTGAATTATGGGTGTACTCTCGTGAAACCGGGTCATGTGGATATCAAATTCCACCATTTTCCGCACTATATCCAGGAGCTTGATCGGGAGTCGAGATCCGCTGCAGTTGCTGTGGCGGATTCGTTGACAAAGAGTGGACTCATTACGGAACATACAGATCAAATTATCAGCATGGTCTGGCGAAAGTCCATCATGAATGCCTGTATGAATCCTATCTGCGCTGTAACAGGCATGACCATGGCGGAGGCCATCAAAGATCCCATCATTTTCCATATCGTTGAAGCCTTGATCAAAGAAGGAGTGAGTGTGGCCAGGGCTAACGAGATCTCTCTGGGTTGGGACTTTTATCCTTACTGCTTGGAATACATGAGTAAAGCAGGCGATCACAAGCCTTCGATGCTTATCGATATCGAGAAGAAACGGCGGACCGAAGTCGACTATATCAATGGCAAGATCATTGATTACGGAGAGCGGGCAGGCGTGGATACACCGTACAACAAAACACTCAGGGCACTCGTGAAAGCCCTTGAATCAAAATAACGTAACAAGAAAAGGGAAAGGGGAGCGGCCGTCGGTGGGCTGTTGCCCAAACGGGAAATTTCCTGGAGCGGGCACTAAAGAATTCTTGCTAAGTATTCCTGGCGAAGCAAAAGAAGAGCAATTTCTGTTTTCGATTGGTGTTCATTTTTTCACGGAGGAACGATTACCGTTTCTTCATCGATGGAGATGGAATTCTAACCGGTTTGAATCAGGCGTAATAGCTGGGTACAACAGGATCGGCAATGGTGGAGAGTGAATTTTGGGGAGGGATATTGTTAAGGTCTCTTCTCTTGGAAATGGGAAATGCCTTCGGGAGGGTTACAGGAGTAAAACCCAATGCTCGGGTTACCTCTCTGCTGCTACTCGAATGATCTCTGATTTGACGAACTGGACAACATCATCGCCTTGCATCAGGTTTTTCAGTTCTCCTTCCAGATCGCTGGGTTCAATCTTGAATATCCATCCCTGGTCATAGGGGCCATCGTTGATCAACTTAGGGTTATCCTCAAGCTCCTCATTCACCTCTACGACTTTTCCCGATACAACCGCGTAAATACGACCTACCCATTTCCCCGATTCAAGGGCGGCGCACGGTTTACCCTGGGTAACCGATTTACCAATCAACGGAAGTTGGACGTAGACGATCTCACCGGCCATTTTCTGGGCAAAATCCGTCGTTCCGGTTACCACCACATTTCCCTCCACACGACACCAACAGTGCTCCTTGTCGTAATAGAGATCATCAGGAAAGCTATATCCCTCTACTTCCATGGCAATCCCTCCCCTTTTCTGAAGGCCAGGAGTTATATAGCTGAATCCCTTGGAAAATACAAGGGGATTCTTGCGGATTTTCGACTCGCTCCATAAAACTCGCCCCTTGATCGATCCCTGGTTTCATAATACTGTTCATTTGGACGATTTTTTCTCTCGTACCCTTTCTATTCCCCGTCTATGTTTTTGCCGCGCTTTTTCCCTCGCCCGGTACTCTCTGAGGGAAAGCAGGTTTCCCTGGATATCCGCTATGGAGGAGCTGAGATGAGCTCGGGCAATATGAATTGATTTCCCGATGTCTTTCAGTGAAGTCGTCAGCTCCATTTCCAAGGCACATGCGGTCTCTAACTTACCCAAGGAATTGTGGAGTCCTGTAAGGGAATGGAAGAGCGACTCTTCCTTGTTGAGGAAGCGATCGGTGCGCCTTCTATAATAATGGTGTTGCAGTAAGTTTATGAGCAGGGATATGAGGAAAAATAGAGTGGCAACCAGAAGGGCAAAGGTTTTGGGCTCCATAGGTATTTCCATGTCCACCTCCGAGGCAACGTGCGAGGACTACTAGATGCATGATAGCGGATCACGGGGTTCTTTTCAAGGTAGTGGATCTGTCGGGATTCCTGAATATGTTGAGAACTCCGCTTTCCCTTGTTCCTCCAGTTCATGCGCGTGCTGTGTGGTCCTTTGATCGGAGGGGATAGAACAACCTGGTGTCGACTTCAGAGCTCAATCTTTGACATATTGGACCCCATGGTATTGCCACTTTCCGTTTCCCCCTATGCTTCTCTCTTTCCATCGGTGCTTCTTTGCTGGAGATAATGGGGAGATTATCCGAAGAAAGTGTCTAAAGAAATATGTCACAATATTCTGAAACTACGGTCGATTAGATGGCTCAAATTTTACATTGTTGGTTTTGACTATCTGGAAAATTCGTGGCCCCGGGTCCGAATCTGCCAGGAATGTTTCCCCAGGTATCCGGATTCCAACCTGGTGGAAGGAGCAGTCCTTATATGAAGTCGCCAACAAGGATTGACAAGGGTTAGCCCAGGTATTAGAATGCAAAAAAAATCACAAGATTACGGGGGAAGGAAAGATGGTATTGAAGAGCAAGTGGCTACACGCAGGAGATGTGGTTAAGATGCACGCCATAAACATCCCGCACAAGGTCGCCATCAAGGATACACTCAGGCAGTCCACCTTCAAGGAGTGGGACGAGAGAGCGAATCGTTTGGCCAACGCCCTATGCGATCTAGGGGTGATGAAGGGCGACCGCTTTGCAATTCTAGCTTACAATTGCATCGAATGGATGGAGATCTATGCCGCCGCTGCCAAGGGGGGCCAGATTACCGTTCCCATTATGTTCCGCCTTTCACCCCCTGAAATCGAGTACATCATCAACCATTCCGAGAGCAAGGCCTTCATGGTAGCAGAGCAGTTCGTGGAAATGGTAGCGGGCATGCGGGATAAGCTCCCCATTCCCCAAGAGAAATACATCTATATGGGAAGCGGCAAGACGCCCGAGGGGTATCTCCATTATGAGGATCTCATGAAAAACGGGGCGCCAAGCGAGCCTGATGTGGTGGTTGATTCCGCGGATATCTGGAATATTATGTATACGTCGGGGACCACGGGACGGCCAAAGGGGGTGGTGAGAACCCACGAGAGTAATATCGCGCAGTATGTGCTGAACGATATCAATATCGGTGTTCGGCCCGATGATAAGGTAATGTTGGTCATGCCCATGTGTCATATCAACTCCATCTTCTACTCTTTCGCGTACACCTACGTGGGAGGAAGTTGCTTCGTCTATAATATGATCAGCTTCGACCCCGAGGATCTTCTCAGGACCATCGACCGGGAGAAGGTAACCTTTACCTCATTGGTCCCCACCCACTACATCATGATGTTGGCCCTCCCTGAAGAGGTAAAGCGTAAGTATGATGTGAGTTCGATCCGCCAGCTCCTCATCTCCTCGGCTCCGGCCAGGAAAGATACCAAAATTGAAATTATGAAATACTTCAAGAATGCCGAGCTCTGGGAGGCTTACGGGTCGACGGAACAGGGCTTGATGACTCTCTTGCGGCCAGAAGTTCAGATGGAGAAACTGGGCTCCATTGGAAAGGAGATCTTCGGCATAGACCGAATTAAGATTCTGGACGAGAACCGAAAGGAGCTCCCGCCTGGGGAAGTAGGAGAAATCTATGTCAGAACCCCTATCGTCTTCAAGGAATATTGGAAAGATCCGGAGAAGACGAGGGAAGTTTTCGAGGGCGAGTGGTCCACGGCTGGGGATATGGGGAAGCGAGATGAGGACGGCTACTACTATCTAGTGGACAGGAAGGCCAATATGATCATCACGGGTGGGGAGAACGTCTACCCATCTGAGGTTGAGAACATCCTCGGGAGCCATCTAGCGGTAAAGGATGTAGCCGTCATTGGGGTGCCCCACGAAAAGTGGGGGGAGGCGATCAAGGCGGTGGTTATCCTCCACGAGGGTCACACCGCATCGGGGGAATTGGAAAAGGAGATCATGCAGCACTGCAGGGGGAAGATAGCGGGATACAAAATCCCGAAATCGGTTGACTTCATCAGGGAAGAGGAGATGCCGAGGACGGGAACCGGAAAAATCCTGCACCGGGTTTTACGGGAACGATACGGGAAGTGGAGCGACCAGTAGCGTATTGGAAGTTAGCCGTACTCGTCATCTCGCTCGTGAGAGCGTTTTCCTTTGTCCCTTCAGTGAACGAAGCGAGCGAAGCTCACTTCGGGATGTTCTTCAGGAACCGGTAATAGTCTGAATCGGTTCCGAGGATAACGAAGGAGTTCTTGTATGCTGCCTCCTTGTAAGTTTCCAGGGTCTTGAAGAAGGCGTAGAACTCCGGATCCTGGTTATACGTCTCTCCATAGATTTTCGTGGCCTCTGCGTCCGCCTTTCCCCGGATCTCCTCGGCCGTCCGGTAGGCTCCTGAGACGATGGATTTCAGGTCCTTTTCCATCCGTCCGAGAACCTCTGCTTTTTTGCCCTCGCCCTCCGATCGAAACTGGGCGGCCTGGCGTTTTCTCTCCGATACCATGCGTTCGTAGACCTTCTTCTGAACCCTTTCCACATAGTTAATGCGCTTGATGCGAACATCGACCAATTCCATACCAAAGGCGGGCATGGCCTTGGATGCCTCGGCCAGAATGGCCCGGGTGATCTTCTCCCTGCCCAGGACGATGGTTTCCCGGGCGGCTTTTTCTGCAAATGGGGAGACGACCTTCTTTTCTCCTTCCTTAAGCGTCGGCATCCAATCAGTACTCCGGACGAGCTCCACCAAGGGATTTGCAGAGACGTAATCACGAACGACGGCGTCGATGATGTCATCCAGTTTGGCGTATGCCTGAGCGTAACTGACGAGTACCCGACGGAATTTTCGTGCATCCACGATTCGCCACCGGGCCGTTGTATCGACGTAAATAAACCGTTTGTCCCGGGTAGGGATTTCCTCTGGGTCCCCATCCCACCTCAGGATCCGCTTCTCATAACGATTGATCTCCTGAATGAAGGGGATCTTAAAATAGAGGCCCGATTCGGTCTTTGGCTCCCCGATAACCTTCCCAAACTGGGTGATCACCACCTGGTCCCACTCGCGGACCGTATAGAAGGCACCCGAGATCACCAGAATCAGAAAGATAACGATCACAATAGCGATGAACCCTCCTATTCGTTTCATTGGGCCTCACCCCCTTTCCTAGCCACTTGGTTTAGTTGGAGAAGCGGCAGAACGCCTTGCTGTTCACTATCGATGATATAGATCTGTTGGGCGTTTGGCAGGATCGTCTGAAAGGCCTCGAGATAGAGGCGCCGTTTGGTGACCTCTTTGGCGTTTCGGTATTCCTTGAGAACAGCCGAGAACCGGGCCACATCACCCTTTGCCCGGTTCACTCGCTCTAATGCGTATCCCCGGGCCCCATTGATGGTTCTTTCCGCAGTTCCCCTGGCCTTTGGAATCTCCCTGTTGTATGTTTCCTGGGCCTGGTTGATGAGTCTCTCCTTTTCCTGTTCGGCCTCGTTTACCTCGTTGAAGGCGCCTTTTACCGGGTCAGGAGGGAGTACATTCTGGAGCCTTACGTTGACGACGCGAATTCCACTTTTATAGTCATCGAGGACCTCCTGAAGTTCCTCCTGGGCAAGTTTGTTCACCTCTTCACGGTTTTGGAGGACATAGTCAAAGCTCCAATTACCGACGATGCGTCGAATTACGGATTCGCTGATATCCCGGATTGCCTTGACCGGTTCCTCTACGTTGAAGAGGAACTTTCGAGGTTCCTCCCGTCGGAACTGCACGATCCACTCAACATCGATGACGTTCAGATCCCCAGTGAGTACAAGGGATTCTCGCTCCATCGCACGGGTCTTCTCATACTGCGTCCGGATGCCGGCGCGAACGGTTCTGAAACCGAAGCTCTCCGTGACCACCTGTGCAGTGAAAACCTTGTAAACCGTTTCGACTCCGAAGGGAATCTTGAAGTGAAGACCCTCCCCGACCATTCGAGAATACTTGCCAAATTGGAGGATAATCCCCTGATGGCCAGTTGGAACGGTAAAGACTGTCGTCCAGAGTAAAACGATCCCGAGTATTAACACGATCACAATGAGCAGGGGAAACCTGCCTCCCTTCCCGACCCCCTCGAAGCGCTTCTTGGCTTTCGAGACAAGGTCCATGAGATCCGGGGGGCCGCCTCGGTCCCAGCCACCTCTATTTCGATTGTCCCACTGCATTTGGTCCTCCTTCTATTTAAGTAAGCGGAAAAATTGAGTTCGTGAAGATCATAAAATTAATTACTTATACCACCTGCTCAAGATAAAATCAAGCCGTTTCTACGGCCTGAGTTTTCCCCATATGAGTACCTGGGGAGGGCGGAGTTCTTCGAGAAATCAGAAAATCCCAGGAAAATCGGCAATGCATGAGGAGGGCAGGGAGGGAGGATTCAATAGCCCATGATCTCCCGGTCTACCAGGAAAATCATGGCAATGAGGGCTACCCGGACCCACATCCCATTTCTCACCTGACGCCAATACATCGCCCTGCGGTCCTGGTCCACCTCGGGGCTGATCTCGGCACGTCGCGGAAGAGGGTGCATGATGATAGCGTTGGGCTTGAGGAGTTTGAGATGATTCCCGGTGAAATGAAATCTAGTGTAGTCTATTTTTTTCGATTCACCTCCCTGATCATACTCGTCTTGGATTCGAGTCATGTAGAGTGCATCGACCACGGGGATTATCTTATCTAGATCCTCGCTTTCATCAAAGTCCAGGTCGTTTTCCCTCAGGTAATCCTTTAGGTCCTGGCCCATTTGGA
>CAYFXL010000023.1:0-25688 GCA_964346945.1 uncultured Syntrophobacterales bacterium
TTCCTTCTTTCCTTTCGATGATAGGAAGGGGTTAGAAGGCCTGCTGATTAGCCTACACCATGAACCTACGATAACAGAGTAGAACGGTGTTCGCAAGAAAAAAGGTAGGCGCATTTCTTGCCCTGCCTGCTCGACTTCCCGTTGTACCAAGGATAGCCAGGAAGTTTACCTATTAGAGTAAAGAATTAGCCTCTTCCTCCATAGATATTGTTCATGGTAAATAGTTCTATCACAAATCAATGCTTTTCGCTCGTCCCCCCATGATCGATAACATCTTGTATTCAACGGATCGCAAAAGACAGGAAGATGGACTAAAGGGGCCCGTTTGAGAATGGAAAATTGCGATCTTCTGCCACTCTGTGGTATATAACATATAGACGACGTAGATAATCCCCGACTCACATAATGACGCCAACTTCTGGAGTAGCGAAGAGGCTTTCAAACCTTTAAGAGAACGAGTTATGGCAACAGAGTCCCTCAAACGGAAGCTCACTGCGATTCTCAGTGCCGATGCCAAAGGGTACAGTCGCCTCATGGGTGAGGACGAGGCTGCAACCGTGCGCACCCTGACTGCCTACCGGGAGTCAATGGCGAACCTTATCCACCAGCACCAGGGCCGGGTAGTTGACTCTCCGGGTGATAACCTTTTGGCAGAGTTTTCCAGTGTGGTGGATGCGGCACAGTGTGCCGTAGAGATTCAGCACATTCTTCAAGCCAAAAACGCTCTGTTGCCCGAAAACCGCAGGATGGAGTTTCGGATCGGGATCAACCTTGGGGATGTGATCCAGGAGGGGGAGCGGATCTACGGGGATGGGGTTAATATTGCTGCCCGGATGGAGGGCCTTGCCGAGGGGGGAGGCATCTGTATGTCGGGGAGTGACCTGCCCAGATAAGTTGTACCACTTTCTAAGTTAGAGTTCTATTATTTTCTGCCTCCATCTGAGAGGGCTTGGACCAAGGGATGGTCTGTGACATGGGCGGTGGTTGTATGGTCTCTGGCGCAGGAGGCCGATAACCCAAAGAACTATGCGGCCTCACAGTATTATACTCCTGGCGCCATCGTTCGATCATCACCGTGGCTTCTTTCAGAGTGTAAAAGATCTCCCCATTGAGTAATTCATCTCGTAACTTACCATTAAAGCTCTCGTTGTAGCCGTTCTCCCAGGGGCTACCTGGCTCGATATAGAGGGTCTGCACAGCCAGACGGCTCAACCACTCACGCACGGCCTTAGCCGTGAACTCCCCGCCATTGTCCGATCGGATATAGTCAGGAGTCCCGTAGTTGACAAATAGGTCTGTGAGACAAAAAAGCACATCATCAGCCCTTAGGTGCCGCTCTGCTACAATGGCCAGACACTGACGGGTGTATTCATCAATGACCGTGAGGATTTTGATGGGCCGTCCCTCATGGGTCCGGGCCATCACAAAATCATACGACCAGACATGGTTTCGGTGAGTCGGTCGAAGCCTGACACAAGAACCATCACCAAGCCACAGACGACCTCGTCTGGGTTGCTTTTGGGGAACCTTGAGCCCCTCCTCACGCCAGATCCGCTCCACCCGTTTGTGGTTGATCGGCCACCCCTCCCAACGCAATAGGGCCGTGATCCGGCGATACCCATAGCGACCATACTCCCGTGCAAGCCTAACAATCTCACCCCTTAAGACCTCCTCATCTGCCTTGATGATTGCATCATATCGCTGGGTTGATCGAGACAGACCCATCGCCCGACAGGCTCGCCGCTCTGAAACACCCAACTTCCTCTCGAGGTGTCCCACACACTGTCTTCGCCTGTCGGGACTTAGTCGTTTCCCTCAAGGGCCTCCCGCAGAATCAGCTTGTCCAGGGTCAGCTCAGCCACCACCCGCTTCAAGCGAGAATTCTCCGTCTGAAGCTCCTTCAGACGTCTGGCCTGAGAAACCTTCATCCCACCAAGCTCCCTGCGCCACCGGTAGTACGTCTGCTCGGTAATGCCCAAACCCCGACATACCTCACCTACTCTCTGCCCCTGAGAAAGACGTACCTCCGCCTCCCGAAGCATCCCAATGATCTGCTCAGCTGTAAAACGCTTCCGACTCATCCCGACCTCCTTTCCCAGTCCAATATCAACTCAAAAACTAACATAAAACCTGGACCAGTTTTCGGGGATCAGGTCAAGGTGCCTCCTCGGTAAACTCAAAGTAACGCATCTGTGACAACTTGCTTTGGAGGCAGTACGAAAAAAAGCAGCTTTCTCTATTGCAGACGAGATGGGACGTCCATAAAATAATAGAAATCTCATTTTCCAATAGGTCAAAACCTTTAGCCCTTGCTATCTTCTGCTCCCGGCTGTCTATTTTGATTGTGCGTTGGAAGCTTCGGGGTCTAATCCCCCCCAGACCCGTGGCTTTCCCCCCCACCCGCACGGATGGTTTGACTTTGTCGATGTGTCGGATTTTAGCGGGATAGAAAGATATGTCAAAGGAAAAGCAGATCGAGCGATTCAGCTCTATTCGACGGCGACCACGCTGGTGAAAACTATCGAATTGTGACGGAAATATTTACCTTCCACCTTGCTCCTTCATCTCCCCATCAAGCTTCTCATACCTAGCTATGGACTCGTCCTCGCTTATAATTACCTTCTCGAACAGCAGGTCCCGCAACGCCGCCATCTCGAGCATGTTGGAGATGGCCAACTCCTAAACGGTGACGATTTCCCTTGGGTCGACTGGGATGACCATACTTACTGCCCCTCCTATTTCTTTCACTCTTCATTGATAGTTACTCCCATCTCGACCTCCTGATTGCGTCCGCGATAGCCTCCCTAATATCCCTTTCCGCTCCCTCCCTAGCTGTTTCACACAATCGCCAGCCATGGCCTCTCCTTGACCATCTAAAAACCGCCTTGCCTGTATAGGTTTCTTTGTCGTTTTGTGTTTGTAAAAAATCCAGCAATTCTTTATCTGTAAAGCTATCTTTTATTTCATCCCTATTATTACTCACCTCATAACCCCTTCTTGTTCTCCCTCGCCTCCCTCTCGTATTGCCTGAAATCCATCATTCATTTGGAGGTCTGTCCCTTTCTTCTGCGCTGACCACGTTCACGCGTCCCCCATTCCCAGGGCGGCATGGGATTCTTGCCCGCCCAAAAGCACCGTTTGGCAGTCAGATTAATCAACAGGAGATACCTAGTCCTGCCAGAACGTGTCCTCTTTGTCGTATAAGGCCGACTCTCCCTTTACGGGACATTGGAAGCTATCTTCCAGGAAGGGACTACTATCAAATGCCTCCTCGTTTCGTAACACGATTGGGGAAGGGTGTTCACCCCCGCAAATTTTGCATTTGTAATAAACAGGCATCTGACTTCCTCCTTAGTTTAACTTTTGAATCTGTCGGAGTGACATCTATTCCGAACATGATTCTTAGTCTACCTAAATAAAATTGTCTTTTTTATCGGTTTTACTCGCGCTTACCGGGATAACATCGTTAAAAATAAGCAAATTTCATGCCAAGTTAGAATTAATCGATAAAAACCGGTAAAGATTCGCATGGTAGGTTCATCGGGGCGGAAACAAGGTATGACATTCTGGGAATCACCAGCTTGAGAAAATAGGGGGACGGATAGGAGAAAAAAGACGAGAAGGGCTAAGGATATCTTCTGGGCAGGCCACCTCCATGGGCTTATGCTAGCAAAGGAGAACAAGGTTTAAAACAAGAAACGCAGGGTGTGGTTAGCCCTGATTTATTTCTGGTCGAAACATAGCTCTCATAGAATCGCAAATCAATACTCTTCGATCACCTTCTCACGCAAGAATCCGTCTTAAAATAACTAGTGTTGGCGATGGTGCAGCCACCCTCCTCCAGTATCTCTCTTTCACAGAATCAAGCTTGTGGTTTCCCTTCCTATAGAAGGAATTAACGTATAACGGGTCGATGAAGAGACAAGAAACCTTATCGATACAGGCGTCAAAACCGATAATCCCTTTCAGTTTCAAGGAGTCCCTTTAAAGTCTGGAATTTCAGGAGGATGTTCATCAGCATGATCAGCTCGACCATCCCGACCATGCGGAGAGGTATCAAAGTATTACGGGAGGACATATGAAAAGCAAAGGGGCACTATATTCCCTCGCCAGGATATAATCTATTTGGTCATTGGGAAAGGGTTGAATCGAGGGCTATCGCCTTTTGAAAGCACCGATTGGCCTCCAGCTTTAATCCAAGGTTACGAAGGGCCAACCCCTTATTGAACCATGCCCCTGCATGTCTTGGATCAATAGTCAAGGTCTTCTCGTAACAGGAGATTGCCTCCTCGAACCGCCCCAGATTCCATAGGGCAAGACCCTTACTTACCCATGCCTCACAGAGATAGGGATTTATAGCCAATGCCTCTTCGGTACAGCGGATGGTTTCATCGAAACGTTTCAAAACCCCAAGGGCCGAAGCTTTATTTGCCCAGGCCTCGGCTAGACCTGGACTGATTGCCAGAGCTTTGTCACAACACGCATTGGCCTCTTCAAAAAGGCCTAATTTAATGAGGACGAAGGCCTTATCAATCCAAGCTTTGGCATGGTCGGGTTTTATTGTTAAGGCCTTTTCGTAACAGGAGAGCTCCTTTTCGAACCGACCTAGATTACCCAAGGCCGATCCCTTGTTTACCCACACTTCGGCTTGATGAGGGTTTATCGTCAAGGCACGATCGTAGCAATAGAGGGCTTCCTCGAATCTGCCAAGGTGATGCAAGGCCAATCCCTTATTATACCAAGTCTCGGCGTATTCTGAAGTGATGGCTAACGCCTTGTCATAACATTCGAGTTCCTCTTCGGCATATCCCAATGTACCAACCGCCACACCCTTATTAAGCCATGCGTGATAATTTTGGGGGTCTGTGGAAAGAGCCTTGTCAAAGCAAGAGATGGCTTCCTCAAAACGTCCCACGTTGCATAGGGATACTCCCTTGTTGGAGTATTCCCAACTCTCCAGTGCTTCTGAGGTTGACGATGGAATCTCTTCATGAAACTGTTCCCGGAGCATAGTCTCAAGGGTATCCATAATGACCAGGAAATTTCCAGGCCTCTCCGCAGGGTTTTTGGCTAGGCACCTCATGGTCAAATCGTTCAATCCCTCTGAAATCGATGGGACCGTGGCCCGCGGTTCCAGAGGCTTTATCTTCAGATGGACATCTCTCCATTGCGGAACCGATTCGGCAGAAAGGGGCCTTTTCCCGGTCAACATCTCATACAACATGACCCCGAAGGAATATATGTCGGATTGTATGTTAGCTCCTCCGAAGCAGAGGAAGTGTTCCGGAGACATATAAGGGAATGTCCCCATGACGCTTTCCCTTTTCCTAGGGTCTGAGACTTCAGTTGGGGAAGTGGCTCCAAGGCGAGGATTCGGTTCAAAAAGCGCTTTGGACAAGCTGAAATCCGTCACCTTCAAGATGTTGTCTTGGGTGAGAAGACAATTTTCGGGTTTAATATCCAGATGTGCGAAGCCGGGGGTCTTTTTTTGAGCATGGGCCATTCCACGGCAGAACTGGATTGCATAGCTCAATACCGCCCTTATCGGGACAGGTCCTCCTGAAAGGGTCTTTCTCAGGTTTGAACCGACGACACACTCCAGAAAGATATAAGGTTGGCCATCTATCCTATCCACGAAGAAAGCCCGGACGATGTTTTGGTGCCGTCCCAATCTTACCCAAACCTCTGCCTCTCGAATAAAACGTTCCGCGGCGACGGGATTCGCTAAATGCCCACCCTGCAGTGTCTTAATAGCGTAGGGAACCCCATCATCATGATCATAAACGATATACACTATTCCGAATCCCCCTGCCTTGATGTCGTAGATTTCATATCGATTCCGGATGAGATCTCCTACGCTCCATGTGGTGGACGGAGACCGCCTTTTCATCCTATTCTGGAAGTGGATGTCCTTCCTCTCCGCACTTTCCATTTCACCTCAGCAAAGGTTTACTATTCATCATAGGTATACCCCAATCCCTTTTACAGAAAGTGTTCCTGAACATGGATGCCGTATTTCTTGGGGTCGAGACACCGCACGATACTCCTCTTGAACCCTCCCGCTTTTTCGTCTGGCTCCGAAAGGTTGACGGTTCGTCCTTTATCCCCCTCCTTGCTAATGGTTAAAACTGTGGGGCGATCTAGGAGCTTGGGGTCGGGGTTGATATTGCTAACAATGCCCATTTCATCGTCATCCAATTGGACCAAAGAGCCAATGGGATAAACTCCTATGACATTCACGAACACCTTAAAAAGCGTTGGGTCGAAGTGAGCCCCGCATTCCCTCCACATCAATTTAAGTGCGTCTACTGGCGAATAGACCCGCTTGCGATAACACCGAGGGGTTGTCATCGCATCGTATACATCGGCAAGAGCGATGATCCTGCCGAAAAGGGTCTGTTTCTTCTTCCGTTTCAAGCTGGGGTAGCCCGTAATATTGAAATTGAGGTGGTGATCGAAGATACCGGACAAGATTCTCGGGTGAACCTCGGCAAATTGATGGTATTCAAGAATTTCCTCGAACCCGCTCATGGGATGGGACCTAATCATCTCCCATTCGACCTCGCTCAATTTGTCGGGCTTTTTTAGAATCGCATCGGGTATCCGCGCCTTTCCCACATCATGTAAGAGGGCCGCTAACCCAAGCTCAGCTAATATCTTCTTGGGAAATCCCAGCCTCGCGCCCACAGCAAGTGAGTAAATGGATACATTTACGGAATGATTATAGGTATACCCGTCATAGTTCTTGATGCTGGCGAGGCCTAGCAACGGTACCTTATCAGAGAGAAGTAAGTCCACCATAGATTGGGTCAACCTTTTGCCCTTTCTCAATGCCATGGGCTTATGTTCCAGGAGATTTTGACAGACCTCCTTGACCATTGCTATGGACCGAAAATAGATCTTCTTGGCCTCCTTCTTCCTAAGCTTTTCATCAATGAAAATGGGATCGAATAGTTTGACGGTGATGGAGTAGATATTTTCTTTGATCAGCTTAGTCCCCAATGGATGCCCATCGCCCCCATCCCCCCGTTCACTCCCGACGAGATGATACAAGAAACCTTTGAGATCCTCCGAAGAAACGGGCCAACTAAAAAGCACCTCGCCGACCATCTTGTCTTTCAACTCGTCCATGATGAGTTTGATGCTCTGATAGGTATCTCTGCTAATCCTAACCCTCTCTTCATTGACGAAAATGGCATCCATTAAGACCCTTAGGGAGAGACGTTTCTCCTCTTTTAAGATAGCCCGTATAAGACGTAAGCATTCCTTCAAGTGCCGATCAAGGGTCTCATTTTCTGGATTGTAGATCTTTATCGTTCTTATGAGAAGGCTCAATTTGCGAACGAAATCTAAGCGTGTTTGATAGAGATTTTGATCAGAGATCATGCTCTTAACTCCTGGGAATTATACCTAGTATAGAAGCCGAAAGAACCATTTCTTCCGTTTCTCCCTCCACTTGGCTAATGCCGCCTTTGCTTCATCGAGATCCATGAAACCCAAAACCGCTTCGATACAGGATTTTAGCTTTTTCCATTGGGCCCTCTTTGAGAAGATCTTCCTATGCAGGATCTCCTCCAGGATCCTTACGGAATCGGCCACCTCAACTTTACCCAAGGATTCAAGGAAGGCTTTTTTCTCCTTTAGTTCTCGATTATCGAACTCCTTAGACAGGATAAGGGGTCCAAGATAATACAGGGCATCCGTCCCCAGTTTTTTGGCCAAGATCTTTGAAGCATTAATCCTTATCTGCATCTGTGAATCATCCAGGTAGCTGGGTAATAAGGCTTTGGCCTCTTGGTGATTGAACATTGAGAGGACGCGCAAGCCCTCGTTTCTCACCTTTGAATCCCCATGCCCTTTCACCCTGGCGATATGGGGAATGCATTCATCCTTTCCGATCTTGCCCAAAATGTTTATGACCTTAAGGACCAGCAGTGGCCGCTCGTCCCCTAAGAAATTCCCGAGAGCTGGGATATTTTCCTTGCCCAATTCCACCAGGGCATTGGATATGGCCATCTTCCCTTCAACCGATTCCATTTTTAACCATGCTTCGCATAAAGGCACTATCGCGTTTTTTGAAAGCAAGCAGAGGTATTTCTGGAATTGTTCGTGATTGAAGTCCTTGAATCTAGACAACGATGCCATCAGTCGTTCAATACTCTGGGCCTCACTCAAATAATCCGTGACTTTTTGAATAAACTCCATCTCGTTGGAATCGAGCCTTCGATCATCGGCGAGAATTTTGGTGAAGGAAAGAGTCTTTATCAGATTTTTGAAGTCTTGCAAATGGAGGAGTCTGTCCAGCACCTTCTTAAAGAAATCGAGAATAAGTTCGCACTCTTTACAATCCTTTCCGGAATGGCTTATGGCTTCCACCAAGGTCATCAATAGATTGATATAGTCGACCTGCTCAATTTCTTTGGGAATGGCCTCTCGTACCTCATCTAACTCACCGGATTTAAAAAACCAGCGTGGCAGTGGTGCTTCAAATTCTGGGTTTTCCTGTTCGCCCGCAGGCATTTCCATCTTCTCGATGATATTTTTCATCTTTTTGGGAATTTCTATAGGAGCCCAGAGAAAATCGTCCGTTGCCCAGAAATGGATGGAAGAGAATTCCTTATCCCATAACAGGGTGACCAAGTCTTCCTGGGAATCCTTCAAAATGTCGTATGATCTGAAAGTCTTGAGGAAGTTCGTCAGCTCTTCATGGCTAAGTCCGCTATCGAACCAGAGTTCTCTCAGGCCGTTTCGATGCATCAGAAAGGGGAGACTTTCCGTCATATCCTCGTTTTCATAGATCACTTCTTCATCGAATATGAATTTGAATTCATCAATACTAAATCGAAAAGACCCATGTTCTTTCGTGTAAGATCTCAATTTATGGTGGAGTTGGTCGATAAATTTGGTCAAGATGGGGTTGTTGAGGGCATAGATCCGGTAAGACTTAATGGTCTTGACAAGCCATAGAAACAAATCACGCGCTTCCCGGCATTTTTCAGATGGTTGAGACGTAACAATCCGATTCTGATTGTCCGAGGGTGTTTGATTGGGATTGAGATTTTCGCCTTGCATTGCTGAAATTTTTCCTTCACGGTGTTGGGAAAGAATCTTTTTTAATTTCAATATGAAAGAGATTTACCGATTTCCGAAGTCTTCTGGTTGCTTCCTTCAGCAAATGATTAATTTGGGAAGCCGTATTTTCCGTGATCGATTCGACTAAATCTAAGTCCTCGTTGAGAAACTGGAGGTATATTTCTGCTTCTTTTAGCTGGAATTTAATCTGTCTGCGGTCATTCATTTTCCTGGCCCTTCACATTGGTCGAAGCATTTCCAGAGATCGAGCTGAGTGCAATGATCAAGCTGGGAATGCCCTATCCAAAAATACCTTCATCATTCTTATATACATCGCCTTTTCCTCTTCGGAAATACACTTCAAATTAATCGAATCAAACATCGCCTTCTCAAGATGTTCCCTTGACAAGCCGTTTTCCCTGGTCTCCTTTGCACCAAGGGTAATATTCAAGAGAGTATTTTCTAGAAGATTCATGGTCTTCACCTCCGCTTGGTAAGAGATGATAGGGATGGTTTATATCGATTTTATACTTTTATGAAAGCCATCATCAGTCGAAAAGCAAGAAATATACCAATCTTAAATGATGTTTCAACCGGGGTAAATATTGCTCAATATGAAATTATCTATTTGGAATAATGAGATTTTTTAACTTATTGGTGTATATGAAGGGAAAATTCCATATCCGATAAAAACCGTATATAATTTTTACCCAATTGGAACACAAAGAGTGCGAGAGATGCAAAAATTTCCAATCCATCCAAAAATTGTCACCGGCTTTGGAAGGGTTGAGGTTCAGCCAAGGCGCGGCAGGGCACGTTCATTGTGGGAAGAGAGGAGGAAAGACAGAAAGGGATGTGACCTCAGTGGCGCATTGATCTGCTTTTTTAGCTTTTCACCTCCATGCTTAGGCTGTAGGTCTGGGATATGGGGAATAGCAAATCGGGTAGGGTTCCTGGCACACGGGGCTTGGGCCCATGCTTATCGGTGAGAGATTCTTATGGGCGACACCGAGCCGCGGCAGAGTTTCAGCTCACATGGTCGATGAAGATACCCAGGATGTTAGGGTCGAACTGGGTTCCGGCTCCCCTCTCCATCTCCCCAAGGGCTTCTTTGAGGTCCATAGTCGTATGGTATGAGGTATCGGACGTGAGGGAATCGAACACTTCGCCGATAAAGATGACCCTCGCCTCCAAGGGAATGCTTTCCCCCGATAGGCCATCGGGATATCCCAGGCCATCGAAACGCTCATGGTGGTGGCGAATAAAAGGTGCGGTCTCCCTCAGGAACTTGACATCACCCACGATTTTCTCCCCCATCTCGGGGTGTTGCCGGATTGCATAGATCTCCTGATCAGTCAACTTTCCAGGTTTTCCCAGGATCTGTTCACTGATCATGATCTTCCCCACATCGTGAAGCAGTGCGGCGAGTTCGAGGATTCTCAGAGATTCTGGAGCTAACCCCATGGCCTTGCCGATGATGCACGCGTAATCCGCCACTCTCCTCGAATGCCCTGAGATAATTCCATCCCTCCCATCTACGGCATTGAGGAGTGCTTCGATGGTATCGACATAGCCTCGATAGAACTGGTCGTACTGTTCCAAAAGTTTCTCTCGGGAGAGATCGCCTATCTGGGGGGCAAGTTCTTCCAAATCTGATACCCTAAGACGATGGTGACCCCCAGGCGTCTTATAGGATTTGAGCTTCCCGGCGTAGATATAGTTCTTGATGGTTTGAACCGTCACCCCCAGGAGATCGGCTGCCCCTCTCGTGTTGACTACGTTGGCTGGATTCCCTGTTTCCGATTTCATGGTTCCCGTCAATTTATCAATTCTCTGAGATGTGCCTTTACTGCCAGGTGTTGGAATGAGTTCTCGTCAAGAGTTTTCCCAACAGAACTGAAGGGATTGTACTCAGAAACATGACAGTCTATTGTGAGCCTTTGGTTAAATTGATTATTGCAGATTTTCTCCCGATGTCAAAAATCGTGTTGAGATGGATGTCAAGGCGGAAATATATTGACCTGGAAGGGATTAGCTGAAGGCTATAGTTTCGGTCGGAATTCATCCTATCGGAACATGGCGATTCCTAACTGACTGAACTATGGATTTTCCGCCGGTCCGCATCCGGTGCATGTTTCTACCGCAACTATCACGCCTTGGCGGGCACCCAAGAGGTATGAAAATGGTTCTTTGAGCTATTTTCTAAGCAAATCACTAGGATAGTAGCGGGGCTCGCACGAGGCGAGATTTCTAAGCCTGGATGGAACCAGTAGACCGTATTCCCCTTTGCGCTGGGATGTTCCTTCGGCATTCTGGTAATGGGAGTTCCTAAAGCGAATATATGCTGACAATCGATCCCCGTATCCCCCCAAGGGCCACCCTTGAGGTGGTGCTCGTTTTGGTCTCAGTAGTCAGTAAAACTCCATGCATCCCGGTAATAATCTAAAGAAGCTGAGCCTTTGGTCTTACAATAGAAAATCAAACGAGATAGAACTTTAGGAAACTCGGTAAATGGGGCCTTGATCAGACTGACAGTCACAAGGTCAGGGGTTCGGTCCCCCTCAGCTCCACCAGTGATATCAATGGGCTAGCCAACAGAGGCTAGTCCCTTTTTTTTGGATCGCGTAGTTTTTGTTCGGCGGACCGGTGGGGGAGGAGTTTTTCCAGAAAAGAAACTGCTTTGCCCTTGTGGCCTTGTGCACCATGGGGATTCTGCCTATGCTAATCAGTACAGGATTCTCATGCATTCCGAGAGGGAAAGAAAATTTTAGAAATGAACAAGTCGAAATAACCAGGATATCATTGGAGGCAGGCTCACATGACCCTGCTTTTTTCTTGTGAATCTTGCACCACTCTGCTAATATAGGCCCATGAGGTGGCCTATCCAAAAGACTTTTCTGTCCTCTTATTCCTTTTCGCCCCACCTGTCTTCTCAAGCCGCTGATTCCCAAACGTCCTCGGTCAAGCAGGACATTGATGGTGGTAGGGAGGGGCGTTAATGAACTGAGAACTGCTCTCTGAGGACAAATATGAGCCTCTGGAACACTGATATTACTGATAAAGAGTAAATTCACGAGAGGAGGATGTAAGCTCATGATCAAAAAGATTCTCGTTCCAACAGACGGCTCGGACAATGCACGAAAGGCCATTGAAGTTGCCTGTGACATTGCCTTGAAATATTCTGCCACGATTTACCTCCTCCACGTGGTTTCCCTCCCCGCAATATCCCATGAAGGGGTTTTCCCCGCTATGGAAGGAATGCTAAGGTTGCTGGAAGAGGATGGTAAGAAAATCATCAAGGAAGCGGAAGGAGAAACCAAGAAGCAGGGCGTGAAAGATATCCATTCCACCGTGATTCAAGGAGATCCGGCGAACAAGATCATCGAATTTGCAAAGACGGAAGGCGTCGATATGATTATCATAGGAAGTCGCGGGTTGACTGGAATGAAGGGAATGCTCCTTGGGAGCATTTCCCACAAAGTCTTCCATCTGGCTAGTAATATCTTTATAACGGTAATAAAGTAGCCCCTTTCTCAAAGTTCCGTCTGGGGGATGACCAGGAAGGTCCGGGGGTTAAGTCTCATACCCTTTTGTTTTTCACTGGTTCTATCTGGATATAAAGCAAATTCGTGTATCCGTTTTGGGCAAATCCGAAATCAGCAAGGAATTTGATGAGACCCTATCCAAGATCTTTTAGCGATGCCAAGACATATTCAGCGGATTATCGGCCATCAACATGAACCCGAATAATGAAATAGTACAAGCAGCTCATCTTCCACCAGTAATTCACATGATCGTGAGTGGGGGCGGATTCATCACTCCTTATGAACCTCACGAAGGCAAGCCCCCAGATGTTGTGGGATGGTTTCCAAATGGTACAGCTGCCATGGGCACGGTGCCCTAAGGTCAGGGACGTATTATCATTTCGAATCCTCACCCTAATATTGCCGGAGAATTGGCCACGCTGTGGCGACGGACCTGCTGCACAACGAATCGGGAGGCAAAAGGGGTGAGTTGGACCGGAAAATAATAGCTGAGGAGTTCAAGAGAGATTCGGATGGATCGAAGCCAGATTGGGCGACAGGCAAGCAATGCTTTCTTACCCCTATGGGAACGCTTCGGAATGAATGAAATTCTGAAAGGAGCGCAGCATGGCAAAAACACTTGACTAAAAGATAAGGGCGATCAATGCATATAGCATCTTACTCTTTCCATGCCCTCTCACCAAATCCGCACGAATTCAACAGATCTGTAAGTTCATCCTTATTCATGCCCATTCTATGAATTTCTTTAATTGACTCTCTTATGTAATAGCGTAATTTAGACAAATCTTCATTATCGATAATTCGTGATTTTCCCGTATGGACAATTTTTGATCGCTTGTCGTATAAATCTCTTACTTCACGAAAAATTCCCTTTGAATCCTCGGCATTTTCTCCAAGGAGGACCGCAGCACTTCTGGAAGTGCTATGTCTTAATTCCTGTTCTCCTCGACTAAATAGCGTGTCTAAGCCAATCATCAGCGATAGGAATGCCAAGTTTATGTTATTGGTTTCATAAGATAAATTAAAACTCTCAAATGCCAATTCTAAAAAGGGCTCTGAAAATGGCAATTCTGTTTCTTGAACGAACCTTAGTAATTCTGGGATTTCTAAGTCTCCTACAGTATATAGTTCTCTTGAGATTGGGGGTGGGCTTGACCAACGCATAATTAATTTCGGAACTCCATTATCAAAGAAATAATAGTATGTCAGCGGCATGCAGATGTTTCCTTCTTTAAACAGTCTCATTAGTTGGATTTTGGATTTCAAATATTTGCTAACGTGCTCTCTATCAAATTTTATGACCTCGGGGGATAAACTTAACGGTATGTAGTTCTCTTTTATTTGGACATAGAAGAAGTTACTGATAAAATATAATTTACCTTCAGACTCATTCAAAATCGGACATCCAAATAATTTCGATGCAAGTTGTTGCGCCTGAAGTTCCTCAAAGGAATCAATTAAATTCAAGCCCTCAATCTGATCTATGCCCTCAAGCTTAAAACCGCGATCCAGGCTTATTTTCAAGATAGAGGAATCAACATTTGCTAAGACGCCCATGAAATGTATCGTTTTCTTGGGCATTTTCTCACCATTCTTTTATCGCTTTATCGAATAAGATTTTCTTAAAAGGATTTTTCACAAATTAGTCCTATTCGTCAAGAAAAAGCGCTTGAATAGTCATGTGTTTAAAGGGTATCCATGTTCGCTAAGAAAGGAGGAAGTGCAAGCAAGGAATCATCGGTCCATTTCGGCTATCCTTTCCCTTCAAGCATCTTGAAGCGCACATTCCAGCAAATCAGACTAGATAGTACTCGGCAAGAGGCCCTGTCTTGGACTGAAAGTCACAAGGTCTGGGGTTCGGTCCCCCTCGGCTCCACCAATGATATCAAGGGGTTACCCAGTAGAGGTTAGTCCCTTTTTGCTCAACTATGACAGTTGACTATCTACCAGATTGGTGCATCGTAACGCTTCGTCAGTGGACGTCCATCGAGCGGTGGTTTTATCTTCGCGAGATCCAAACCGAATCTATCGAGTATTGTTGGAGCAATTTCAGCGCGCTCACCACGGCGTATCACCTGAGAGTCATTGGTAGCCAAGAAGACGTAAGGGGCGTCCCCATGGCCCTTCCCGCCCTCATCAAACCCGTGATCAGCGGTAACATAGATGAGGGTCTTATCGTATAGTTTCAACTCATTCAGTTTTTTCATGATCTTACCGGTCCAGAAGTCCGCGGATTTCAGCGCTTCATTATACTCCTCCGAGTTTTCGCCATACTTGTGTCCTTTATGATCCACCTCTGCGAAATGAACGAAGAAAAAGAACGGTTTATCTTTGTATTCGAGCAACAATCCGAGCGTTGCATAGCCAACCTTTTCATCATCTATCAAACCATTGATAAAAACATCCATGCTCTCCTTAGCGTGGTAGTAAGGTTTCCCGGGAATGAGACGGTATTTCACCCCTCCCTCAACGATAATTTTCCCTTCCCTCTTTCTCATCTTGCCCCTTCCCGCCTTACCCTTCCCTTTTCCCTTCTCTTCAACGGGTACCCGCTCGGGTGGACCAGCATCCACGTTCTCTTTTTTCCCGATCACGGCGGCTGTAACGAAATTATCCGGACCAAAAAACTCTTCCAGACGCTCGAATACTGTGTATCCTTTGGGTATAGGCTCATAGTGCTTGTTACCGAATACACCCGTGACCTCTGGCTCATACCCGGTCAGGATTTGTGCCCAGCCGGCCTTTGTATCAGTTACCCTCAGGATATCAATCGCTACAAGGGCTCCCTCGGAACTCAACCTCTTTAGGTTGGGAAGCTCCCCTCGGTCCAGGGACTCGTTGACATGATTTTTCTGAGCACCGTCCCATCCAATGAGGATGATATTCCTTGGCTCTCCTTCCCGCCCTTGACTGCTAGCTGCGCTTGTAGTTACTACTACCAAGCTGAAAACAAACAACCAAACGAGGACCTTGCGCATCTCACTCTCCTTTGAATTCTACGATAACGTTTCGCCTAACTCGTTTACATCTTACACAGTCCCGTCCGAATAAAAATGATCCCCGTCACACATTTCGAAATGAACACACGAGAATCATCTTTCCCTCAACATCTTACTCCTTATCAGCGATTACGATCATCCGATTTGTCATGAGGCCATAGTCCCCTTTTTCCCCATGTGAGACGAAGTCCTTTTGGATGGTGACGGAAATAAAACCGGCTGATCTCAGCAACCTGGTAATTTCCTCTGGGCTATAGAGGCGGGTGCAGTAGGTTGCATCACGGATCACACCTTTCTTTTTGGAGATGACCATCTCTCGGCCGTACACGATATCCTCATCAACTCTCTTTTGACGGCAGACAACAATCTCCTCATTAGCTTCATGCCAAGATTGAGGGGTGAAATTCTTCAATACATGCTCTCTATGAGGGAGGTCCAAACAGAGTGATCCGTTCGGCATGAGTAATCGGAACGCCTCGCGAAGGATCTTCTCATTTTCAGCCTCATCAACAAAATAGCCGAAGGAGTTGGCAATGACAATGATGGCCTTGAACCTCTCACCGGGGAGACCCGTATCCCGTGCATCCTTCCGTACAAACATGGTATTGAGACCTTCTCCTCGGGCCCTTTCCCTCCCGAGATCGATGAGAACCTTGGAGTAATCCAGAACGGTAACATCCTGAAAGCCCCGGCGCGATAGTTCCAGGGAGTGCCGCCCATGCCCACCGCAGAGATCCAGGATAGGCCAAGATTTTTCGAGCTTAAGGATCTGCTCCAGAAAATCTACCTCCCGACAGGTCAATCCCTCGTCGCATACCGAACGGGCATCGGTGATCAGATATGTTTCGTCGAAAAGTCTCTTCCACCATTCAGGATTTACCCTTTCCATTTACTCCTCCCCATTCATCAAGTCCGCGCCAAAGCTGAAAAGACCGTCGGAGACCATCAGTGCAGGACTCCCCCGCCAGGGTTGATCAAGGGCCAATCCCTTTTCCTCTTCCGCCACCCACACCACATCGTCCAGTTTTCCCGCACGCCAGAGCTCCTCCAGTTTGACCGCATCCTCCCATAGATTACGAGCATATTTTCTCAGGTCCCTGATATGATCAATGGTCAATAATCTGGGCCTGAGTGTGATCATGATCGGGCCTAAAAGATACGTGAAGCCCATTTCAATTGCCTTCCGGTTAACTTCATTCTGGATCTGTACAAAAGCCTCATAGCCCAATTTAAAAAAAGCCTGGTTGATCCTGTCCACTGCAACCCGGGGAGGCATATGGCTCTTTAAGAGAGCAACGGGTTGGACTCCCCCGCCTGAACCTACGTTGGTGGGAACCCCACCAAAGCGAGCCAGAAACCCCTGAAGCCCTTCATCCGTTATGAAACAGCGGAAATCGGTCTGCCACTCTTTGAGAAACAGGCATTCCTCCTCCTGATTCGCCCACGTGCTCTGCTCGGACCAGAGTTCCAGCGGAACGAGCTGTTGAACGATGTAGTCGTCGGTATCCAGGGCTTTTTGAATATGTTCTTTCGGGTTCACTTCCTTATATCCCACGGATATCCCATGACCCGAGTACCCGTGTGCGGGTTTCAGTACCAGAGCATTCCAATGCTCTTCAGTCCAGACGACGAGGTCTTCGATAGATTCCCCCTTCGGGCCAGTGGTTCTGCGGGAATAAAATTGCCGGGTCCAGGGCGTATGGTTTAGTGTATCCTCACTCATTTGATCGCGGTACGTGCCGGTGATCATTTCAAACAATCCTTTGGCCCCCAGGGGTTCCATTCCACGGGGATTTACCACTATTCCCTGTCTAATGGCCTCTCTGGTTGGTCTCACATCCTCGCTTTGGGAGATCTTAAACAGGGTATTCATGTTAAAATCCATGAAAATAACCGTGGCTTCATCTCCCTTGCAATATACCTTTCCATTTTTCAGTGAAAGGTGACTCGGCCCCGCAAGGGAAGCTTTAACGTTATCCAGCGTGTTCAAGTAATCCACGAAGTTCTTATTTTCTAGCACAACATCGAGGGTATCCGTTTCAGCCAGGAGTACTGCATGCACGGGATTTCTCGCGTGGCAACGCTCATGGGCTCGCAATAACATGCGGGCAAATCCGGGTACGGCATTTATCTGGGGGTGTTCAAAGTCGATTTCAACTCCAACCTCAATGTTTTCCAAAGCCAAATCCCACGCCATTTTCCCTAAGAGTTGCGCAATGCGCTGATATTCCCAACCCCCGGGACTGCCCATGTTCCACTCGCCGTGATACCCCTTAACCGTCCTCACTCATTTCCCCTCCCGAGCCCGTGATCAGCTGATCAAGACCACCCTGGAGATGGGCTCCGAAGCTAAACAGGCCATCCGATGCGATCAGGGCTGGAGAACCTCCCCATGGCTGCATCCGTGCAATCTGCGCCTCGCCCTCACCCATCTGAACCACGTGGTCTAATTTACCCTCCTGCCACATTTTCTCAAGTTCTAACAGATCATTCCATAGGTGGAGGCTGTATTCCTGCAAAAGGGTCAGGTGGCTTTGGGTAATAATCCGTGGTCTCAGGGTGGTGGGTGTTGGCCCTTCGAGGTAGGTGTGCCCCAATTCTAACCCCTTTCTGTCTACCTCTTTCTGGATTTCCATCGCCGTGGAATATCCCAACCCAATGATCGCCTCGTTAACTCGGTGAACAGCTTCTTTTATCGGCATTTCCGTCTTGAGGATGGCCACGCTCTGATTACCGCCCCCTGCACCCACGTTGGTGGGTATCTCCCCGAAACGGGCCAAAAATCCGATCAGTCCCGTATCGTTAATGAGACACCGGAAGTCTGTTTGCCACTGCTTCAGTATGATCTCTTTCCTCTCGGTATCTAGCCATGGAAATTCCTCCGCCCATAATCCCTTCGGTATAAAGGACTGGACGATATAGGGTTCTTCTTGCAACGCCTTCCCAATATCTTCGTCCCTGGACTCCCTTTGAGCCCCCACAAAAATGCCCTTACCGGAATAGCCATAGACAGGTTTCAGGATAATTTCCTCCCAATGGTCCCGCACCCATCCCACGAGGTCTGCGATCAATTCCCCATCCGGTCCCGTGGTCCTCCTGGGATAAAACAGGCGGGTCCAAGGAGTATGCTTGACAGTAGAAGAGGAGAGAAGTGCGCTTAACTCCTCCGTCACAACCTCAAAGATACCCTTTGCCCCAATAGGTTCCATTCCCCTGGGATTGATCACAATCCCCTCCCTGATACCGGTCAATATGGGGTCTATATTATGTTCTGTTCCTATTCTCAGAAGAGTATCGGTGTTGATATCCAAAAAGGCGACCGACACCTTCTGTCCCTTGTAGACGACATCATGCCCCCTCGTTTCCAGCTCTTCAGGGCATGTCAGTGCAGCTTTTACCCCCGGCATCCGATTGAGGTACCTCACCAAATTGATATTTTCCGTAACCTTATCCAGGGTCTCCTTTTCCGCCACGAGGATAACGAAGGGTTGCTCCCGGGGAAACCTTGCCCGATGCGCTCGCAGTAACATATCCAAGAAGCGTGGGACGGGGTTTAAAAGAGGATGGTCAAAGGTCAATTCGACCTCTATTGATGAGATTTTTTTGATTCTTTTCCAGCAAAGCTTTCCCCGTTCCTGGGCCATCCGCTGATATTCCCAACCACCGGGACAGCCCAAATTCCATTCCACATGATATCCTTGAAAGTCTTTCATGGGATTTTATGAAACAAGGATGTGAAACACTGCAGTAAATTCAGATCAATTTTCACTCCTTTTCCTCTTATCTCCTGCGGCTTCTAATCTTCTCTCAACAAGATGAAAAGGGAGCTGACCTCCGCCCAAGAGGGTATCATGGAAGTTTATGAGGGCCAAGTGAGAAGAAAATCGTTCCCGAATCCTGAGGATCTCATACATCCCGATAGAATAGCACAATTGATACCCAGGCGTGAGGGCAAAACGACGAATCTGACGTTTTGCCCTCTTTGAGGAATACCCGACATTTTCGATTCTTTTCGCTCCTTGGGCCAAAGTGATCTTATCCATTTGAAGCTCCACATCCAATACGGCTCGTAAACTGCGCCAGAGTTTACGTTTCAGTCCGATGAGCTGTTGGCGCCGGTCTTGGATGTATCCCAGCTCATCCAAAAGTTGCTCCGCATAACAGGCCCATCCCTCGTAAAAGAGAGGTGATTCGATCTGGCGGCGGATCGGGTTGGAATGATGAATGCGAAGATGATCCAAAATGTGGTGGCCGGGATACGTCTCATGGGCGGATAGATATGGACAATGACTGGAGATCAGTGCCAAGTCCTCTTTTCCAGGGGTAATGTAAAATATTCCGTGGCCTTTGGTATTGCCGGTTAAAGGGGCTCTGTACGAAGCTGTGGCCCTGAGGGATTGCAAATACGATGGGGTTTGGAGGACTGCGAGCTTCTCTCCAAAGGGGAAGGTGACAATCTCTTGTGAGTAAAAGAAACGCCGAAGGTTCTTTACTTCCCTCTGATATAATTGCATAACTCCCGCAGGGGAAGATACAGAGGGAAGGCCTTCATAAATGATACGCTTCCAGGTCTTGTGGCTGTCAATTTCCCTGGCCAATGCACGGATCTCCTCCCGGGTTTTTTGATAGACGTAATGGGCGATCCTCAGGACTTCCCCAGGGGATTTTGGATAGCCAAGGCTGATAGCAAGGATTTTCTCAAGGCCATCCTCTCCAATGGAAAATGAGTTGCTCGGGGGCAGTTGAAGTAACTCCTTCTTGTATCGTTCCCATGCTTCCAATACCTCACGATTTGTTGCAAAAAGCTCCTCATTCCCCCCGATCCTCTTCTCAATAAACGCCCGGATGTCATGGTTGTAGAAGTGAAGTGCATCCTGGGCCATATCGAGGGCAACCTGAAGGGAAATCTCGGAAGGGGAGCGGAGGTTTTCCATAGCCAGACTGAGAAAGGAGGGAATTTGGGTAAAAACGGTGAAGAGATTTGCTTGAACCTGATCACGTGTACTATCCCTTTGGGAGAGAACCTGATCCGTTGCAAAGAGGGGAATCTTAACATAGAGAGTTGGATCATTCCGCCAACGCTTTGCGTCATCGTACTCCCTGATGAAGCTTTCCATGCTCTGCTTGAGAAGAAGGCGATCTATTTCTTCAACCAAATCATACCCTTCTTCCCGTGAAATTTCACGCAAAAGGCTTTGTACATATCCAATATGGTCCTGAATTTTCTCAGGGTTCAGGTCATCTAACCTGTTGAGATGCTGAATGGCAACTTCTGAACGAGGGAGATAATAGAATTCATCACTGGCGCACTGCTGGGGAAGATGGCTTCCAATATAGGTAAAGTAATCACTGGCTATTGCGTTGAGAGATCTCTGATTCTTTCTTGTGTCTTTCATGAAAAAATGGTCTCCTCCTTAAACCATTCTCTCCGTAACCGTGTCGTATTTTCAAGTCCGGGATTATCATCTCGTGCAATGGAAAGCATTTTTTCACCGGGCAAGAATGCCACATAAAAACCAAATGCTCAAATGAAAAACTCCGAAATTTATGACAATGATAAGAACTCGCTTTTCGAATAGCGCGATTATAGGGAAAAGTGGCTTTTGTGTCAATCGGGGAACCCATTTCTCGTTGTTAAAGTGAGATGTATAAAAGTTATCGGGTATCAAGATTCTTTTCTGAGATCTTCCTTGGAGGTGGGGATTTGATAAAATGGCGGAATAGGTCGAGAGTTAGCTCAAGAAGATATTTGACTTGCCCTCACCTGAAAAAAACCCGTGTCATCTCGAACTCATCCCCCTTCCGATTGGTTCTTGTTGCCTCAATCGTAATTTTCGAACTCTTGTGGTAAAATTTATTGCGTAACTTGTCATTCTTCGTTAAAATAGGATGCCTTTGGGAAATTATCAACCAATTTTCAATCCTCGGAAAGGTGGAAAAGGCAGAGGAAGGCTAAAACGCACAAACAGAGGGAAATGGTACATCCACCGCTTTACAGCATAGGATTAAGAGCATGAAGAAGGTCCTCGTGATACTAATCTTCCTCGCACTTATTGGCCTTCTGGGCTGGCAAATCTTCCTAAGAGCGTCCATATCGCTCAGGGATTCTCCCAACCGGCGTCGGACCGTTGCGGTGGCCGTTGAGGTAGTTCCCGTCAAAAGGGCCACGATCAGCGACGTGGAGTTTTTCACAGGGTCTCTCCTGCCTAAGTCCTACTTTGTTGTCGCGCCGAAGATAGCCGGAAGGCTGGAGAAACTCCTAGTCAATATCGGTGACCGCGTCAAACATGGCGAGTTGATCGCAGTGCTCGATGCCGAGGAGTATGCCCAACAGGTCGAGCAAGCACGGGCAGAAATGGAAGTAGCCAAGGCCAACGTCGGGGAAAATCGGAGCGCCTTGGACGTCGCCCAGCGCGAATTTGAGAGGGCCAAGGCCCTTCGCCAAAAAAAGATAGCATCCGAGTCGGAACTCGATGCTGCCGAAGCCCAATACAAGGCCCAGGATGCCAAGTACAAGGTTGCCCTTGCTCAGGTGACACAGAAAGAAGCTGCGTTGAAAGCAGCCCAGGTCCGATTGTCATACACGCGAATCCGGGCATCCTGGGAGGACGGGGCCGAACTCAGAATCGTTGGTGAACGGTTCGTGGATGAGGGAGCCATGCTTAAGGCCAACGATGCCATCGTCTCCGTTCTTGAAATCCATTCTCTGCGAGCCGTGATTCATGTCATCGAACGGGACTATTCCAAGGTGCAGGTGGGTCAGGAAGCGGTTGTGAGCACTGATGCATTTCCCGGCACGACCTTCACGGGGAAAGTCGTTCGCGTGGCGCCCCTCCTGAAGGAAACCTCTCGCCAGGCGAGGGTGGAGATCGAAGTTCCCAATCGGGATCAACTCCTCAAGCCCGGCATGTTTATCCGGGCTCAAATTGAGTTCGCCAGGCACAGTGATGTGACAGTGGTCCCGCTGAGTGCTCTGGCGAAACGCGGCGACCAGCAGGGGGTTTTCCTCGCTGACAACGAAACCATGAAAGCTCGGTTCGTTCCCGTAACCCTGGGCCTTGTGAATGGTAAGTTGGCCGAGGTGGTTAAGCCCTCACTTTCCGGATCAGTCGTGACGCTGGGCCATCACCTTCTTGAGGATGGATCTGCTATCACGTTGCCCGACACGACTCAGGTAAGTTCATCTCCGCAGCAACCCTCCGATACGCCGCATAGGGACGGAGGGACTCGTCCAAAGGGAAATCGATGAAACTCTCTCGGTTTGCCGTTCATCGGCCTATCTTCACGATCATGGTAGTCCTGATCGTGATTATCATGGGTGGGATATCCCTGATCCGCCTCCCCATCGACCTGATGCCTGACATCACGTATCCAACGCTCAGTATTTCCACCGACTACGAGAATGCGAGCCCGGAAGAAATCGAGGAGTTGGTTACCCGTCCCATCGAGGAGGCGATGAGCGCTGTTCCCGGCGTGGAAGAGGTCTCCTCGGCCTCAACGGAAGGCCGCAGCAGAGTCCGCGTGTCATTCGCGTGGGGCACCGATCTGGATGCGGCGGCCAATGACCTCCGTGACCGCTTGGACCGCGTGATGCCGCATTTACCGGAAGATGCGGAACGACCGAGGTTGCGGAAGTTCGACTTGGCCAATTTTCCCATCCTTATTCTTGGCGCAGCAAGCAATCTGGATCCCGTACAGATGCGAAGGATCATCGAAAATCAGGTCAAATACCGGATGGAAAGGGTCCCCGGCGTAGCCGCGGTTGACATACACGGGGGGCTGGATCGAGAAATCCACGTTAATCTCGACGCTGACAAGGTAAAGGCCCTCGGCATGCCCCTCGATCAGATCCTCAGCCGGATCCGGGCGGGGAACGTCAACGTGCCGGCGGGTACCATAGAGCGGGGAAATTATGAGGTGATGATCCGCACTCCTGGTGAATACACATCCTTAGACGAGATTCGAAATGCAGTGATAGCCATACGTGAGGGAGTTCCCATCCAAGTGCAGGATATCGCCAGCGTCGAGGATTCCTGGGAAAAAATCACCCGGATTGTCCGCATCAACGGGAAGCCTGGGATACGGCTGTCCGTCAACAAACAGTCGGGAAAGAACACGGTCGAGGTTGCCAAAGGGGTTCTCCGGGAAATTGAACGGATCAACCGAGACATTCCGCAAATCAATTTGACGTCGATTATTGATACCTCGGACTACATAGAGCGCTCGATCACGAACGTGGGCTCAATGGCCCTGTATGGGGGGATGCTCGCTGTCCTGGTTCTGTTGTTCTTTCTCCGCAACATCGGGGGCACAGCCATCATTGCCACGGCCATACCGATTTCCGTGATCGCCACGTTCGCACTGATGTATTTTGGTGGCTTTACCCTGAACATCATGACGCTCGGCGGCCTGGCATTGGGTGTCGGAATGCTTGCCGACAACGCTATCGTTGTTTTGGAGAATATTTTCCGGCGCCGGGAATCAGGCGCTGGATCTGAACACGCGGCGGTAAGCGGCAGCGAGGAAGTCATATCCCCCATTATCGCCAGTACCTTCACAACCTTAGTGGTCTTTCTCCCCTTAATCTTCGTTCGCGGTATGGCTGGAGTGATGTTCAAACAGCTTTCACTGGTGGTCGGGTTTTCGCTCTTGTGCTCCCTCGGGGTGGCCGTAACCCTGGTACCGATGCTTGCTGCCAAGATGCTTCATTTGAGAAGGCGTAACCCATCGGCCAGCGAGACGGGATCGAACAAAGCGTTCTCAATCAGCGGTCGATTCTTCACGCGAATGGAAGCCAACTATCAGCAGCTGCTTCACGTCGCCCTCGATCACCGAAAACTGGTCGTGGCCTTTGCGGTCCTGCTTCTGGCTGGAAGCCTTGCCCTCATCCCCCTTGTCGGTGTTGAACTCATGCCCAGTACCGATGAGGGAGAGGTAGGGGTAAACGCTGAAATGCAGGTTGGCACGCGGCTTGAGATCCTCGATGAAAAGTTCAAGACCATTGAAGCTATCGTGAAGGATACAGTCCCAGAAACCAAAAACGTGGTGACCTATATTGGACCAAGTTGGCGACGCGCAGGCTCTCATACAGGGACGATGCGCATTGCGCTCAAGCCGCAGGCCGAGCGATCGCGATCCAGCGAAGAGATCGCGGGAACCCTTCGCCGGAAGCTCACGAATATTCCCGGTGTCACCATTCGAACCCGTGCCGGACGAGGGCTCTTCATTTTACGAATGGGAACCGCAGATGCGGATAAGGTTCAGGTTGAGATACGGGGGTATGACTTGAATGTCTCCGATGCCCTTGCAGAAAGGGTCAAGGGAGCAGTTGAGCGAGTCGATGGAATCACCGACGCACAGGTAAGCCGCGAATCCGGAAACCCGGAGGAACTGATCATGGTCGATCGAGAGAAGGCGGCGGATATGAAACTCACGGTCTCCCAGATTGCTAATACGCTTCAAACGGTCTTATCGGGGACACGGGCGAGCAACTACCGCGAAGGCGGCGACGAGTACCAGATTCTCGTCAAACTCAAGGACGCAGAGCAAATGGACCTGCGCGACATCCTGGACCTCACGCTGACCAATGCCGATGGTCAGCCGGTGGTTCTGCGAAACGTGGTGCAGGTTCGCCCCCGGAGCGGCCCTGTGCGGATCGAACGCAAAGACCAGGAGCGCATCGTCACCGTCTCGGCCAACATCAGTGGACGCCCTATGGGCAACGTCCTTGCGGACATACGCGAGGACCTTCGCTCCATCCCCGTGCCGCGGGATTTCGGCATCGTCTTTGGCGGCGACTATGAAGAGCAGCAGAAGGCCTTCAGGGAATTGTTGTTGAGCATCGTGCTGGCCCTCGTGCTGGTCTATATGGTGATGGCATGCCTATACGAGTCCCTTCGAGATCCTTTCGTGGTGATGTTTTCCGTGCCGTTGGGCGCCATCGGCGTCATTCTGATGCTCTTTCTTACCAAGACCACCTTTAATGTGCAGTCATACATCGGCTGTATCATGCTCGGCGGGATCGTTGTCAACAATGCCATCCTGCTGGTGGATCACACCAACCTGCTTCGCC
>CAYFXL010000024.1:0-24557 GCA_964346945.1 uncultured Syntrophobacterales bacterium
AGTCAGGGTTACTCGCGGCAATGGTGGATACGCCCTGAGCACAAGAGGACATATGGTTGATGATTCCCATTCCGGGACGTCCTGCTCGCCTAAGCCCCTCCCTCCCTATGCGCATCATGGAAATGCCAGCCAGAGTCTCCACTGGCGAGCCCGCCGAGGACTTCAGGGGTCCATGGCTTGTGACCGAGGGAATGCTTACCGTTTTGGCCTTGGAGATTTTCCCATAAGCCTCCACCATTTTTAGGGCTACATCTTCGGTGGTATCCGTCCCCGAGCCAACATGACAATGGGGAATCTCCGCGTCATCGGGTCTTCTACCCTTAAAAACACATCGATCCGGACCCTCGCCAAAATAGGCCTCCTTTGGGGCCTCGTAAACCGCGTCCTCGATCTCTTGGCGGCTGAACTGAATTACCCTTTCCGTATCGATGACGTAAGTTCCCACATCGGCATACAGATCAAAGGCTGCCTGGTAGATGCGATCTGCCAAATCATCATCTGCGGGGCATGGTGTACTTGGGTCATATCGGATTTTATATTTCTCCACGACTTCCCTGACTTTGGGGATGAATACGTTCATGTCGAAATCCTTGGGGGACATTATGGGCCCCCTCGTCGCCCGCTCCAAGATCTCGTGAAAGCTAACCATGTCCTCCTCCTGTTCTTCTCGAAAGCAATTCCTTTGCGACTCGAACGCCATCCACTGCGGTCTCCCCGTATCCGTCGGCCCCGATTTCCTCGGCCCATTTTTGATTGACCACTCCTCCGCCAACAAGGACGATATACTTGTCCCTCAATCCGCTGACCATCAAATGTTCAAGGATGTCCCGCTGATAGGTCATGGTCGTGGTCATGATGGCCGATGCGGCAATGATATCGGCACCTACCTCCTCGGCCTTTTGGATGAATTTGGAAGCTGAGATATCCACACCCAGGTCATGAACCTCAAATCCGGCGGTGTTCAGGAGAGTCGCTACGATATTCTTTCCGATTTCATGGACATCGGTTTGAACGGTTCCAATGACAACCGTCCCTTTCTTTCCGGCACCCTCTCCCGATGCCAACATCTTGGGCTTCAACAATTTCATGGCTTCCTTCCAGGCCTCGGTTGCCATCAACATCTCGGGAAGAAATATCTCCCCGCAACTGAATCGATCCCCCACTTTCGCCATGGCGGGCATCATTCCCCCCTGAATGATGGCTAGGGGGTCCATTTCACCAAGGGCCCGTTCGACTAATTGCGTGCTTCGATCCTTATCTCCACGGACAATAGCCTCTTCGATTCCCTTCAGAGTGTCATCTCCGTTCATGTACGTTACCTCCCGCTGAATCAAAGTTGGCGAAAAAGCTAGAGCTCCCCGCCGAAATACCTCATTTTCAAGAAAATTGGAGAGTTACGAAAATATTTCCCATAAAACTCGGGAAACCCTATCAAAAAGGGGATTGTTACATCCTCCCTTCTGCTTGGAACTGCTGCGCGACGAAATCGACCATCCCGCGGGTTGCCGTAGAGAATTCGGCTGCCGTTGCGATCAGCGCAGCCTGTCGGTTGAATTCGTCTGGTACCATTCCCTCCGGCTCGTAGGCTTTTGCGAAATAGGGGATCCTGAGCAGCTTATCCAGGGTTTTCGGCGGCGGGGGTTCGTGAATGGCCTCCGAATCGAAGGGCCTCATCCGATCCTCGACCTCCATCAATTGCGCGATGTATTTTGGGGGAACGGTGTAAACGATATCGCCCCCTGCTACTTTGTCGACGTGCCAACTGGCGGCAGTCCCATCATCAGTGGGAGGGCTGATCCGCATGCTGCACATGAGCATCTTGTTGGGATACCCCTTCTCCTGCAATATCCCATATCCCCTCTTAAAGATGGACAACTCTGCCCAGCGCACATCGGCCTCGCTCAGCTCGATACCTCGGGCTTCCGCTTGGCTCTTGAGGTCGCCCAGGGTTCCGTACCGTGCAGACATGTGGGTTATCACCGAGCGCCATCGAAAGAGATCGACATGATTCTTTCTTGCGGTCTTCAGTCCCTCCTGGACCGCTTCCATGCACGCTATGAATTGGGGGACGGTAAAGGCCAAGGTATTATTCGTGGCTATCCCGAGGGCCGTTAACCTTCGGATAAGCTCATATCCCTCGCGAGAACCGGGGCATTTAATCATGACGTTGGGGCTGAGTTGGGATAAGTCGATGGCCTGGGCGAACATTGTTTCGACGTCGAAGACATACCGTGGGTCAACCTGGCCGGAGAGATACCCGTGTTTGTGGTCCGATTTCTCCCAGACGGGAAGAAAGAACTCAGCTCCCCTCTTGACAACCTCCTTGTAGGTGAGCCAGAAGATTTCCTCCACTCCTTTTTCCGGATTTGCCCTTATCAGTTCCTTTACGAAGCTCGCCCAAAATTGGGGATCGTCCTTGATTGCCTTGAAGCTTAGGGGGGGATTTGTTGTCACACCCCGAAAGAATGTTGCCCCGGAATTCTCGGGATCGAAAAGCCTCTTCAGCTGTTCGTTCCATATCTCCCTCTTCTCATCAGGGGCATTCTCCACCACCCCTCGGGCCCAATTTCTGTAGATGAGGGGCGATGAATCCCACCAAATCTCCGCATTCGGGTTTACCTCGGCTATCTTCTCCAGTATGTGCTTCTCCGTCATAGTGCATTCCTCCCCTTGGATTTTGAGCTTTCAAAACCGGCTAGCCCGGGTTTCGAAGAATTTCTTGATGGCACCAACGCAGGCCCGGTTTTGCTCCTGGTTTCCCAGGCTGAGGCGAAACCCCTGCCGCCCACCCGGCAATGTGTAGGTCTTAATCATGATCTTCGTCTCTTGGAAGACGAAATCCACCACGTCTTTTCCCTTGAGAGCGGTATCTCCGGGATCGACCAAAATGTAGTTGCCATAGGAGTGGAAGGGGTGAATTCCTTCAATTCCCGAGAGTTCCTCCCAGATGTAGCCGATCTCCCGGCGGTTGAACTCCACCTTTTCCTTGAGCTCTTCTTCCCGTTCATCCCAAGCAGCCTCACCGGCCGCCAACGAGAGGAGTCCCAAACTCCACGGAAGCTGAATTTTTCGGAGATATCCGACCATTTCCTCAGAAGCCAGCAGGTAACCGAACCGAATTCCCGCCATACCAAAGGCCTTTGACATGGTATGGGAGACCATGGCATTATCGGAGTACTTCTGAATCAAGGGGGCATTTGAGGGGTGATCCGGGTGATATTCCAGATATGCCTCATCTATGAAGACGGGAATTCCCGTATCCAGGAAGCGGATCAGATCCGCTTCCGGTATGAAATCCCCGGAGGGGTTGTTGGGAGTGCAGATAATGAATACCTTTGTCCTTGAAGTAACTGCCTTCAGCATAGCCTCGGTGTCGTATTGTAACCCCCCTTCCTCAGTCCTTTTCATATCCACTAAAATAGGTTTCCCCCCCGCCGTTGTAACTCGGACCTTAAAGAGGGAGAAAGCCGGATTGGGAATGATCACCTCGTCACCCGGAGCGACGAAGAGGCGCATTATGTTATCGATCATCTCTGAGGATCCATTGCCCAGATAGACATTATCGGGGCCCAATCCGTAAAATTTCCCGATCTTCTGGCGCAAACGGGGGCCAGTATCCGGATAACGGTTGCCCAGTCGAGCCGCCTCCTGCACCGCCTTTACCACCCTCTCGGAGGGTCCGAGGGGGTTTTCATTGAGCATCATCCTCCCTATCTCAGGGTCGGCCCAGGCAAGCAGCAGATCATCAGTGGAATAGACCTGTACATCATCGATCCAAGGCACTAAGAATTTCCTTAACTCTCCCATTGTTCTTCTCCTCGTTTTACCTCCACCGCAGTTTTATTCTGGCTTTTTCACATCCCTGACATTGTAGCGGAACTGTCCCGATTCCACCTGGAAGACGTACTTGTCCCCGCGGTGATGGGCATGCAATACCTCAACGGCAACGTTCTTGGAATCGTAAATGATGCTTTCGAGGAAGATGCCCGGAGATTTCGGGGGGACATCGAGTAATAGTGCGTCCTCCCCGGTAAGGCTGACGGCCCTGAAGGTTTGGATAGACCGGTGGAGTTCCGTTGCGAATTTTTCGGTGAGGATGTGATAGAGGGATCCCGTCAATTTCATGCCCAACAGGGATTTGTATTCCCCGTACGGGAGGTAGCTTCGCTCGATGACCAGCGGGATGCCATTTCCAGACCTGAGGCGCTTAGTCAGAATCGCCCGGTTATCCCCTCCCAGCATGAGCTTTTCGGCAAGCTCCCCATCCGCTTCAACCACTTTTTGGCCCAGGATCTTAGTCTCAGGTGTAATGTTCATGCCCAGCATATCGTCCGTGAAGCTGGATATATTCTGAAGGGTATATTTGACCGACGGTGAGTCCTTGGCACTAATGAATGAACCAATGCCGTTCCGTTTGGAGATGAGACCCTTTGCTACAAGTTCAGAGATAGCCTGTCTCACCGTATTGCGGTTCACACCGCAGATCTCAGCGAGGGAGGACTCGGAGGGTAACCGCTCGCCGACCTTATATCGGCCCTTACGGATCATCTCCTCAAGCCAATCGATGATCTGGAGGTATCTGGGGATAGGGCTGTTAAAATCGACGATTTCAGACATGAGCTTCAATGAGGTTACCTGACTACCTGTCTATACAATAACCGCGAAAAAAAATTTTGTCAACCCTGAATTTTCTGGAGTTTCCTGTTTTCCTCCAGAAACCCAATCAACCGAACAAACCAGACAAACTGAATTACCCATTCAAACGATCTAAACCAAACAGACCAGATAGACCCGCGACACCGAGGGAGCTCAAGAAAATCCAGCTCTTATCCGGAGGGGGTGCTCGTGGCTCCGCCAAAACCCGCAAAGCCCTTATTTCCCGCCAAGAGCCTCAAGACCACCAACATGGCCACCACGATGGCAATGATGCAGGTGGTCATGGCGTTTGCGCTGGCCGTCCAGCCATCGTTATCCAGCTGGATGATCTCTATAGCAGCGAGATGGACGGTGGCGCTGACCAGGAAAATCACGGCGCTGATGGTGGTCATGGCCCTCATGAAGAAGTAGATGAAGTTCTGGACGAAGGCGACCATTGACAGGGGAAAGATTACCCTGATGAAGGTCCTGACCGAATCTGCCCCCAGGCTTATGGCGGCCTCCTCGACGGACGGGTCGATATTCTTCAAATTCGCCACACTGGATAGGGTCCCCAGGGTAAAGTTGGAAACGACGACACAGATCACGATAATCGTTGATGTCCCATAGAAGAAAAAGATTGGGTAGTTGAATGCGAGGATGTACCCGAGCCCCATCACAAGTCCCGGTATGGCAGCGGGCATGACGGACAAAAGGTAGAGAAACTCAACACCGAAGGGCCTTTTCTTCTCCACGATATATCCCGCAATGAGGGTGAAAAAGGCCCCCAAGAGGCCAACCGCCAGTGATATTTTGAAACTGGTCCAGATGGATGCATATCCTCCCAATGATGGGAAGCGAAAGTGCTTCAGGGTAAGGGTCCAATCGTAAGGCCACACCTTCACAAAGGAGCCGAGGATAACCGTTGCGAAGACCAACAGGATGGCGAAGGTAACCAATCCACAGTAGATTGTGAAGCCCCACTTCTTGAATGTGCGGGAGGGCTGGAGAAATGGCCTCGCGGCGCCGCTAATGAGGGCAAAGCTTCTCTTGGTGATATAGTAGTTGATGAGGAAGGCGCAAACCGACGGCACCAAGAGGATAACACTGATGGTAGCCCCCAGATCGAACCGGAAGAGATTCGTGACCTGGGAGTAGATCTCCGTGGCAAGGACGTTATAATCCCCCCCGATTACCACGGGGTTCCCAAAATCCGTAATCGTCAAATTGAAGGTTAAGGCAGCGGCGCTCACCAGTCCATACTTTGCCGCGGGAACCGTCACCTTCCAGAAGACCTTGAGGGACGATGCACCCAGGCTCTGGGCGGCTTCGTCCAGCCTCGTATCAACGGCGGAGAGGGTAGTGTAGAGGATCACTACTGCGTGGGGAAAGCAGTATAAAACCTCCGAGGCGATTATGCCTGTTGCCCCATATATGGACCACGAGATTTTCAAGAGATGGGCGGTGATAAGCCCGTTGCGGCCAAAGAGAAAGATCAGCGCGAGGGCCTGCATAATTGAGGGGGCGATCAGGGGCATGAAGGCAACGACATAAAAGAAGCCCTTCCCCCTGATGGTGGTTCTCTGGAGGGCGTAGGCATAGAAAAAGGCGAGAATGGTGGTGATGGCCATAGTGATGGTGGACACGTAGAAACTATTGTACAAGGACCGTGAGATGCGCGGGTTTTGGAAGTACTTGACATAATTTTCTAAGGTGAAACTCCCCTCCTTTATAAAGCTCCTCCACAGGATGCTGCCGAGCGGGAAGAGCATAAAGAACATGAGGGCGGCCGCGATACAGACCGTAACGACGATGACGATGAATTTATCGATTTTGAATTTTGTTGAAGGCTGAGCAAATGTCTCTATTCTTGCCTTATCCATGATGAACTATTCGGGTAATTCTTCCTTGGAGGATAATGGGTACGCCAGGAAAGCCTCCGGAGGGAAATAGAGCTCTACGGAATCCCCTCGGTTCAGGTCCTTCAGTTCAAAATCCTTCTCGACCATATCGCATATGATTTCATCCCCATCCATGGATATCACTAGCCTCACCACTGCTCCCAAAAAGGTGATCACCTCTATCCTTCCACGGGTGAGGTTCGATCTTTCCACTGCCTTCGGCACTTCCCCCGGACTCATCACCTCGATCTTTTCGGGTCGGATTGCTAAATAAATCTCTTCGGCAGACAGACTTTCTATGCCCGAAACGAGGAACTCCCAGTCTTTGACCTGTACCTTATCCCTCTGGCGCTTCCCGTGAAAAAAGTTCGACGTGCCGACGAAATCCGCCACAAACCCCGATTTGGGAAATTTATAGATCTCAAGGGGACTCCCTTCCTGCTTGATCTTCCCCTGTTCCATCACCACGACTCGGTCGGCGATGGCCAGGGCTTCCTCCTGATCGTGGGTCACGTAAATCATGGTAATACCCAATTCCTGTTGGAGCCGTTTGATCACCGCCCTCAGCCTCACCCTGATCTTCGCATCCAGCGCGCTTAAGGGCTCATCGAGAAGCAGGACGCTGGGATTGGGTGCTAGTGCACGGGCCAGTGCCACCCTCTGCTGCTGCCCACCACTGAGCTGGGCGGGGTAGTTCTCCCTCCAGTCGTAGAGGCCAACAAGATCCAGCATCTCATGAATCCTCTCCCTCATTTGCTTCTTGGGTACCTTCCGCATCTTCAGCCCAAAGGCGATGTTCTCGTGGACGTTCATATTGGGGAAGAGGGCATAGGACTGGAAGATGATCCCGAAATCACGCTGTTGAGGCATGAGGTCATTTATGATCTTTCCGTCATAGATGACCTGCCCCTCCGTTGGGGTCTCGAAGCCGGTGACCATCCTGAGTATGGTTGTCTTTCCACAGCCACTGGGACCCAGAAGGCAGACGAACTCCCCTGCCCTTATTTCCAAATGAACCCTATCAACGGCCACAAGGGTCCCGAAGATCTTGGTGAGATTCTCCAGCTTCAGATCCTTTGACATCCTTTCCCTCGATATTCAATCCTCAACGAATTCTTCCATTTCAGGGAAAACTGTCTTGGTGTTAATAAATGAATCCGGTCTTCCGTTTCATGAAAGCCACAGAAACGAAATGAGCGAAATAGACGAAACAAACGAGTCCAACCAGTGAACATTCTCATGTCTTCTGTTCATACCTTTTGGAAAAGGGCGGGGAAGAGAAGCAAAGCCCCGCCCTTTTCCACACGCCCCCGCCCGTGGTTATCTCAAGAACAGGTCCTGCCATACGATCAGAATCTCACCCCGGTTTGTCGATTGCCACGGGAAATCCATAGGCGCCAGCTTGATGGTCTTTAACTGGGGAAGGTCCGATGGACCGGAAATTCCGGGAAGGGTTACACCGAGCTTAAATTTGGCATATTCCCTCATGGCATCCTCGCTGATAGCCCAATCGAGGAATTTCTTCGCCTCCCTCGGGTGCTTGGCCCCTTTCAAGAGGGCATTGGACTCCAGTTCATAACCAACACCCTCCGCCGGGAACACCATCTCCACCGGGAACCCCTTTTTCTTGAGCTGTGAGTATACAAAGGCGAAAGAGGCCCCAATTGCAAATTCCCCGGCAGCGGTGAGCTTTGCCGGTTTTGACCCACTCTTAATGTACTGGGCCATGTTTTTGTCCAGTTTTTTGAGGAAGTCCCATCCCTTGTTCTTATTCACCGGTTTTGTAGCATAATCCGGATCGAGCATTTCCAGAAGGCTCGCTACCTGTAAGAATCCCGTCCCTGAGCTTGCGGGGTTTGGCATGACGAGCATCCCCTTGTAGACGGGGTTCAAGAGATCTTCCCAGCCCCTGGGTTTGGGTAGGTTGTGCTTTTTCATCACCTCCGTGTTGAGGACAAAGGCGGCGGCATAGAGGTCGATGGCTGTCCAATAAGCATCCGGATCCTTGAACTTATCAGGAATCTTGGCCCATCCCTTGGGTTTGTATTTTACCAGCAAGCCCCTATCGGCGAAATCGGCCATATTGGTCACTGCCCATCCCCAGATGCAGTCCGCCTGGGGATTTTTCCTCTCCGCCAGCATCCGTGCGCCGAGTTCTCCCGTTGACAACCGAATAGTCTTAATATCCAAATCCGGTAGCTGTTTCTTTGCCAACTTGAGATACTCAACCGTCTCATCTGTCTCCATAGAAGTGTAGACGACCACCGGCTCTTTCGCCGCCATTGCCCCGCCAGCGAGAAGAGAGCCGCAGAGAAAAAGGGACAACGTGATAACTGATGTAATCTTTAGCTTTTTCATCTCATCCTCCTTTATCTTTGCATCCAGGCTTCCGTTTAATTACCACCACCCCAAATGGGCCGAAGCCCTTTGGGGGAGGGCATCGAGCCTTTGAGGGCTTAATCATATGTATCCCCCCTTTCGCAGTTTACTGTTAAGGAATGAAGCCTTGAGCTGTGAACACCGCCTCTTTGCATTGAAAATCGAAGAAGCAATGCAACAGTCAGTGTCGGTGGATGAGCCCAAACGATTATTTTCAAGCGAGACTCGGGTTCACTGTTGTCGCCAAGGCGATTTATGCGCTTACGAACCTATACAATATATCCCTTTGTGTCAAGTTTTTTTATTTCCCCCTGGGATTTATTCCTGATTTTTCCCGAACAAGCAGCCGATTAAAAATACCTAGACATCCGGGAGAAAATTGGTTATATTACGGCTTGGAATTCAGCTCATTGGTCGGGGCGTGGCGCAGCCTGGTAGCGTACTTGCATGGGGTGCAAGTGGTCGCCGGTTCAAATCCGGCCGCCCCGACCATAATTCCCTTATCTCGCAGATCACCTCTTTTCCCCGAAAGGTTTTCCGTAACGTTGATCTCTTCCATAAGTTTATAAGTTTATGGGAGCATATACCGAAAACGAAACCACGATCGAAGGGAGCAGTGCCCTATGAAAATTTTCGTCACTGGTGGCACCGGCTTTGTGGGGAGAAATCTCGTTTCGAGATTGGTAGGTGAGGGCCATGCCGTAACGGTGCTGAGTCGATCGGAAAAGGTTGCGGAAAGACTCCCGGGAGGAACATCCATCGTGCAAGGTGATCCTACCGAGGCAGGAGTTTGGCAGGAGTTCCTCAAAGGACAGGAATGTATTATCAACCTTGCCGGGACATCCATATTCAGCAAGTGGACACCGGAGACGAAGACATTGATCATGGAAAGCCGAATTTCCACGACCCGCAATATCGTTGATGCGATGGAACCCACCAATGGGAGGGATCTGGTCCTTTTCAGCACATCTGCGGTGGGCTACTATGGGTTTCACGGGGATGAAGAGCTCACGGAGGAATCCCCTCCCGGGAATGACTTTTTGGCCCGGGTTGCAGTAGAGTGGGAAAACGAGGCCTTGAGAGCTGAGGAGAACGGAGCGAGGGTCGTTATCACCCGTTTTGGTATTGTTCTCGGCGAAAAAGGAGGCGCATTGGGTCAGATGATGTCGATTTTTCGAAAGTATCTGGGAGGACCCCTCGGGAGTGGAAATCAGTGGTTTTCGTGGATCCACATGGAAGATCTCGTAGGGGCATTTGTATTTCTGATGGCCCATCGCGAGATTTCGGGCCCGGTTAACTTGACTTCTCCCAATCCTATCAGAAACAAGGAGCTGGCAAAGGCCCTTGGAAAGGCCATGCACCGGCCTTCGTTCCTCCCCGCACCGGGATTTATGCTGAAACTCATCCTCGGGGAATTTGGTTCCGTACTGCTGGAGGGACAGAGGGTTATTCCGAAGAAGCTCTTGGACAGTGGATATTCCTTTCTCTACCCGGAAATAGAGGGAGCATTACAGAGCCTCATCAAGGACTGATTGGGTCCTCCGCTCCATTCAAGACCAGCCCCTTCGTAATTGATCCCCGGCTCGAAGCCGGTTCCTGCTCCCAAGTCCCACTGAATGTTTCCTCTCTGCAGGATCTCCCGAAGAGACCTTTTCCGGATGCCGGCAAAATCTTGCCCCTTCGAGCTTCAGCACTAAAGAGATCCGACTAACTCAAAAAACCCCATAAACCCAATAAACCCAAATAATCCACCAATTGTAAGTAACTCCGTTCGCTTTTGTATTGAAGAGAAGCTCCAAATAATCCTATATTTCCCATTTGAGATGAATTCACCATCACCGAACGATCGAATCACCGATCTGACCATAGGAAGCCTCTGGATCAATATCTGGCAGCTTTCCTGGCCCATGCTTCTCATCATGATCTTTAACTTCTTTGTGGGCTTCACTGACATCTATGTTGCAGGACTCATTAACCCCATGGTTCAGGCCGCGGTCGGTTTCATCGGTCAGCTCTATTTCCTCCTTATTATTATCGCTAACGCCATCAGTATCGGAACGGTGGCCTTGATCGCCAGGTCCATTGGTGCAGGGAACCTTTCAAAAGCCATCGAGAATGCCAAACAATCCCTGATTTTCGGTGCCTCTATCGCCATCGGACTGACTGTTGCCGGCCTTATCTTCTACCGGGAGATTATCGCTACAGCGGGGTTTCCAATGAGTATCAGGGAAATTGCGGAGACTTTCCTGAGAATCTTCGCCTTCTCCCTGGGGCCCAACTACCTCTTGATTATCTCCAACGCGGTATTTCGCGCAAGCGGTGAGGTACAGAAGCCCCTTCTCACCATGTTCTTGGTCAGCGTCCTCAACATCGTCGGGGATTTCGGCCTTGTTTTCGGGATTTTCCCCTTCCCCAAAATGGGGTATCATGGCATCGCACTGGCCACAGCCATTTCGGCCTCGATTGGAATGATCATCAACTTCACCTTCTTCTTTTCACGCCGTTGGAAAGCCATTTACACGAGTTCTTGGACCATTTCATCCTCCACAATTAAGAGGATCGCAAATCTCAGTTGGCCAAGCGCTTTACTTCAGATAGCATGGAATGCGGGAACCATTGTCCTCTACAATATCCTTGGGCGGCTGGAAGATACCGGTATCACCGCTCTGGCATCAATTACGAACGGACTCAGAATTGAAGCCATCATCTTCCTTCCAGCCTTTGCCCTGAATATGGCAGCATCGGTCCTTGTAGGACAAAATCTGGGGGCCGGGAAGGCCGACAGAGCCTCTAAGGTCGGATGGGATATCGCCCTCGTGGGAATGGTTCTCTTGAGCCTCATGGCTTTTGTGATCTTTATCCGAGCGCACTCTTTTGCCTCCATTTTAGCGAAGGAGGAGGCAGTTCTCGAGGAGACTACCCGCTATCTGCGGATAAATATGGTTTCCGTGCCATTCATGGCATTAAGCCTGATTCTGGGAGGCGGTCTCCAGGGGGCCGGTGACACCAGGGGCGCCATGTGGGTAATCATCATTGGCATGTGGTTTATCCGGCTACCGTTGGCCTTCCTGTTCGCCCTCGTCCTGGGCTATGGAGCGACGGGGGTATGGGTCGTAATGGTCATCTCGTTGATCTTTCAAGGCACATTTATGGCTTTCCGTTTTGGAAGAGGACGATGGAAAGGAATGAAAGTGGACTGAACTTTTTTCCCCATTTTTTGACTTTTGCCCCGGGCCATTCTATAATGCGAGGCAAAGCCTAAGAACATAATGGTCCAGGGGGAAAGAATCTGGAGAAACAATCGGGATTTGAGGCCTTAAGAGCGGCCATTAAATTCGAGAAGGATGGGCGAAAATTCTTCTTGGAGGCTAGCAAAAAGACCAAATAGAAGTGCGGGCAACTCATGTTTCGATCCATTGCCGATGCTGAATTGGAGCCTATCAAGAGGATAAGAGAGGTCTATGACACCCTGACCAGGACGAGTGAGTGGCCGGGTCGACCTGCGCTTTTCACGGCAAAGAGTCCCTTAAAAAATGTCTTTGAAGAGACAAGGGGGGAGGTGGATCAGAGCGTCAGTGCCGAAACCACTGATATCGAAGCCGTCACGATGGCCAGAGAATATGAGGAGAAGGGTTTCCTTTTCTACCAGGATTTGGCCGATAGGGCAAAGGTCCTTATAGAAAAGAAATTCATTCAGCAATTGGCCTATGAGGGGAGAGGACACCTCCTTATCCTCCAGGATATGCACGAATACTATATCGACCCGGCTCACTGGTATTCAAAGAAAGAGGGACTCCGTTGGGACGGGGCATAGAAGGGGTTGGACGATGAAGGAGGCCATGTTCTATGAGAAGAAGGAACCGCCCGTTGTCCAATGCCATCTCTGTTTCCATCGGTGTACGATAGGGGAGGGTAAGAGGGGTATCTGTGGCGTTAGGGAGAATAGGGATGGGACGCTGTATACCCTCGTCTACGGGAGGACGATCTCCACAGCCATCGATCCCATCGAGAAGAAGCCTCTGTTCCATTTCATGCCCGGGACTAACATATTCTCCGTGGCGACCGTAGGGTGCAATTTCAAGTGCCTTCACTGTCAAAATTTCAATATCTCCCAGGTGGGAAGCGGGGGGGATATCTACGGGGAAGATTTACCCCCTGAGCGAATGGTCTTTCTCGCGAGGAGGAGCGGATGTGATAGCATCGCCTATACCTATACCGAACCCACGATCTTTCTTGAGTATGCATTGGATACGGCCAAACTTGCCAACCTCGAAGGTATGAAAAATGTTTTCGTAACCAATGGATACATCACCCCTGAGGCACTGCGGACCGTCAAGCCCTATTTAGACGCGGCCAATATCGATCTGAAGTCCCTCTCCGATGATTTTTACAAGAAAATCTGCGGGGCCAGGCTTCAACCCGTTCTCGATTCCATCAGGCTCTATCGAGAATTGGGCATTTGGATTGAGATTACGACTCTGGTAATCCCCACATACAATGATTCAGAGGAGGAGATAAAGGGGATCGCTCGATTTATCTTGGAATTGGGTGCGGACGTACCCTGGCATATCAGCCAATACTACCCTACTTACAAGCTCAACGATCAACCCCGTACGCCTATTGAAACGCTAGTCAGAGCCAGAAATATCGGGCTCGATATGGGGTTGCGGTATGTCTACGTGGGCAATGTACCGGCCGGGGAATGGGAAAACACTTATTGTTATCGATGCGAAAAACTCCTGATCGGGAGGACCGGATATCATATCAGCAAGTACCATGTGCAAAACGGAAAATGTGGGCACTGCGGGGCTCGAACTGATGGGGTATTTGTGGCGTAACAACCCGGAACATCTAATGGAACAGACAACTCCCTTGTCCCTTCGCTCCAACGGTTCCGAAGTGACCCTTTCAGGGTTCGCAGGCGGGGAATACCTTCCCCTTCCAGCCTCTGAAGGGCTGGCTTTCCCCTTACGTTCGGCTGAGCCCTTCGGTCTGTTCTCGGCCATGAGAGCTCGGCGTGAGTTCGGTCGAACGCTCGGGCCGAATTGGACTCAGGGTCAAAGACTCACGTCGAAGCCTGTTCACCCCCGATGGGTACCCCACTTCTCCAGCGGACTGCGCTCAAGGGAAAGGGAGTGTCCACGAGTCCCCGGCACTCTAGGCGGTAAGCATCGAGCAAACGAGGGGATAAAATCCCCACTTTTATTTTTGCCCGTGTTTCGGTAAAATCGTAGGACTTTAGAACAGGGAAGGGATTCGATTTATGCTCGATCGATTAGATCGATTGTTGGAACGGGCCAAAGGAGACCTGGAGGATTTGCGGAATCTAGTGGAGCTCGATCAGTGGCGAGTGCGGTACCTTGGGAGGAATAGCGAGCTTACGCAAATCTTTCAAGAGATCGGCAAACTTCCCGGAAAAGAACGTCCCCTTGCAGGCAAGCGGGCCAACGAAGTAAAATCCGCTCTGGAAAGTACCTATGGAGAGCGCCTTGGGGCACTGAAGACCCTCCAGCAGGAGGCCCTTCTGGGAGAACGTGTGGATATCACGCTCCCCGGGCGGCCGATCGATGTGGGCCGGCTCCATATCAGCACTCAGACCCTGCGGACCATTTATGCCATCTTCGCGAAGATGGGGTTTCAGATCTTCGAAGCTCCCGAAGTCGAAACTGAGCTCAATAATTTCGAGCTACTCAATATGCCTGCAGGACATCCCGCCAGGGATATGTGGGATACCTTTTACACCACGCGGGAAGGGGTTCTGCTGCGGACCCATACCTCACCCGGGCAGATCAGGGCAATGCGGCAATTTTGCCCCAATCCCATACGGGTTATCCTTCCGGGGAAATGCTATCGATACGAGCAGGTTTCCTCTCGTTCGGATTTTATGTTTTACCAGGTGGAGGGGCTCGTCGTGGGGAGGCGGATTACCCTTGCCGATTTGAAGGGCACCATGATCGAGTTCGGGCACCAGATGTTTGGGGCGGACCGAAAGGTTCGTTTCCGCTGCAGCTATTTCCCCTTCACCGAGCCCAGTGTCGAGGTGGATATCGACTGCATTTTATGCGGAGGCAAAGGGTGTTCGGTATGCAAGCAAACGGGGTGGTTGGAGATCCTGGGGGCAGGTATTGTGCATCCGGTTGTTTTGGAAAATGGGGGCTATGACCCGGCGGTATTCAGCGGTTTCGCCTTCGGCATGGGACCTGAGCGGATCGCGATGTTGAGACATCGTATCGACGATATCCGCTACTTTTTCAGCAATGACTTGCGGTTCCTGAGCCAGTTTTGAAAGCCTCCGGATGCTTCGGGTTCGTGGCCTCATGAGAGATCTGAAAAACTGGAAAAAGGAGCTCTGAGCGTGAAATTATAAAGTGTTGCAGTTCTGCGGTGCTGCAGTCATGCGGTTAGGGCGCTTTGCATTCTGACAGGGTATGAAACGAGGTAGCGCTTCAGTTTTCTGTTTGCGGTAAGGCGATTTACGCCGATCGAAAAAATGTTTTGAGCAGCGAGAAGTGACTTTTTCAGAAATCCCCTTATTTCTTGGGCACGAGGCATGAAGGTACCCATCAGCTGGTTGAGAGATTACGTAGATATCACGATGGACACTGAGGAGTTGGCCGAACGCATGACCTTGGCTGGCCTGGAGGTTTCATCGATTGAGGATATTGGATCCCAATGGGATCGTGAGAAGATCTTCGTGGGCGAGGTCTTGAGGGTCGAGAAACATCCCAATGCCGACCGCTTGACCGTGGTCACGGTTGATTACGGGGCGGGCAAGCCCATGAGCGTTGTTACCGGGGCCCCCAACCTCAGGGTTGGCGAAAAGGGGCAGAGGGTGGCCTTCGCCCTCGCAGGGGCCCGGCTCATAGACGGCTATTCGCAGGAATTGAGATATACGACGCTCAAGCCCAGCAAAATTCGCGGGATCCCCTCCCAGGGGATGGTCTGTTCCGAAAAGGAACTGGGCTTATCCGATGAGCATACGGGCATATTGCTTCTCGACGAGGATGCACCCGTTGGGACCCCCCTTGCGGAGTATATGGGGGATATTGTCTTGGACCTCGACCTAACCCCGAACTTGGCGCGATGTTTCTCCATGGTTGGGGTAGCCCGGGAAGTGGCAGCCCTCACCCTCCAAAAGCTGCACGTGGACACTCCTGAGATGGAGGCCCTGGGAGAACCGATCCGAGACCAGGTCGAGGTCGAAATAGTTGACCCTGATCTCTGTTTTCGCTACTCCGCCACCCTCATTAAGGATGTCAAGATAGGACCCTCCCCCAGATGGATACAGAGGCGCCTGCTGCTAGGGGGCATGAGACCCATTAACAACATCGTGGACATCACGAATTACGTCATGCTGGAGTGGGGACAGCCCTTGCACGCCTTCGATTACGACAGACTCCGCAATCGGAGGGGCAATGTGGGAGTATCCGATGAGGGTCCCCCCGTTATTATCGTCCGGCGTGCAAAACCGGGAGAGACCATAACCACACTGGATGGCGTAAAGCGGTCCTTGACCGAGGATATGTTGCTCATCACAGATGGCGGTGGGCCAGTCGCTATTGCCGGGGTGATGGGAGGATTTGAGAGCGAGGTAACGGAAAGGACGAAGAACATCCTTTTGGAGGCCGCAAGCTTCAGCCATGTGAACAACCGTTACACATCGAAGGCGCTCAAGCTGTCCAGCGAGGCATCGGCTAGATTCGGCCGGGGTGTTCCAGCCTCTATGACCATCCCCGCTGCAAAGAGGTCCACAGACTTGATGAGGCAACTCGCAGGAGGGACCATCGCTCAGGGAGTAGTTGACATCTATCCCGTCAAACAGGAGAAAAAGGTCGTGGAGATTACCGCTCGCGAGGTCGAGCGGATAACGGGGATCGAGATTGACGACGAAGGAATCATGGAGATTCTGGAGGCCCTCGAATTTCCATGTGAAAAGACGGGAGACGTCATTTGCGCCACCGTTCCCGATCACCGCCTGGACATCAGCCTTCCCGCCGACCTCGTGGAGGAGGTGTCTCGGATTTACGGTTACGATCGAATCCCCGCCACATTGATGGCGGATGAGCTACCTACCCAGGTACGGAACGAATCGCTGGAAAAAGAGGAGTTCGTGCGAGATGTGATGGTTAGATGTGGGTTACAGGAGGTGATCACCTATTCCATAACAAACCTCGAGGCAGTTGGTAAGGTGGACCCGGGAGATGCCCCTCCAAGGGAAGCCGACTATATCAGATTGGCCAATCCCCTGTCGAGCGAAAGAGAGTTCATGCGGCGAACGCTGATGAATTGCTTGCTCGAGACGGTGAGGGATAATGTGCGATATACAGACCGAGTGGCAATTTTCGAGGTGGGGCGGGTTTACCATCCCGTAGAGGGGGAGATCTTGCCCCGTGAGTTGCTTCGCTTGGGAATTGCCATGACCGGGCCCAGGGAAGCTCCATCTTGGTTGGAGAAGGAGACGAGCCCCATGGATTTCTTTGATCTCAAGGGTGTGATCGAGATCCTGTTGAGCAAGTTGGGGATTGGGGGGTGGCATTTACAACCGGCCGAGAGGTCCACGTTCCATCCCGGTCGCGCTGCACAGTTGATCACAAAAAAGGGAGAAGCGGGGATACTGGGCGAAGTTCATCCCAAGGTTCTTGACGCCTTTGACCTTTCGCAGGAACCCCAGCGGCCCGTCTGTATGGCGGAGTTGGACTTGGAGATGCTCCTTGAAGATGCGTGCCTCGCCGTCGATCTGGCTCCTATCTCTCGGTTTCCATCCCTCAGCGAGGATTTGGCCATTGTCGTCGATGAGGATATCCCGGCCCAACGAGTCCAAGAGGTGATCCAGAGGGCCGGAGGGAAATTTCTCGTCGAAACCAAACTGTTCGACCTCTATCAGGGACCCCAGGTTTCGCCCGGCAAAAAAAGCCTGGCCTACTCATTGACCTATCGGGCCCCGGACAAGACCCTCACGCCCGAAGATGTCAGCCGCATGAGGGGCCGAATCCTTCGGGCCCTGGAAAGGGAACTCCAAGGGAGATTGCGGGTTTAGGGTGCCGTATCGGGTTCCTGTATGACCATGCATACCTGCCGACACTTCTTCGGCATTTTCGAAAACGGATGCTCTCTCGCTATTCCGCCGTGATAGTTTTAAAGCGGATTCGAGTGGCTCGTGTAGGAGGGGCATCCGAACTGGAGATCTCAATTGATGCCTCCGCTTCTTTCGCCTTGATCCTCAGGTTTAAGACTCCTCCGGAATAGAGGTGGACAATCTCGTCCTTCGTCAAGGAAACCGTTGCGGATATCCTGGGGGTCATCGTCTCCTTACCTCCTTGTGTCAATACTACCTAACGGATCGTTATTATACCAACAAATGGCAGACAACGGACTGAGGATTCCTTTTCAATCTCTCCTTCGTGGCCCCTTGTCCAAACTCCATTTCGCTCCCTGAAAGGAATCTTTGACCATTCCAAAGTTCGCTCCATTGCACATGAGCCCTTGCGCCCAAATTCGTTCCAAAACTCGTCCTTCAAGCTCAGACATTGAATTTGCGGCCGTTTCGCTTCACCAAAAATGGCTAGCTAAGATTCTTTACTGTTCGCTCCAGGCCGCCAGGGCAGCGGCCTGTTCAGGAGTGATCCTTCTCCAGTAAATTTCGGGCATGGACATCGATCTCGCCAGAAACCCAATAAACCGAATAAACCAACCAAACGATCTGAACCAAAGAAACGAGATAAACCCAACAGACCCAATCTTCTATCTCTGTTTTGACAAGATGATCCCAAATGGTTACACTTCTCACATTGAAATCTCTCAAAATAATAGGGGACCAATTCATCGAACGCATCCCATGATTTTCATTGCGGGAGTTCATCCAAGAACCAAGACGATTGATAGCAATCCAAGGTTGTGTCCTCTCTGCGGTGAGGCCCAGGCCTATCTCAAGAGGATTGATCATTACCTGAGCGTCTTTTTGATCCCCATCTTGCCGGTAAGCCGGGGCAAACCCCTCATCATCTGCGAAAGATGCGGGGGCATTTCCGATGAAATGGGCCACGGCATCGGCACGAGAGCCACAACTGGCGATTTACTCTGCAGGCGTTGCGGTAGAGCATTGAGGAGGGAGTTTGACTACTGTCCTTATTGTGGCAAACTCGTTTAGAGGTTGAGAATAGTCGACGATGAGGGGGAGCCGATGGAGGATTTCCTGAAGAAGTTGGTATCCATTCCAGGAGGATCGGGTTTTGAGGAGGATGTGGGCAAGGAGATGTTCCGGCAATTCGCCAAAATCGTCCCCGATGTTACGGCGGATTCCATGGGCAACGTCGTTGCCCGCATCGGCCCCTCGAAATCGAAGAGATCCGTGATGGTCTGTGCCCATACCGATGAAGTGGGAATGTGCGTAAAGTACATCAATCCCCAGGGGTATATCTATTTCGACCTCAATGGAGTGATAGACGAGAGGGTCCTGCTTAGCCGAAAGGTTGACATCGTCTCTCGGAAAGGTGTTAAAACGGGAATCATCGGGGTGAAGGGGACGCACCTATTGACCTCTGAAGAACAGAAAAAGCCGATATCAGTCCACGATCTTTGGATCGACGTGGGAGCCAGAACCGCGGCGGATGTGGGCGAGATGGGAATTGAAGTTGGGGATTTTATCGTTTATCACCCGAACTACCAGGAACTGGGAAGGGGATACATCGTCAGCAAGGCCCTCGATAACCGAATGGGTTGTGCCGTTCTCAGGGAACTGGCCATGGAACTCAGGGCATCTTCTCTGGATTACGCCATCTACCTGGTAGCGACGACCCAGGAAGAGATTGGATCCCGAGGTGCCAGGGTGGCGGCCCAATCCCTGAGGCCGGATCTTGCCTTGGTCATCGATACTGTTCCAGCAGGGGATCCCACGACTCCCCCGCAGCAGACAGCGGTTCAGTTGGGCCTGGGGCCCGTCATCCGTGCTATGGATTTCTTGCCCAACATTTTGATGGGGACCATATACTCCCGGAAGATCCGAGATCGACTCATCGATACCGCCAAAAGGCATGACATTCCCTTTCAGACCGATATCCTCCGGACGTGGACGGATGCGGCTACCATTCATATGGAGGGGGGAGGAATCCCGACCGGTGGCATATTTATGCCCAGGCGGTGCAGCCACTCGCCGACCGAAATCGCGCATATCGAAGATATGAAACGTACCCATAGGCTCGGCCTTTCTTTTTTGAGGGAACTCACGAGCAAGGCCATTGAGGAGATGAGGAGAAGGATCTGAGCTTCAAAATGAAGAGCAAAGAGAGGGGGGAGGGGAGCATGGCGGATCGGATTGGGTTTATTGGGCTGGGGATTATGGGCAACCCCATGGCAAGAAATATCCTGAAAGCCGGATACCCCTTGGTGGCTTATAATCGAACCCCGGGCCGAGGGAGAGAGTTGGAGGCGGAGGGCGTTCCCTTCTGTACCTCTCCCAAGGAGCTTGCCAAAAGGAGTGATATTGTCTTCGTGATGGTATCTGATTCCGCTGCCGTGGGCGAGGTGGTTCTTGGTGAGAATGGGGTGGCAGAAGGGGGTAGAGCGGGAATGGTCGTTGTAGACATGAGCTCCATTTCTCCCATTTTCACCAAACAGATCGCTACGAAATTGGGAGATAAGGGAATAGATATGTTGGATGCCCCCGTAAGCGGCGGCGAAGGGGGAGCGATCAATGGGACGCTTTCCATCATGGTGGGCGGGAAGCCCGAGGTCTTCCAGCGGGTAAGGCCCATTTTCGAGACGATGGGAAAGAATATCATCCATGTTGGAGAAAATGGGGCAGGTCAAACCTGTAAACTATGTAACCAGATTGTCGTTGGCCTCACCATCGAGGCAGTTGCGGAAGCCCTGGTTTTTGCCGCGAAAGCCGGGGTAGATCCGAGTAAGGTCCGGGAGGCATTATTGGGTGGATTTGCCCAAAGCCGCGTCCTCGATCTCCATGGTCAGCGGATGTTAGAGCGGAACTTCAAGCCAGGAGCCAAAGCCAAATTGCACCAGAAGGATATGGAAAACGCACTGTCCTCGGCCAAAGATTTGGGGGTCCCATTGCCGGGGACGGCATTGGTCGGGCAAATGTGGAAAGCCTTGGCGGCGCGGGGAAATGACGAACTCGATCATTCCGCCCTGGTGACCATATTGGAAGGCATGGCGAAGACCGAGGTCCGCAGTAGATCAGGAAAATGCTCAAGGGCGTAAATTACACCTTCTTTGGGGGCCAGCGGTGATGAAAAAAAAGAGAACGAGGGGACCCGTAAGGGTGATAATCATGGGGGCGGCAGGAAGAGATTTTCACAACTTCAACGTCTGCTTTCGCGATCGAGCGGAGTACCGGGTCGTTGCCTTCACGGCAGCGCAGATCCCAACCATCGAGGGGAGGTGTTATCCGGCTGAGTTAGCGGGGGAACTCTACCCAAAGGGAATTCCGATCTATTCGGAATCGGAGCTCGTTTCCCTGGTCCGTTCGGAATCCGTTGACCTGGTGGTCTTTTCCTATAGCGACATCTCCTATGTAGATCTGATGCACCGCGAAGCCGAGGTGAGCGCCGCGGGAGCCGATTTCATGATGTTGGGGGTCGCTCACACGCAATTGGAGGCCAGGGTACCCGTTGTCTCCGTGGGAGCGGTAAGAACCGGGTGTGGCAAGAGTCAAACTACCCGGAGGATATGCGACATCCTGGCCCAAAAGGGCAAAACCGTGGTCGTAGTTCGCCACCCCATGGCATATGGAGACCTTGTCCGGCAAAGGGTCCAGCGGTTTGCGAGCCGAGAGGATTTCGACCGTTTTCACTGCACCATCGAGGAGCGAGAGGAATATGAACCCCATATTGAAAGAGGCTCGGTCGTATACGCGGGCGTCGATTATGAGGAGATTCTCTCACGAGCTCAGGAGGAGGCGGATATCCTCGTATGGGACGGAGGAAACAACGATACGCCCTTTTTCAAGCCTACAGTTCACATCGTGCTCGTCGATCCCCACAGGCCAGGACACGAGCTCCAGTATTACCCGGGGGAAACCAATATGCGCCTTGCTGACGCAGTGGTGATCAATAAAGTCGATACGGTAGATCCCCGAAATCTGGATCGAATGAGGGATAACATCCGGCACGTCAACTCCAAGGCTGTGGTCATTTACGCTGCTTCACCCGTATCTGTTGAAGATCCCTCCTTCATTTCGGGGAAGAGGGTCCTCGTTATCGAGGATGGACCGACGGTGACCCATGGGGAGATGCCCTATGGTGCAGGGGTTGTGGCAGCTCAGAAATTTGGTGCCAGGGGCTTGGTGGACGCCAGGCCGTTCGCAGTGGGGAGCCTGCAGGAGACCTTTGAGAAATATCCCCATTTGGAGAAGGTTCTTCCGGCGGTTGGATATAGCACCGAGCAGATCGAGGAATTGGAAGCGACCATCAACGCGACGGAATGTGATTTGGTGGTTAGCGCCACCCCGGTCGACCTGTCCAGGTTGATTACGATCGGCAAGCCGTTGATAAGGGTTCGATATGAATACCAGGGGATCGGCCATCCCAGATTGGAAGATGTGCTCATCCCTGTATTGAAATAGATGTTTTTCAGCCAAAGTTTTGAGTACCTCATTGTTCCTTCGGTCCAATGCCTCAGAAGTGACCCTTCCAGGGTCCCGGGGAACATGTGCGCCTTCAGGCCTCTAAAGGGCAGGCCTTCCCCTGCCTGCTCACCCTCGGTGGGTTCCATACTTCTCCAGCGGACTACACTCAGGGACGACGGAGTACTCAAGAGAACTAAAGAAACCAAACAAACAAAATAAACTGATAAACCATCTAAACGTTATAAACGAGGAGATTGCCATGGAGAGAGAAAAGGTTGCACCGTTCATAAAGGTTACCCCTCCCGGCCCAAATGCACGCAAATGGGCTCAATTTCATAAGAAGCATGCCGCTCATTCAACATATTTCTACGATTTTATTTGGGATCGATCTAAACCAGCCATTGGGCCATTCTGTATGGATGTAGATGGCAATATCATCATGGACTTCGTTAGCCATGTGGCGAGCTCTCCGTTGGGCTACAATCATCCCATCCTTGTCGAAATGGCGAAGAAAATCGCCGCAATTGACCCGGATCGATATGCCGGGACCGACTTCATCGGCGCCTTCGGCGAAGATCCCGACAACTGTCCCATTCCGACACCATCCCACCTCCACCACAAGCTCATGGAGATCTCCGAACAATTCGGTTTCAACAGCGCCTTCTTATCCAATTCCGGTGCAGAGGCGGTTGAAAACGCCATCAAGATCTGTTACGACTACCGTCGAAACCATGGATATGGCTTCTGCTTTTACGGGGCATTCCACGGGCGAACCTTGGGGGCCCTCTCCCTCAACCGGAGCAAGAAGGTTCACCGGGATTGGTATCCCGAAATCCCCAAGATCGTGGAGCTTCCCTTCTGTCGGTGCCGAGAAGGCTGCGACTGTGGTTGGAAGATATACTCCATCAGAAGGAAAGGTGTGATCAGCCGTCTGGCCCAAGTCCTCGATCCGGATATCGGTCTTATCAACCCGGAGGAGGTGGCCTATATCATCATCGAGCCCATCCTAGGTGAAGGAGGATATGATATAGCGAATCCCGAGTTCATCCGGGAAGTGGCCGAGATTGCTCAGCGCGAGGGAATTCCACTGATTGTGGATGAAATCCAATCCGGTTTAGGGCGTACGGGAAAGTGGTGGGCAGTGGAACATTTCGGCGTGGTACCAGACATCATAACCTCTGCCAAGGCCTTGCGGGTGGGCGCTACCATTGGGAAAAGCACGCTCTTTCCCCGAGAGGAGAGGAGGATTTCCTCGACATGGGGCGAGGGCAATGCCATCAGCTCAGCCGTGGGCTATCAAATCATTCAGATCATCCAGGAAGAGGATTTGCTCAAGAATGCGGAGGAGATGGGAAACTACTTCCTCGCCGGTTTACGCCAACTCCAATCCCGGTTCCCCGTGATCCACGATGTTCGAGGTCTCGGGCTCATGGACGCCATCTCGGTAGAGACCGATGACCTGCGGAACCGAGTGATTCGAAATGCCTTACAAAAGGGGTTACTGCTAACATCGTGCGGGTTCGAATCAATCCGCTTTCTCCCTCCCCTCAACGTAACCCGCAGGGAGATCGATATCGCCTTGAACATAGTCGAAGATGTCTTTTCAGAAATAGTAACCTAGCCGTCGTTACCATAACCCGTAGGGGGGAAGATGACCCCTCCCGAAGGAGGCACAATGGATCTTTCACAGTTCGATGAGATGGAAATACCAGCCTTAAAAAGCTACATCGAATTTCTGCTGTGGCACTACCGGGTAGTGGATGCCTTCTGGTTCATCTACGTCGGCGAGGAATTCGATCAGCAGACAGCGGAACGAATCAACGAGCGAGTATGGGGGAGGGTGGCTGGAATGGCCGCGAGGAACCTGATTCGGCGCTTTCATATCGAGGAGAAGGGACTCCAGGGGTTCGTCAAGGCCTTACAATACTTCCCCTGGCATATCCTGGTGGGCTACCAGATCCAAGAGGGGGAGGACGAGGTAATTATAGAGGTCCCCAGTTGTCCCACACAGGAGGCACGGCTCAAACGGGGACTGGGTGAATTTGTCTGCAAGGAGATGCACC
>CAYFXL010000025.1:0-24489 GCA_964346945.1 uncultured Syntrophobacterales bacterium
GACGGCTTGGAGGCAGGGAGACGCTTTCGGTGGATGTTCGAGTCATCGCGACTACGGAGATGGATCTACCGGAAATGGCAAAACTGGGAACATTTTTCAAGGGGCTCCTGGACCAGCTTGAGGGGAATGATATCGCAGTCCCTCCCTTACGAGAACGGAAACGGGATATCCCCGAATTGGTGGGGCATTTCACCCAAAAATCAGGGCAGCAAATGGGGAAGCCTGTTTCAAGGGTTTCAACGGATGCCATGAATCTCTTCCTCTCGTACCATTACCCGGGTAACGTGGGGGAGCTGGAAGAAGTGGTCGAACGGGCTGTCGTCTTGACCGAGGGGGATACCGTTTTACCCGATCAGGTCTATCTGGGTCTCCCCTCCGTAGAGGGAAGGGGAAAGTACAACCTGCTCAGAAACACATTAGTTCGGGGATATTTCCAGAGCAGCATGTACCCCTACCTGGTCCGTGCCTTCACCGTGGCAGTATTCGGGTTTATTTTTTACTCGCTCTTTTGGGGCACACAGGTGAGCGGGAAAAATATCGGTAACATCCTGGTTTTGTCGGTTTGGTGGCCAAGCCTCTTTCTCCTTTCCTTCTTCTCCGCCAGAAGCTGGTGCGCTATCTGTCCAATCGGGACGTTTTCAGGGTTCATCCAGAGGTTTTTCAGCCTTCAACGGAAACTGCCGGGAATCTTGAAGAGGACGGAACTCTGGTTACCCGCCTTTCTCTTCGTGCTTATCCTCTGGTTGGAGAAGGTGACGAGGGCCCGTGAATTCCCCATGCCGACCGGGTTCGTTTTACTATCCATTATGTTAGGAGCTATCATTTTCAGCCTCATCTTCGAAAGAAAGGTTTGGTGTCGGTACATCTGTGCCCTTGGCAATATGTGCGGAATCTACGCGATGGCCTCCATTCTGGAGGTGCGAGCTAATACCAACGTCTGTATCAATGAGTGCAAAACCCACGAATGTTTCAAAGGGGGAAAGATCTATGGATGCCCTATGTTTCGCCACCCCCTTTTCCTGGAAGATAACCAGAGCTGCCGGGTTTGCACCTACTGCGTCCAAAACTGTCCTTACAGGTCGGTCCAGTTAAATTTGCGTGTGCCGGGACAAGAGATATGGACGCGGACCAAACCGGTGAAAGGAGGGGCATTCTTTTCGCTCCTTCTGGCGAGCCTCCTGTTTGTGGAAATCCTGCCGGATTTGCCCCAATTTGAATTGTTCCTCCAGCCCCCTTTTCCCTTTCCAAGGTTCACTCCCGACCAAGGTTACACAATCCTCCTCGTTATTATCGTTTTCTTTTCCCTATTCCTCGTGGAGTTTCCCCGGCTGGTCTTCTATCGGGATGCAGAACGAACGGGAACGGATACGAACGTTACGCGCTATAGCTTCGCCTTTATCCCCCTGGCCCTATGTGGTCATTTTGCCAATCATATCCGCTATGTGCCGGGAGGCAGCGGCCTGGCTCTACAATTTATTAAGATCCCATTTGCGGCCGGGGCGGAGACTTCATCTGCCATCATCACCATAAACCTCATATGGGCGGTACAGATTGTTTTGACCATCATCGGAATCGGATGGGCCTTCTACATCCTGCACAAGATCCACGCAATGGAGCGTGAGACACCCGGGTCTCCGGGGGATTCCCACATCTTCTCCTTCCACGCAATCCTCCTGGGTATCTATGGTGCAGTCTATCTTCTCCTTTTCTCCTCCTTGGGCAATTTAGGATAAACTAATTCTGTGAAAAAGGTGCCACAGCTTCCGCGGAGTTGACCCAAAAATCCTTTGCTTTTGAGCTCGGACGTGCGAGAAGAGTCTTCCCGGTCTTCAGTTCAGAAGCCATCCGATGACTGGGCCAAAGTTTCACCACCTGTTGTGCGAACTTTCCTCGCACTCTCATCTTAGCCATGGCGAATGATCTTTAGTCCCGAGGTGAAGTATAGATGATTCCTTCTTTACAGAATTACGAAGTTGTATTAATTTACACTGTACAACACCATGTTACGAAGCGGCCTTCCGTTATAAGCGCTCAAACGAGCAAAGCACTGCCAAAAAGAGTTAGGGCATCCCAATGAAAGGAAAGAACAAACTAGACACAATTGCCCGAATTATCTCACGGATCCTTTCCCTTTATGAACATTTGAACCTTTTGCAGCTCTGGTACGAATGTGGTGAAGACGACGCATGAAGGGGGCGTACAACGAAAGAAGAAATTTCAGAGAGGCTGGAGTATCTCAGCGTCAAAGGGTTAGTAGAAGGAATCATGGGGGCAGAAACCGATGATGACTCTGGCGGTCTGATTTACCGTTTAAAGAGGAGGGCTGATGGTCTTGACAGCCAGGTTTAGTGTGTTCAGCCAGCGCTCACCTCAAATAGAGGTTTTTAATGCTCAAAATGCCCGATAAAGAGAGGTAGATAGCTATGGATCTTGATATTTCATATCTCAAAGAACACGACATTCACCTCATCAAAGTAAAGGGAAGACTAGATTCCTATTATGCTTCACAACTAGAGGACTCCCTTGAACCAATATTGAGAAGAGCTACAAAGATCATCCTTGAATGCTCAGGGGTCACTTTTTTGAGTAGTGCTGGAATTAAGGTCCTTCTTTCATTGGCAAATGTACTCAGGAGTAAGGGGGGCGACCTGATACTGCTCAATGTGCAGGAAACAGCGAAGAAGGTACTCAGAACCTCTAAGACTCTTGATATGTTTTGCCATACAAACGACCCAAAGGAAGCCGTTCGACTCTTTGAAGGAAAAAAGGGCTCCCCGTTGAGATAATCGGCAATATTTCCGATTTTGTTTCTCGATTATTCCCTTATATCCCAATCCTTCAAACAACGACTGTCAAAGTGATGCCAAGCCTTCTTCAGAATCACTTCAAGTAGCTATCCGGCAACAATGTCCGACTCTATGATTACATAATGTCCCCTCAAACAAGCTTTACAGAGCTTTCGCGAGTCAAAGATCTACCTTACAGGGTCTTCTCCGGCAACCCTTCTCTCTACCCACATAGTCATAATGCGTTCACGCTCCTTTCTGCATAATCTGAGGTAAAAGAGGGTATGAGGATGCGAGAAAAGAGTTGACAGGGATTGGAATTAATGTTAAGTAATACTTAACGATTGAGATCATACATTGGAATTGGCATGAGGAAAAGGGGGGATGGGCGGTGGCAAAACCGACTAAACCGTTATGTGGAGGAAACGGGATGAAAATACGAGATATCATGACGGAAAATCCCATCACCGTGGACCGCGAGACTTCCATTTTGGATGCCATGGAGATTATGAGGAAGAACAACATCCGGAGGCTCCCCGTAGTGGATGAGGGCAGACTGGCGGGGATAGTAACTGCAAGGATGATTTTGGAGGCTTTTGCCTCTCCGGGCATGTCGTTGTCGATTCATCAAGTCCGTCATCTTTTAGAGACGAAGAAGGCGAAGGATATCATGGTCAAAAACCCTATTACTATTCCTCCAGATACGGATTTCAGAGATGTACTGCTGTTGTGTCAAGAGAAAAGGATTGGGTCCCTTCCGGTTGTGGAAAACGGAAAACTGGTGGGGATTACCACGGAATCCGATTTGGTCCGATTTGTCAGGTGCATATGAGGGGCGAAGGAGAAGGCATTGACTACTATCATCGAGGGCGAAAGTTGATGAGACGGCGGCCAAGCTCCATGTAATAACGTGTCGAGCGGCTTGGGAGCTTTCCCATCCTCCATCTACAAATAACTCTCACTCATTGGTTCTGATGCTCCTCTCCGATCAACTCTAACGAGGTGGAAATATTTTCGAATCTATGAATCTAGAATAGGGGGGTCAAAAAGGGCGGCAACAGTTGCCTGCGCTAGTCACATCTCTGAGCAATCCTGGATTCATTATCTTTAGTTGAATGTCATCTGGCAGGACCAGAGGACTTTGTTCCTCTTGGCCCGGGATATCTCGTGGATTGAGGAACAGATCGGGTCGCCTTGTGCAATCCGCGATGTAATGGCTTGATCAGGGAATGATGCTGAAAAGCGGTAATCTTTTTACCCTATACCATATGGAGGAGGAAAACGATGGAATATCAGAGATACAAGAAGGTACTTTTCTGTACAGATTTCTCAGAAAATTCAGATTACGCTTTTGAGTTTGCCCTTGGCATTGCCAAAATAGGTGGGGGCCTTCTTTACATTTTACATGTGATACCTGCTAATCCCCATCTGGCATTGTGCGGGAAGTATATAACCAGGGAGGATTCAGAAAAGATACAGATAGGCATTGTAGAAGAAGATCTGGATATTAAGTATAGGGAGCACTATGTGAAAAGGATGGAAAATGGGATAAAGTTTGAAATCGTTACGAAAATTGGTAGGGAAGATGAGGAAATAATCAAATTTGCCGAAAGGGAGAAGGTAGATCTTCTTGTTTTGGGTACGCACAGTCGAACAGGATTAGAACATGTCTTTTACGGAAGTGTTGCTGAAAATGTCATCCGCCGTAGCCCATTTCCTGTTTTTGTAATCCCGTCCAGGAGAATGCTTGAACGCAGTGAAGGAGTTTGAACAAAATCCATGATGCTTTTAGTGAACTGCAAACGAGATATCCATAAAAAGGAACCCATATGGATGGCAGAGTGGGGCATTATAATTTACTCTTATTGAGAGGTAGGTTATTTCTGCCATGTTTTCTCTTCTGATTCAATATGCGTATTCCGTACGGAACACGAAATCTGCAATCGGGGTTCTTTACCAATTCCGTCTATTTATTAGAAAATAGACACCCTCTTCCCCCAGAAAGGTTCAACCGATATTTTTCCATACCTGGTGCGTGCCCTTCAAGGCATGACAGTTGCGTTTGGAATATGAAGGAAAAAGGGACAAGGTCTTCGGAATTGGTAGCGATGACCTGATTCAACTACAAAGGGTGAAATCAACTACTTACGATGTTTATATGTCAAAAATCTCGGTGGTTTTTGATGCCTCGTCCTCGCGATCGATTTGCGATTGAAGTGTTGGATCTATGGGGACCAGCAGAATTTCAAAAATACAGTTTACTCGATTCAAACCTCGGATCAGATCCCGCCGGATGTCTCGTTTTCTGTTGACAAAATTAAAGATATTTGTTAAGTGGTACTTGACAAATCATAAAGAGGAGATTCCCTCAATGAAAACCGTTTTAATACTTACCGCGGTCGGTCTTTCCTTGACTATCTTTATTGTTCCTCTGTTCATTCTCATTCTGTTTCTTCTAGAGGGTCCGTTTCATTCAAGGAAAAACTGAGCTTATTGCCGTAGTCGTTGGATCAACGGTAGTAATGAAACTATTCTTTCTCAACAATAGACTCCCTGCCAACTGAACATCCTAGAGCAACGCAGATGAACATATCCTTCAATCGGTCCTTTTACTCGACCCCAACCCTCGGGGCAGTTGAACGGTTCCAACGGTTGGCGGGTTCCCCCCTTTTCCGGTCTTTTTCGAGAAGCGCCAGCTGTCGATGCACTCTCTGCCGTGACAATCACCTGGAAAGGGCCATGGCTCACTATGGTGAAAAAGGAGAAAACAACATTTCCATTCCTTGGCTCTGTTACGTGGAAGTGTTGGCGTATCAATTTCTCCTGGAAATACCGAGGGTCTGGCTCGGGGTGGACCGTCCTGTATTCAGAGCGCTCTTGTCGGAAAAACACACTCGCCATCTGATTCTCAATTATCTTCGAGGATTCAGCCAGTTCGGGAAAAACACTCCACAGCCATCAGGGGCACCGGTTATCCTTGTATGGGAAATTACTCGATCCTGTAACCTCCGCTGTGTTTACTGTCATGTGGATGCCGATCAAAATCCCATGAAAGACGAACTAACCCGAGGCGAGAAGCTTGAGTTGATCCAGCAAGTTGCGGAAACGGGAACTAACGCCCTTATGATCGCTGGTGGCGAACCTCTGACTGCTCCCGATTTGCCTGAAATGATTCACGAGGCCCATCAAAAAGGACTTTACACCGTTCTCATCACCAATGGAACCCTCCTTACCCGCGAAACTGCTGACTGCTTGAAGGAAGTTGGTCTCGACTACATCAAAGTCAGTGTCGATTCAGTTTCCCCGGACATCCACGATTCCCTTCGCGGAAAGGGATGCTGGGAAAAGGCTATTGGAGGGATTCAAGATGCCGTGGACGCAGGTCTGGACACAGGAATCTCAATCACAGCCACCCAAGCGAACTTCCTTGAGATCCCCTCTATCGTTCAGATGGCCAAGGAACTGGGCTGCAAGAGGATCATAATCTTCAACTTTGTTCCCAGCGGACGCGGAGGTAATGAAGTTGAGCTGGACCTGGATGGTGAAAAAAGAAGGAAGATGCTCCATCTCATCATGGCTGAAACCCGCTGTAAGATCTTGCGGGAGAGTCCCTTGGAGATATCGACGACAGCTCCTCAGGCCCCCCTCGTTGCCGATAAAATACTGGGGGGATTCTCCTTTAACCAGTTAGCCAAGGGAGCAATGAAGCTCCTCCCCTATGGACGCATCCAGGCGGGAGCCGCTTTTTTTTCCAAGGGATGTTCTGCAGGCATCACTCTCCTTTCGGTTGATCCTGATGGCTCTATCAGGCCTTGCGACATGCTTCCATTGAAGATCGGAAATATTCGGGAAAAAACTCTCGCGGAAGTTTGGACTAAAAACCCTGTCTTGAAAAGACTGAGGAATAGGGAGAATATCCGGGGATGGTGCGGGCGTTGTTCAATCCGTGATATCTGCGGAGGATGCAGGGCCCGTGCTTACACCTCCTTCGGAGAACTCTTCGGGCCTGATCCTAACTGCTTTCACGGAAAAACTGGAGGATCACCAAAACAGCAATGTCCAGGAGGATCATGAGTGTTTATCTGACGTCAAAGCTCGAACGTAGGATCGCCCTGCAAAACCAGCCTTCAGCACTGCACTCCTTTCCTGTTATATGTTTCTTAGGAGAATTATTTCCTTTGGATTGAACCAAAGCATTCGGGACTATAAGCCCTAAAAGATTCCTTCCCCCTTGCAGTTCGTTAAGTATTACTTAATAATTTAGTTGACAATTGAAAGATACTATGTTAAAAAAATCACAAAACCCAAGGGAGGGATCGTGGATGGGAAGGATAAAGGCACAATTTCGGACCCTGACGTTCCTGTTATTGACCGTTGGATGCTTCCTCATTCCTGGGGATCTCTGGGCAAAGGAGGATAACCTCTGTTTCGAATGCCATAGTGATAGGGAGCTCGTTACGGTTGATGATGTAGGAAGGGAGGTTTCCTTATATGTGGACAAGGCGAACTGGGAGAACTCCGTTCACGCAGAGATCTCATGCGTTGGTTGTCATACCGATCTGGAGGATATGGAGGCGGAACATGCCGCAAGGCTCAAACCGGTCAACTGCGGCCAATGCCATGAGGAAGTGGAGAAAGTCTACCAGGGGAGCCTCCATGCAGTCGCCGTTAAACGCGGTGTGGGGGATTCGGCTCGGTGTCGCGACTGCCACGGTTATCATTACGTCTACCCCCAAGACCACATTATGTCAAAGGTTAACCCCCTGAATTTGGAGGAGACCTGTGACCGATGTCACGCCAATGTGGCCTTCGTGAAGGAACATCGTGGTATTCCCGACCGGATATTGCCTGGGATTATTTACAAGGAGAGTGTTCACGGGCGTGCCGTAAAACGCGGTATTGCGGGGGCTGCCGCCTGTAGTGACTGTCACAGCTCACACAATCTCAAGAGCCCCTTAGACCCGAACTCCATGATCTCCTGGCAGAATGTCTCCTCCACCTGCGGAAAGTGCCATTCTGCGGCTTTTCGAGAATATGAGGGAAGTGTTCACGGGCGTGCGACGAAAAAGGGGGTGGGACGCTCTCCCGTCTGTACCGATTGCCATGGTATCCACAGCATCAAGGCCAAGGTTGACCCGGATTCCTCCGTTGCGGAACAGAAGATCGCCATGACCACCTGTCCCCAATGCCACGGGGCGGAGTGGATCACCAGGGAGTACGGCGTATCGGCCCTCAAGGTGAAGTCCTATCTGGATAGCTACCACGGTTTGGCCAGAAAGGGAGGAGACGTGGTTGCGGCCAACTGTGCCAGTTGTCATGGAATTCACGACATCCGCCCCTCCAACGATCCCCGGTCGAGTATCCACAAGTCCAACCTTACAAGAACCTGCGGAACGTGCCACCCCGGTGCTTCAAAGAACTTCGCAACGTTTCCCGTCCATTTTGCGCCCTCGACAGGAGCCGCCCCCATCGGGGACAAGATAGCTTCCTGGGTGAGAGTATTTTATATTATCCTGATCATCCTGGTGATCGTCTTCATGTACTTCCACGGGGGAATTGATTTCCTCCGGAAATGGCTGGCAGCGAGGAAACAGGAGGGGGTGAAGTATTACCAGAGGCTCACCGTTAACGAAAGGATTCAACATGGCTTGCTCGCAGCAAGCTTCACCATTTTGGTGATCACGGGCTTTGCCCTGAAATATCCCGATGCATGGTGGGTAGGGATTTTTTTCCACCCTTCTGCCAGCCCCATGAGGGGTCTCCTCCACAGGGTAGCGGGGGTGATTACCGTATTCCTCGGTGTCTACCATGTCCTGTACATGATATCCACCAAGAGAGGGCGGAGCCACATGGTAGCCCTGATCCCCGTTTTCCAAGACCTTTTGGATGCCTTCAAATTGATCGGATATGATCTCGGTATATCAAAGCAACGACCGAGATTTGGGAGGTACAGCTACATAGAGAAGATCGAATACTTTGGGGCCCTGTGGGGAACCTTAGTCATGACGGTCACGGGATTCATCCTCTGGTATCCTAAGATCTTCAGCCTCTTCTTACCCAGTTGGGGGGTAAACGTAGCCAGGATTATTCATTTCTATGAGGCTATCCTGGCAAGCATGACCATCCTCGTGTGGCACCTCTATTCCGTCATGTTCGATCCTGAAGTCTATCCCATGAATTGGGCGAAAATTACCGGGAAGATCTCGGAAGAAGAGATGCTGCTTCACCACCCGCTGGAGTTGGAGGAGATAGAAGGGAGGAAGTTCTTTTCAGATGAGACGGAAGAGAAAAGACGGGAGGAGGAGATGATCGCTAGGATGGAGGAGAAATCGGCTGAAAAGAACAAGAGGTTCAACGGCCCGTGGAATCTCACCTCCCGCATGACGCCTTATAGCTCGAGGAGATTCAAGCTCGACCGAGCCAAAAAAGCCCTACAGGAAGAAAAGGAAAAAGAGGGAAAAAGGGAGAAGCAAGAATAGGCAGGCATTTATCAAACCTGGTCTTGTTCAACGGAAGGAATCATATTCCCTTGATCACAATGAGGGTTATATCGTCGAATTGCGGGGCAGCTCCCCGATGCAGATCGATTTCACCTTTCAGCTTTTGAACAATGTCAACCGCAGACGCCTGAGAATGTTCCCGAATGAAAGTCCTCAATCTGTTTTCTCCGAAAGGGACTTCATTCTCATCAACTGCCTCTACCACCCCGTCAGTATACAGGGTAAGAGTCTGACCCCTTTCCAGGGTGAGCTTCTTTGCCTCATAATTACTCTCCGTACTTATTCCTAAAGGCCTCCCCTCTGTATTGAGATAGGTGAATTTTTGGGGCTCCGTTTCATACAACATGGGATAGATATGTCCTGCGTTGCAATATTCCAGTGTTCTGTCCATCTCGTTGTAAATGCCATAGAAGATGGTAACGAACATGCCCGATTTAGAATCCAAGCAGATCAATCGGTTGGCCTTTTTCATGACCTCAGAGGCGCTGAAGCTCTCAAAACCCTCCGCCCTGATAATACTCCTGACGATCCCCATGAACATAGCAGCGGGCATACCCTTCCCCGCCACGTCGCCGATGACGATGGTACTGCAGCCACCGCCGACCCGGAGGAGGTCATAGAAATCACCTCCCACCTCTGTGGCGGGAATGCACTCACCTGCAATTTCTAAACCCTTCACCTCGGGAAATTTTTCGATCAGGAGCCTCTTCTGCATGTGGTAGGCTATCTCAAGCTCCCTCTCCATTCTCTGCTTGGTGAGAATCTCATCCCTGTTCTCCAGTAATTTCTGGCTCATGGTGTTGAGAGCTTCTGCCAGTTCCCCCAATTCATCCTTGCTCTGGACATCGATTCTGGTATCCAATTTTCCCTGCGCAATGACCTTGGTCTTCGCGATAATGCTCAGTATCGGGTGAGTGAAGGTTTTGGAAATCTTCGAGGAGAGGAGAATGGTAAACAGGAGGGCCCCGATTACGATGAGATAGATACGCCTCAATATGGATTCGCTCAATGGAGTAAAGAAGGCCTCCTTGGTGCCAACATAGAGGATGCCAACTCGGTCTCCCCAATAGTTCTTGATAGGTTCATAGGAGGAGATGTACCAGTCCGTCACCACAAAGGCCCTGGAATTCCAGGGTTTTCCCTCCTTGATCACCTGATTGTAAACCTCCTCGGATACCTGAGTACCCACTGCCCTGTAGCCTTCCAAGTCCCTGACATTGGTCGAAATCCGAAGATCGTCTTGGAAGATGGTAGCAGTCCCCTCTCCTACACTCTCCACGATCTTATCCACGATCTTATAGTTTCTCACCAGAAATTGGGCCCCCATCACTACCCCAATCACCTTTTCTTCATCCATCACAGGGATTAAAGCCACCAATGCCATGCCCATCAGGCCTTTTTCGATATTGAGGGGCCTCGCTTTTGGAGTGACCCGGTACCTCACGGTCAACTGTTGGGCATAGGTCTGCCTTGTATCATCCTCGATATCCACCTCTTTGGGGGTAAAGATCTCCGTGGAGATAATCTCCTTTCCCTTAAGTGCCTCCCTTACCAGATACATGAGGGCATACTCTTCCCGATCGTTATTAGTCTTGCAGAGGACATTTCCAAAACCGTCTATCAGATTGATAAGATCCACGTTAAGGATTCGCTTGGACACCGTGACCTTCTTTCTTAATCCGCTGGTTTCCCGGTCAAGGATCTTTTGCTTAATCTCCGGCAGGGAGGAGAGAATCCGGATGCCATCGGCGATCTTTTCCAATTCTGCCTGGTAGATCCCCCAGGCGGTCTTCAGATTGGTGGAGATTTTGGCCTGATTGTATAGGTTCATCGTCTCCTGTAAACGTCTCAGAGTGACGGCCGTGACGAATCCCAAGGGGACCAGGGCAACGATCACGAAGAAGATGAGCAATTTCCTGGAGATGGTGAAGTTAAATTTCATGCGACGGAGGTTTAGATTCATGTCGGAAACCCTATGAGTTTGTTCCCTTAACTTGCCTTTGGGCCTCCAGTAGCGCCATGGCCTCCTCGAGGGTGTCCGCTTGGGTCAGATAATCCCTCAATTCGGCGACCTCGATAACTTTCTTGACGATGCCCGGAAGGTTTATCAGAACAAGGCCTCCATCCCTTTCCGTTTCTTTATTGATAGCTAGCAAAACCCTCAAGCCGCTGCTGCTCAGGTAAGTCACCTCGGATAAATCCAGAATGATGCTCTTCGTTTTCTGCTCCAACACCCTGTCAATCTCATCCTCCAATTGGGAGGAGAAGTTGGCATCCAATCGCCCCTCCAATTTAACGAGATGAATGTCATTCCTTTGGGTGTCGATAACTTCGATCTTCATTGACCTCTCCCCTTTGCTTGAAATATCCTCTTAATCAGAGTCAGATGGTTTCCTCCGTTTGGCGAATAACGGTAGCGAAAATCATCCATCACCTTCTTCATTACGTAGATTCCAATACCGAGGTCTTCCTCGTCTCCTGAATGCTTGTTTTTGCTGGGAGGAGGGTTTTCCAATGGGTTGAACATCTTCCCTCGATCGAGAATGTCTATCTGGACCAGGTCCCGATCCAACGAAACCCTCACCTTAAAGTAATTGAGGGGGCCAACTTCATAGGCGTACTTTATAACGTTGGTGGAAGCTTCATCGACCGCCACGAGGATATCCTCGATGTCTTCGGTGGGTACCCCATTCTTTTGACAAACACTCTTCAAAACATCCGCTAAGGTAGATAGGTACCGCAACCGGTTCGGCAGCCGGATCTCCACAACTTCTTTGGATGGGGCTAGCCCATAGTCTTCAGGTTCAAGGAGATAGCTCGTGTTGACCTCCAACACATCAGAAATCTTCCGTAGCGTGTCCAAAGAAGGTTGGCATTTGTTCTGTTCGACTTGAGAAATAAAGCTCGCTGAAACTCCTACCTTTCTCGCTAAATTGCGAAGTGATATTCCCCTTAAGATCCTCACTTCCCTCAAGCGATCACCGATATTCATTACATAAATCCCGTTCGAAGATCTTACGATCTCACCGTATTGATGGACTCTTTCCTAAATCTCCCTCAGCTGCCTAAGGAAATGCAGTATATAGCTGAACCCTTTTCACCATTGGACAATGATCATATGTAGCATGGGAATGAGGTCAATGTCAAGATATACTGAACGAACCGCCTGGACCGATTCACGACGTATGAGTTTCCAGCGGGGAAATCTGGCCTAAGAGTGAGGATTGAGGGAACAAATGATTTTGTGAAAAAAATTTCTTTCTGCTTGCATATCCGTCTCAGGTGCTGTATAGTTAGGGGGTTAAGAATCTCAGATTACCGAGAAATACCTCCATTTTTTCAGCGAAGGGGGTTGGTTGGAAGTTGAAATTTTCGAAGGTTCCAGAGGCGACCATTAGGCGGTTGTCAAGATATTCAAGGTGTTTGGAGCAATTACAGGCCAAGAGGGAAAAAGTTGTTTCCTCGGCCCAACTGGCCACTCGGTGCGCAGTCAACGCCGCCCAAGTGAGAAAGGATTTGGCTTACTTCGGTGAGTTTGGTATCAGGGGAGTTGGTTATTACGTCAGGGATTTATTATTCGATATTAAACGAATCCTCGGATCGGACAAAGAATGGAGGATGGCAATTATCGGGATGGGAAATCTGGGTTCAGCGCTCTTCTCATATAAGGATTTTCTGAAGCAAAACTATAAGATCGTGGCCGCTTTCGATATCGATCCCCCTAAGGTCATTGGGAGGATATCGGAAAAGCTGGGTAAGCCCGTGGAAATCCTTCATTCCGATACCTTGAGGGAAGTAGTAACAGAGAGAAACATCGAGATCGGGATAATCTCGACCCCCGCGAATCAAGCGCAGAAGGTGGCGGATCAACTTGTGGAAGCCCGCGTCAGGGGAATCCTCAACTTCGCCCCCGCCCAAATAGAGGTTCCGGAAGGGTATATCGTGAAGAACGTCTTCTTCACGACCGTCCTGGATAACCTGGCCTATCTCCTATCGATTTAATTCGATTCACCCCAGGGTTACCTTTTCTCCGCGATGGGAGGATAAGCTCTTTTTCCCATAGCCCCCAGTTCTCATCTCGTCGAAAAACGAGGCTGGAGCAATGTTCCCTTCAATGAGAAGGCATAAACTCCCCCGGTCTTGCTTTGGGGGTCGAAAAGGGAGAGAAGCATCTGATACCTAGGATCCAATTTCCCGGAAGGTTTAATCGTAATCTTCAGGTTGAGCCGACTTTGGGGAAGATGGGAATTGAGCAAGATATTTCCGAGTACCTGACCATTGAAATCCCCTTCTGAGGAGACGAGTCGCTTAATAATGACTTTTCCACGTTCTAGTTCTATGCTCCCTTGAATTTGGCCCACTCGGAGAGGTCCTATGCCGGGCAAGGGCAATCTGTTCAACATCACCTCGTTTATCTGAAATTCAGCTGATCCGGAGTGCCCAGAGAGATCCCCTTCCCTGAGAATCATCAGCGTTTTTCCCTCCAGGATTCCCGTAATCTCCACCCCCTTAACCTCCCGAAGAAACTGGACGCGTTGGAGATTCACATTCCTTCCCGCAAGCGTTAATTGGTTCTCTCTTTCTCTTTTAGAAAAATCCCCGTCGACGGTGCCATCTAACATTCTTCCCCAAAATCGAAAGTAGACTTTTCTCCATACAAGGGGAAGGATGGAAAGGGTAATTCTTAACCGCTCCACACCTAACACTTTAACCTTTTTTGAATCCACCAGAGCATAGACGCCTATGTTCTTAAATGCGAAGCCCAATAAGGGATGAGGACGGATTTGCTCAATTTCATAACGGAAGGGAGTCTTTGCCTCCAGCTCCCCGATGATTCTTCTCTTGAGGGCTTCATAGGGGAACCCCATAGAGAGAAAGAGGATGAAAAGGAAAACGCCCAGGAAGATGAAAATAACGGCGTGGAGGGCCTTCTTACCCTTCATCTTGATGGCCAATGGCTTTATCCTCTTTCAAGAATGTCGATAACTGGGAGGGGTCTAATCCCTCATTGCCCTCAGGAGAAAAACCTCCATCTCCTCCATAGTCGGGATTCCCGGGGGAATGGAGTGGCCCATTTGTTCAAGGAGGAGGGATAGCTCGGCGACAGGAGGGAGGCAGTATCCCTTTTCCAGTAAACGACTCCCAAGGGAGGAAATTTCAGCGGGGATATATTGAGTACTTAACTCACCATTCTCCAAAACGCGAATGAGATGAGCATAGCTGGCCTCCTCAACGGAAGTGGTGAAATGGATGACGGCCATCTTCCTTGTGATGTTCAGCTCAGACAAAACGGACATGAATCGGCTTCTCCAATGGGGATCAAGGAGCGAGGTAGCCTCGTCGAGGAGGAGGTAATTCGGTTCCAGGGCCAGGACTGCCGCAATGGCTACCCTTTGCTGCTGGCATTTGGAAAGGAAGTGTAGGGGAAAGCTGAGAAATTCCTTCATTCCGACCAAATCCAGATATTCCGTTATCCTCTTTCTTATCATCTGTCTTTCCACCCCGATACATTCCAAGCCAAAGGCTAACTCCTCCTCGACGAGGGGGAAAAGGAGCTGGTCATCGGGGTTGGGAAAAATCAGGCCAATATTGGATCCTCCCTCGCCTGGGTTGATTGGTCGTCCATCGACCAAAATTTGCCCCGAAGAGGGACGGAGCAAGCCTTTGATCAGTTTGGCCAACGTGGTCTTACCCGCCGCATTTCTCCCCAGGATCGCGATATATTCCCCCCTTTCAACCATGAGGTCAATGCCATTTATGCGCAAAGATCCACCTTTTTCCTTATCGCTATAGGTAAAACTCACCTTTCTTAATTCGAGCATTGTTTTGATATCCAGGCGATGAAAAGGGCGAGAGAGCAGCATTGCCTCTACCTGGACAAAACCGGAATCACTTGGTCCCTTCCCCTTCTCCAGGACCTCTTGCCCTCGATAATCTTTTTCCCTTTTCTCCCTTCGACAAGGGTTTTGTGGTGGGTCCTTTCTTTTTGGAAACCGATTTGGATGTGGAAGCTTTCTTCTTTGTCTTCGCCTTTCCCTTATCGGTGGAAGGCGCTTTGGTGGTCAATTCGATCACACTCAAAAGAGCCCCGTCCCCAGGGCGATGCCCTGCTTTGAAGATTCGTGTATATCCCCCCTGTCGGTCTTGAAAGCGAGGAGCAATATCTTCAAAGAGTTTTTTAACAATTTTCCTGTCTTTCATAACGGTCAGCGCATTCCTCCTTGCATGGAGGCTGCTTCGTTTTCCAAGGGTAATCATTTTTTCGGCGAGTTTTTGAACTTCCTTTGCCTTGGCATCCGTGGTCTCTATCCTCTCTTTGCCGAAAAACGAGGTAACCATATTCCTCAACATGGATATCCTATGGCTTGAGTCACGACCGAGCTTTCTCCCCGCTTTTTGATGTCGCATGGTGGAATCTCTCCTTATTCATTCGGGGTTGTTGAATTCTCTCCGGCCCTCCCCGCAAGTTTAGCAGGGAAATTTTCCAACTTCATGCCCAAACTGAGACCCATTTCCGCCAATATCTCCTTGATCTCGTTGAGGGATTTCCTCCCGAAGTTTTTTGTCCCTAGAATCTCCGATTCCGTCTTTTGCACCAGTTCTCCGATCAATCTGATGTCGGCATGTTTGAGGCAATTGGCAGACCTCACTGAAAGTTCTAATTCGTCCACGCTCTTGAAAAGGTTTTCGTTCAACTGCTCCTGTTCATGCTCCATTTCCTCTTCATCTGTCTCGTCCTCTTCCTCGAAGTTGATCATGATACTGAGCTGGTCCTTCAATATCTTGGCGGCATAGGCAACGGCATCTTCCGGGCGGACACATCCGTTGGTCCACACCTCCACGGTCAACTTATCGTAATCGGTGATCTGTCCTACGCGTGCATTGGTAACCGTATAATTTACCTTGGTAATGGGTGAGAATATGGCATCGATGGGGATGGTTCCAATAGGTTGGTCCTCCTCCTTATTCCTCTCAGCGGGCACATACCCCTTCCCCCGCTTAACCACCATCTCCATCTTCAACTTTCCATCAGGGGACAAGGTAGCAATGGGATGATCTGGGTTCATGATCTCGATCGTGTCATCGGTGACAATATCGCCTGCCCTAACCACCCCTTCTCCTTCCGTTTCAATTCGTATAGTCTTAGGGCCATCGGCGTGGAGTTTAATCTTAACCTCCTTGAGGTTGAGGATAATATCTGTAACATCCTCCGTGACACCGGGAATACTGGTGAATTCATGGAGGACTCCGTCTATTTTTACCGAGGTGATGGCGGCTCCCTGAAGAGATGACAGCAAGATTCGCCTAAGGGAGTTGCCTATGGTAATGCCAAATCCACGCTCAAAAGGTTCAGCATAAAATTTCCCATAAAATGGGGTCAGGGTTTCCCTTTCGACCTCTAACTTCTTAGGCTTTATGAGTTCCTTCCAATTCCTCTGCATGATTTCCCCCTCGAATAGAGGCTACGGGAAAAGCCAATGGTGATTTCTACTCCATAAGATGGAACGTAATAATGGCCCCCCGATTTCGCCATAAACTTTCTATTTCGAATAGAGTTCGACGATGAGCTGCTCCTGAATGGGCATCGTCAGATCTTCTCTCGAGGGAAGGCCCTTCACCGTTCCCCTCAGGTTAGCCTTATCCAACTCGAGCCACTGGGGAATTCCCCGCCGAGCGACGGATTCGAGGGCCTCCGATATTCTGGAGATATTCTTGCTCTTATCACTTAAGCGAATTACATCTCCGGGCTTAATGAGGTATGATGGTATGTCCACCTTCTTATCGTTGACCAAGAAGTGGGAATGTCTCACTAGTTGTCTGGCCTCATTCCTGGAACTGGCAAAACCGAGGCGATAAATGACACTGTCCAGCCGTCTTTCCAAAAGGATGAGCAAGTTTTCGCCCGTAATTCCCTTTTTTCGCTCCGCCTTCTTGAAATAACCGCGGAATTGCCGTTCCAACACTCCATAAATCCTCTTAACCTTCTGTTTTTCCCTAAGCTGATTTCCATATTCCGAAAATTCACGCCTCGATTTCCCGTGCTGCCCAGGGGCATAGGGCCTCCTGTCGATGGCACACTTATCGGAATAACACCGGTCCCCCTTGAGAAAGAGCTTGAGGTTTTCCCTCCGGCATAGCCTACATTGCGAGTCTATATATCGAGCCAAAATATACCTCCTTAAACCCTTCTCCTCTTGGGAGGTCGACAGCCATTGTGGGGAATTGGCGTAACATCCTTAATGAGATTGACCTTAAATCCAGCTGCTTGAAGCGACCTCAATGCGGCCTCCCTCCCCCCTCCAGGCCCCTTTACGTAGACGTCAACACTTCGCATACCGTGTTCCATTGCCTTCTTAGCGGCATCTCCGGCGGCGAGTTGGGCAGCGAAGGGGGTACTTTTCCTCGATCCCTTGAAGCCTTGGGTCCCTGCGCTGGCCCATGAGATAACGTTCCCGTCGGGATCGGTTATGGTCACGATAGTGTTGTTGAAGGTCGCCTGAATATGGGCAATACCGCTCGGAACATTCTTCTTCACCCTCTTTCTCTTCGTTCCTTTACCCCTAGCTTTGGCCATAAATCCTCCTACCTTTTCCTCTTACCCATTACCGCCCTTCGGGGTCCCTTCCTGGTCCGGGCATTGGTGTGGGTTCTCTGCCCTCGAACGGGAAGGGACTTTCGATGGCGGAGACCCCTGTAAGAACCGATATCCATCAACCTCTTGATATTCATGGCCACCTCTCGCCTGAGGTCTCCCTCCACTTTATATTGCCGGTCAATGGCCTCCCTGATCTTCACGACCTCAGATTCGGTGAGTTGGCTCACTTTTGTATCCAAGTTCACCTTGGTTTCGGCGAGGATTTTGCGTGATACAGACCTGCCAATGCCGTAGATAGAGGTCAATGCTACCTCGACCCGTTTATCCTTTGGTAGATCTACGCCGGCTATTCGTGCCAATTCAATTCCCCCCTTTAGCCTTGCCTTTGCTTGTGTTTTGGGTTATCGCAGATAACTCTCACAACGCCCTTACGTTTCAGAATTTTGCATTTATCACAAATCTTTTTGACCGAGGCTTTTACCTTCATCTCCCAACACAACTCCTCATTTCGCCCTGTATGTGATCCTTCCCCTGGACAAGTCATAAGGGGATAGTTCCACCGTCACCCTATCCCCCGGAAGGATCTTGATGAAATGCATCCGCATCTTCCCGGAAATATGAGCCAGGACTTTATGCCCATTTTCCAATTCCACCCTAAACATGGCGTTGGGGAGGGTTTCTAAAACCGTGCCTTCAGCTTGGATGGCTTCTTCTTTTGGCATACCTCTCCTTGCGCTCGATGGCTTCAACAATTCGATGAAAAATGTCGTCTATATGACCGACCCCGTTTATGGACCTTACTAACCCCTGAGCGTCGTAGTATTGAATGACCGGTCCAGTTTGACGGGAGTAAAATTGAAGTCTTGATCGAATGGCTTTCTCCTTGTCGTCATCCCTTTGATAGAGGGCACCCCCACATATATCGCACATTCCGTCCTTCCTGGGGGGGGTGAAGAGAACATGATACATGGCGCCGCATCTGCTGCACGTCCTCCTTCCCCTCAACCGTCTTATCAGTTCTTCCATTTCAATCTCGATATTGATCACATGATCAATGGCCAATCCCATTTTCTCCATCATCCTTTCCAACGCGTTGGCCTGGACGACGGTTCTCGGGAAACCATCCAGAAGGAATCCCCTCCCGCAATTCCACTGCCTGACCCGTTCTTCCACAATCCCGATAACCACTTCATCAGGAACGAGTTCTCCCCGAACCATATAGGCCTTGGCCTTGAGGCCCAGAACCGACCCCTTATTTACCGTCTCCCTAAGGATATCGCCTGTTGATAGTGCGAGAATATGGTACTTGTCAGCAATCAGCTTCCCTTGCGTTCCCTTGCCCGATCCAGGAGGGCCCATGATTATCACATTCATGGATCTTGCCCTCCCCACATCAACGCCGCCTAACCCTCAATCTTCCTTTCCTCATCAATCCCTCATATTGTCGCGTCAACAGATGGGATTCGATCTGTTGCACCGTATCAAGGGCAACTCCCACGACGATGAGCAAGGCCGTCCCGCCGAAATAGAAGGGAACGTTGAATCTCCGAATCAAGATACTTGGAAGAACACAAACCGCTGAAACATAAAGGGCTCCGCCTAAGGTGATCCGGGAAAGAATTCGATCTATATATTCCGCCGTCTTCTTCCCGGGCCGAATTCCTGGGATATATCCCCCGAATTTCTTCATGTTTTCAGCAACATCGTCAGGATTGAAGACGATAGCGGTATAAAAATAACAGAAGAAGATGATAAAGGTGACATAGAGCACATTGTATAAGATGCTCCCCCCGCCTAAACTATTGATGGCCCTATTGAGCCAGGGGTAAGTTTCCATCCACGCTTTGGGCATGAACTGACCTATGGTTAGGGGAAACATCAATATTGATGATGCGAAAATGGGGGGAATAACCCCTGAGGTATTGATCTTTAAGGGAAGATGAGTGCTTTGCCCCCCGTAAACCCTCCGTCCCACGATCCGTTTCGCATATTGAACGGGCAATCGCCTCTGACCCGTCTCCATAAAAATGATAAACCCCACTACTACGACCATAAAGACGAGGATGGCCAGTATTACGAAGACTTGTAGCTCCCCCGTCCTCATCAGCCGTATGGTATTGCCGAAGGCACCGGGCAATCTCGCTACAATCCCCGCAAAGATAATGAGAGAAATCCCGTTGCCGATTCCCCTCTCCGTAATCTGCTCCCCCAGCCACATGATGAAAGCGGTCCCTGCGGTGAGGGTGATCATCGTCATAGGGATGAATGTCCAACTGGTGTCGATAACAACAGGCATGCCCCCAGATTCCATCTGCCTGAGACCCATCGCGATACCAAAACTCTGGATGAGGCTCAAAAGCACCGTTCCATACCGGGTATATTGAATGATCTTCTTTCTTCCCGACTCCCCCTCTTTTTTCAACCGATCGATATAAGGAATAACCACGGACAAGAGTTCCATGATAATAGAAGCGCTGATATAGGGCATGATTCCCAGGGCAAAGACCGAGAACCTCTCCAACGCTCCCCCAGTAAACATGTCGAATAGGCCGAACAGAGTTCCCCGCGCTTGGGCGAAGAAGGCGGCTAGGGCATCGCTATTGATCCCAGGCGTGGGAACATGGACTCCTATCCGATAAACGGCTAAGAGGAGAAATGTGATAACAATGCGCCTCTTCAGCTCGGGAATTTTTAAAATATTTGAAAAAGTGCCGATCAACCTAAAGAACCTCTATCTTCCCTTCAGCTGCCACTATCTTCTCGGCAGCTCCCTTGCTCACCCGATGGACCCGCAGGGTAAGAGGAACGGTGACCTTCCCCTTTCCCAATATCTTCACCCCATCATAGACCTTTCTGACCAATCCGGCCTTCCGCAGGGTCTCTACATCAACGACGCTGTTGGCCTCAAATCGGTTCAAATCCCTCACATTCACTAATGCGAACTTCTTCTTGAAGATGTTCGTAAACCCCCTTTTGGGTATACGCCGTTGCAACGGCATCTGCCCCCCCTCGAAACCGGGGGGGATTCCCCTCCCCGATCTGGATCTCTGTCCCTTCGTCCCCCGACACGCGGTCTTGCCATGACCCGAACCGATCCCTCTCCCAACCCTTTTTTTTCTGCTTCTGGAACCCTCAGGGGCCTTCAATGTTCCCAGTTTCATTTCCAATCATCTCCACCAAATGGGAAACTTTCTCGATCATCCCCCGGATTTCCCGCGTATCCTGCAAGGTAACCATTTTGTTCAGCCTATTGAGGTTGAGTCCCTTGAGGATCCTCCTCTGCCTTGGGGGTTTGCCAATTCCGCTCTTGATTAGCCTGACACTAAGGGTTTTGGAAGATTTAACCATCGGATTCCTTTTCTATTTCTAAAGGATTTCCGCAACCTTTTTTTCCCTTTTTTGGGCAACCTCCTCGGGGGTGTGTAGTTGCATTAACCCCTCCAAGGTGGCCTTAACCACATTGTACGGATTGTGCGAACCCAAGCACTTGGTCAATATATTCTGGATCCCTCCGCACTCCATGATCGCCCTGACCGCCGCTCCGGCAATCAACCCGGTCCCTTGGGATGCCGGTTTTAGGAGGACCTTCGCGGCGCCATATCGACCGATAACCTGATAGGGAATGGTTTGATTTATGATGGGTATCTTAATCAGCCCTCGCTTAGCTTGCTGGATCCCCTTTCTGATGGCTTCGGGAACTTCGTTGGCCTTCCCTAGACCGCATCCGACAATCCCTCCCCGATCCCCGACCACTACCAACGCACTGAAACTGAACCTCCTTCCCCCCTTAACCACCTTTGCGACTCGATTTATGTGGACCACCTTATCGACCAATTCCAGTTCGTCGGGATTAATCATGGGCAATGTCTTTCCTCCCCTAAAACATCAAGCCGTTTTCCCGGGCCGCTTCCGCCAGGGCCTTTACCCTGCCATGATATAAATACCCATCGCGATCGAATACGACCGTCTTTATCCCCCTCTCGATGGACTTCTTAGCTATTAATGTGCCCACCTTTCTAGCGGCCTCGGTATTGCCAGTTCGCGTCAATTCTCCTCGAATTTCCTTGCTTAAGGTTGAAGCGCTGACCAGGGTTTCTCCAATGGTATCAACAATTACCTGAGCATAGGTATGCTTCAGGCTCCTAAAAACGCTGAGACGGGGGCGTTCAGGAGTTCCCTTCACCCTCTTCCGCACCCTCCTTCGCCTCCTTACCCGAGCCTCAACCTTTCGATCGGCGTCAATCACTCCATCCCCCCTTAGGCCTTTGCCTTGCCAACCTTCAGTTTCACGTATTCATCGGCATAGCGAATTCCCTTGCCCTTGTAAGGATCAGGGGGCTTAAGGGATCTAATTTGGGCAGCCACAGCGCCCACCAGTTGCTTATCGATACCCTTAACCTTGATGCTCGTCTGCCTTTCAACTTCAACCTTAACCCCATCGGGGACCGGAAACAGTACGGGATGTGAAAAACCAAGGGTCAATCGGAGGACCTTTCCCTGCAAGTCGGCCCGATATCCAATTCCCTGGATTTCCAACCTTTTCTCAAAACCCTGTGTCACTCCGGTAATCATATTGGCGATCAAGACCCTAGTCAGCCCATGTAATGACCGGGTCGTACGATGGTCATTAGGCCTCTTCACGGATATTTGTTCAGGTTCGATGGAAACCTGGATTTCCGATGGAATCCGATGGGTCAATTGGCCCGAGGGTCCAACGACCTCCAGGATCGAATCGGTCAGTGTGATCTTCACCTCATGTGGAATGGGAATGGGAACCTTTCCGATTCGAGACACGGTATTTCCCCTCCATTACCAGATATAGCAAAGGACTTCCCCGCCTACGTTGACCCTTCTCGCCTCCTTATCGGTAAGGATGCCTTTGGGGGTGGAAAGGATAGAGATCCCTAATCCTTTCAACACGGATGGAATCTCATCCTTCCCTACGTACACCCTTCTACTCGGTTTACTAACCCGTTTCAAATTGATGATCCCCCTGCGGTCAGGGTCATATTTGAGGAAAATCCGTAAGGTGGTATGCTTCCTCTCATCCACGATTACCTTATAGTTCTTGATATACCCTTCCTCCTTGAGGATCTTAGCTATCGCCTCCTTAAGGCGGGAAGCGGGAATATCGACCTTATCGTGTCTCGCCGAACTGGCATTTCGAATCCTGGTTAACATATCGGCCAAGGGGTCCGTCATGGACATGGTTAACCTCCTCTAGCTCCTTCCCTCGATCTCCGGATTACCAGCTTGACTTAATCACTCCTGGGATCTCCCCCTTCAAGGCGTATTTCCTAAGACATATTCGACACATATTAAATTTCCGATAAAATGCCCGCGGCCGGCCACAGAGTGGGCACCGATTATACTCCCTAGCTTTAAACTTCTTCGGCCTTCTGGCCTTCTCCATCAACGCTTTCTTCGCCAAGGTTCCCCCCGTAAATTCATCCCTCTCAATTTCTAAAGGGCATCCCCAACAATCTCAGCAACTCCTTTCCCTCCTCGTCGGTTTTGGCTGTGGTGACGATGATGATGTTCATCCCCTTTACCTTATCGATCTTATCGTAGTCAATTTCCGGGAAGGTGATTTGCTCCCGGATTCCGAGGGCGTAGTTACCCCTCCCGTCGAAGGACTTCCCGGAGACACCTCTGAAATCCCTTACCCGGGGCAGTGCGATATTTATCAACCGATTGAGGAATTCGTACATCCGATCTTTCCTCAGGGTAACCATACAACCGATTGGCATCCCCTTCCTGAGCTTAAATTGAGCAATGGATTTCCTCGCCTTGGTAATAACCGGCCTTTGGCCTGTTATGAGCCCAATTTCCTCAACGGCGGAATCCAATACCTTGATGTTTTGTATGGCCTCTCCCAGTCCCATATTGATGAGGATCTTCTTCAGCCTAGGTGCTTGCATGACGTTCTTATATCCGAACCGCTTCATCAACTGGGAGATAACCTCCCTTTCATACTTTTCCCTAAAACTCCCCAATGAGTCCCCCCATCAAAAATCCGTATTATACCTATTTATCCAATAATTCTCCACACTTTTTGCACGTTCGGACTTTTTTCCCATCATCCAAAATCTTCCTCCCAACTCGAATTGGAAGGTTACACTTTTCACAGATGACCATAATATTGGAGACGTGAATGGGGGCTTCTCTTTCGACGATCCCCCCTTGTCTCGTTTGTCCGCTGGGACGAGTATGCCTCTTGATAAAATTGACCTTTTCTATGAGCACGCGATTCTTTCCCGCGAATACCTTCAAAATACGACCGCTCTTGCCCCTTTCCTTTCCCGCTATAACCATCACCAGGTCGTTCTTTTTCAGCGATAATCTGCCCCTCATCCTTCCTTTCCACCTTTCCCCGTCATAAAACTTCGGGGGCCAATGATACGATCTTCATGAACTTCCTGGCCCTGAGCTCCCGAGCCACAGGACCAAAAATCCGAGTACCTATTGGATCTCCCTGGGGATTGATCAAAACAGCGGAGTTATCGTCAAATTTGATGAAAGACCCGTCTGGCCGTCCGACCTCTTTCTTGGTGCGCACGATCACCGCCCTCACCACTTCTCCCTTTCTTATCTTGGAATTGGGGAT
>CAYFXL010000026.1:0-23820 GCA_964346945.1 uncultured Syntrophobacterales bacterium
AGGTCATCTCCCACCATATCGATCTGCTTGAGGATTTCGGGTCCGTTTCCCGTCAACGTGGCTCCCCTTACCGGACCCTCAAGCTGCCCATTGGCGATGAGGTACCCCTCGCTCACCTCGAAAACGAAGTTTCCGTTGACCGTATCCACCTGGCCTCCTCCCATCTTCTTCACGAAGAGGCCTTTATGAGTGGATCGGATGATTTCCTCGGGATTGGAGGAACCAGGAGCGATGAAGGTATTCGTCATTCTCGGAATGGGTTTGTAACGGTAGGACTCCCTTCGTCCATTTCCCGTGGATTCTACACCTTCCTTTCCCGCCGTAAGCCGATCAAAGAGATAACCCTGGAGTATGCCTTTGTCCACCAAGGTTGTCCTCTGGGAAGGAGTCCCCTCATCATCGAAACAGAAAGATCCTCTTTTTTGGGGCAGAGTGGAATCGTCTACGACGGTGATCAAGGGGGAGGCCATCTTTTCCCCGGTTCGATGAGCATAAACCGATAAACCCTGCTGGACCAAATCAGCCTCCAGGCCATGACCGATGGCCTCGTGAATCATGGTTCCGCCTGCTTCGCTGGACAGGACTACCGGCATCCTCCCCATAGGAGCCTCCCTTGCTTCCAACATCAGCAGGGATCGGTTGGCGGCGATATCACCCACTTGTTCCGGGGGATACGTGTCGAAGAGCTCGAATCCTATGGTTCCACCAACCGGCTCGTAGCCTGTCTGGGTAATTCCATCCTGAACGGAGACAACCTGAACGAAAAAGAGGGTCCCAATCCGATTATCCTCAACCAGAACGCCAGTTGAATTGGCGACCGTCACCTTCTGGTTGTAGTCCCTGTAAACTACCTTCACCTGTCTCACCCGTTTATCCCTTGAGCGCGCCCTTTGGTTGGCCCTCTCTACCATGGAGACCTTTTGGGACATGGGAACAACATCCGGCAGTAAGCGAACCACAAGACCCGAGGCAGAGGGTTTCGTTTCAACCTTGATATCAGTGGGTCCCGTCTTAGTTCCCACCGCGCTACTCACCGAGCTGGCCAACTCCAGGAGCCCTTTTTCGGAAAATGTATTACGGTATCCATATGAGGTCTTGTGATCGAAGATCACTCGAAGGGCTGCCCCTGCATCCGTTCCCGCAATAATCCGCTCAATCCGATCATCCTCGCAGATGATGGAGCATGTGCTCGTTTCTTCGAGGAAGAGTTCGGCAGAGTCCCCGCCGCGCTTCAAGGCTCTCCTCAATACCTTGGAAAAGTCGACTTCCTGAATCATCGAGATACCCCGTAATGCTTTGATGGGAGTTGATATGGAACCACTTATTTCAACCTAAGATCCATCGCGGGGATAATCCCGCTACCTGCTCAAAATCCCACCTCCAGCATTCATAACCAAATAATCAGCCGAGCATAGTGGGCCGGGAGTGGAAACGCATCAAAGGGAAGGGAGTTATCCGCCTTATGGGGATTTGATTCGCTCAATCCGTATCTCCTCCCCCAGGTCCTCTAAGACCATTTCCATGTCCTTTTCCAATCCCGGCGGAACCATCACCTCGACAATCCCATTTTGGGGGTCGATGGTCCTCAGTACCCCAAGTCCCTCATAGGACTCCAGGATGAACTTCATATAAGCGATATCCCTCGATGGGATCCTGAAATACCATTGAACGGTATCCATCTCACCCTCACCGTGGCCGTCTTTCCCCTATCAGGACTCCGTGAACATCTCCGAAGAGGACCACATCTTCTATGGTGCCCTCTATGGGCACAAGGTTCTTGGAGACCCAACCTTCTACCTTTCCCGTCCTCGACTTTGTGATTTCCTTATCCAAAAAGATGGTAACGTAATATTCCCTCCGTCCTCTATTCCCTTCCCCATGGAGGCGTCGCATCTCCTCCTCCTTCATTGCAATCTCCACATCGATGGTGGAAACCCCTTTCTTGGGGATGGTAATCACTCGATATCTCTTGCCCCGTTCGACCTTTCCGTAAACTCCCCGCCGGAAGTTATAGAAGGCCGTTATGAAGTCGTCGTATACGACCCCCGGGGGGATCCTTTCTTCGGTTTGGATGAAGACGCCCTTTCTGTTCATCCTCCTCTTTATCAGCTTTCCTGCTCCATAATCGAACAGGGTAATCTTTTTTCGAACCTTGTGCCCAATAACCACATCCTCTTCAAACCGGAGGGGCCGAAACCTCTTTCCCTTATCTATGACCTCCATAGAGGAAGTATAGATGTCCCGGCGATAACGAGTCAGCCATCCGATGACCCCTGAGGTCTTTCCCTCCAGAACTGCCTTGTAACCCCGATTCTCTTTTCCCTCCTTGAATAAGATCCTTCCTATGGCCGCCTTTTTAAACCAGAGAAAACCTATTTGATAGCGAAGTTCCTCCCCTCGGAAGTCGGAGACGGGGTCTTTCTCTACCCCAGCTCTCGGCTCACTGAGGGCGAACCGGGTAAGGGGGATGGAAATCTTGCCGTACATGGAAAGGAGCAAAGGGAAGGTGGCCCCTGAGAGGAATCCCTTCATGAAAGACCTTCTCGAGAACCAACCCATTTTCTTCCTACGCTCCCAACGGATGAGCGCTCCGAGAGAGGAGGGCACATCCGATGGCCCCGTTGAATGCGGGGCGCTTTGGAACAATAACTGGGAGATGAACGAAGTGTTCAAGGAGTTTTATGATAGCCCTGTTCTTCGCAACGCCTCCGGAAACGACTATATTTTGGCGGGGAAATCGGTTGATGAGGGGAAGCACGCGCTTAACCACCGAAAGGTTTACCCCAGCACAGATCCTGGGAATTGGGGTTCCCTCGATGATATTTCCGATCATCTCGGATTCTCCGAAGATAGCACAGGTGGTATCCAGGTCTATGGGATCATCATATTGTTTCCCTAACTCTTTCAGGGAAACGGCCAAAACCTTCGCCATATTCTCCAAGTATCTTCCGCTCCCCGCGGCACATTTATCGTTCATGAGGAAATCCCTGACCCTCCCCTTCTCCACATAGGCCACCTTGGTATCCTGGCCACCCAAGTCAACGAGGGTAAAGTCCCTCAATCCCGTCTGGAATAGTGCCCCCCGGGTATGTGCTTGGATTTCCGTAACGATGTTTCCCCCTGAGAGGTTGATGTTGTTCCGACCATAACCCGTAACGGATATCCTCGAACGAGGATCATCGGGAAAGTCAAGTCGATCAAACTGGACCCAGAGTTTTCCCCCCCGGATTGTGCCATATCGCTTGTAGAAGGGGAGAGTGTCAAAACTCCTCGTTCTTGTAATCTCCCGTCCTTCCATGAGGACAATCTTTACCCTGCGGCTTCCCAAATCGATTCCGATGAACATGGCGAATTATGTCCTGCCTTCTTCCCCTTCACCATTTCGATGAAACTCTCGATCCTCACCTTCGTCCGGGCATCCAATGGGGCAGGCTTATCCCCCTCCAGCGTCAATATCGGCAGATCCATTTGGTAACGCAATATCAGATCCTCTATCTGCCTGAAACAGAAGGATTGGACGTAATGGATCAGACCATCAATCCGTCTCCGTTTTACCTCCTTGCGGATATCTCTTATCCGGGAAAAGATATCATAAGGATATGTGTATCTCAGGTATTGTTGCAGGAGGGTAGTCGTTCGATACGGCATGCTGAATTGCCGCTGCGCTTCATTGAACACCACTCGTACACCCGCCTCCTCGGTGAAGGAGTAGAGATCGCTATAGATGGGGGGAACGCCTACATACCCCAATCTAATCCCTGAGTTGAACCTATCCCGCCCCTTCAGCTCCTTGAGAAAATCCTCTACTTCATCTTCGAAACCCTCAAAATCCCCCTTCATGTCGCTTGCATTCACCAAGAAATAATGATTCTCGAATCCGGTTACAGTTCCTGTCTGCCAAGTGAACCGATCGATCAATGCCAGCCTTTCCCGTATCCTGTCCAACCTCCTCTTAACACGGTTGGTATCCGCTTCCGTGACGCCGAAGTGGTCCATCATCTTTTTCATTTGAAGATGAAGCAGTTCCTCATCCCGGTCATAGGGATAGGAGAAGGGAAAGATTTTAATCCCCTTTAACTGCAAGGACTCCATCAGGGCTTGGGTATTACTGCAATCGCCCTGAGTGACGGCGATGACCTCAACCACGTCCGACCTCGTGGCCACCGCGTAAATCCCCTTGATCCAACCGCAAATATTCCGCGGATATCCCTCGAGCTCAGCTTCCTCGACCAGGGCTTTCTTCCCGGGATGGGTTATGAAGAGGTTGTTGAGATCTACAGGTATCTTTCCGGCAGCAAAGAGAATTTCTATGGGGATGGTCGTTGTGAATCCGATCCTGCTCACCTTGGCGCCGGTCCCCAATCTAGACGATGTACTCATTGGACAATTTCACTATACACAAATCCTTGGATCATGACAATCCCCAACATTTCTCCCTTCCACATGGCCCTGAGAGTAAAAGCATTTCAGAGGAAAAGGCTCATCTGCTCAAACGTTCCACGCTCTCCTGTCCCGCCTGATATTGAATCCGGAGCGACCAGGACACCTGTAAAACAGGTCATGCTCAGGGAGAAAGGGTTTCTCAGAAACATGGAAACCCCCTTTCCCCAATTGACGCTCGAGGTGAAGTATGGTAATTAATGAATATGATAAAACTATTAAACCGGATATATCTTATCTTTTTCCTGCCCCTCCTGCTACTGTCCTGTGCTCAGATGGAAAAGGGAGTGCAACCCGAAGGTTTGATGGAGAATACCCCTGCCCTCTCCGAAAGTGGCCAAAGAGCCTCGCAAACCTATTACCATTACATCCTTTCTCAATTGAAAGGGCATGAAGGGAACCTGGAGGGGACTATAGATGAATTGAGGAAGGCCCTTTCTGAGGACCCGAGATCAGCTTTTCTCCATGTCGAATTGGCTCGATTGTACATCAAGAAAGGGCTGACCACTGAAGCCATTGCGGAGTGCGAGGAAGCCCTTACCATCAATAAGGACTACGTCCCAGCCCATGTTGTACTCGGTGGTCTCTATTCCACCCTTAAACAGCCACCTATTGCCATCGAGCATTACCAGGAGGTCTTGAGAATCGACCCCCAAAACCAGCAGGCATATATCTATCTCGGCGCATTGTACCGGGAATCCCAACAATACGAAAAGGCAATTGAGATCTTGAAGAAATTGGTAGATAAGTTCCCGAACGATATCATGGGACTCTATTACCTGGGGAGAATCCACGCGGAGACAAAGAGGTTTGAAGAAAGCATCGGGTATTATGAACGGGTTCTCTCCGTCAGACCTGATTTCGTATCGGGTTTAATCGACCTCGGGACCATTTATGAGATCCAAAAAGAACTGAAAAGGGCCATTGAGAGCTACCAGAAGGTACTAGAGATCGATCCCGAAAACAGGACGGCCCGTGAGCGGCTCGGTCAACTGTATATCAAGGAAAACCAATGGGAGGACGCCTTAACCCAATACCGTGAGATTCAAAAATTTGACTCCGAGGATCTAGACATCAGGGTTAAGATGGGACTCATCTATTTCGAACAGGGCAATTACGACGATGCCATCTTGGAATTCAGTTTCGTCCTGGCCTCCAACCCAAACGATGATAAGGTGAGGTTCTATCTCGCAACGGCCTATCTGAAGAGGGAAAATCATGACCAGGCTATAGCCGAGTACATGAAGATCCCACCAGAATCGACCCTTTATGTCGATTCCAGGGAAAATGCAGCTATCATCCTTGAAGATCTCGGGAAATTGAACGAGGCCATCGATCTTTTGGATAAATCGATTAAAACCACGCCCAACGAGACTCCGCTCTATCTTTTACTCTCCTCTTTTTATGAAAAGGGGAAACAGATGGAAAAAGCCCTCGAAGTCTTAACGAGCGCCCACCAATTCGATAAGGAGAATGTGGATCTCCTTTTCCAGATGGGCGTCATCTTCGATAAAATGGATAAGTTTGAGGAGATGGTGGGACGCATGAGGGAAGTGATCACGTTAAACCCCGAACACGCCGATGCATTGAATTACCTCGGTTACACCTTCGCTGACAAGGGGATCCATCTGGATGAGGCGCTGGAATTGGTCCAGAAGGCCCTTAAATTGAAACCCGATAGTGGCTACATCACGGATAGCTTAGGCTGGGTGTACTACCGGAAGGGGGAGTATGAGAAGGCCGTAACGGAATTAGAAAAGGCTATGGAATTGGCCCCAGACGATCCCCTTATTACGGAACACTTGGGGGACAGTTACTTCAAGGTCAACCTGGTGAAAAAAGCCCTGGAGCTTTACGAGAGGGCACTGCAGCTAAATCCCAAGGAGGATCAGTTAAACCGCTTAAAGAAGAAGATCGAAAAGATTAAGGAGAAAAAGGGAGGAATTCCTTGAAGGCGCTTCTTTGGAAGGGGGGGGTGTTTATCTTTTCCCTCTCTTTCTTCTCAAGTTGCGCATCGCTCTGGCCGGAAAGGGTACCGAGGGAAATCCTCTCTTCTTTTGATCTTCTCCAACGGGTACAGGAAAGAAATGTGCGCATACAGTCCATAAGGGCTGTAGCCAGGGTCACGATCAAGCTCGGGAAAGACCGCTTCAGGCTGGAAGAGCTCATCATCGTCAAAAAACCAGCTTCACTGAGGGTTGAAGCCCTCAGCCTCATTGGCCACCCTCTCCTCTATTTCACCACCGACGGCGAAGTCTTCGAAATCCTCATCCCCGGCGAAAACCGGTTTTATCGGGGGGCATCCTCCTTGAACCACCTTTCTAGGTTTTTCCCTTTCTCGCGGGAGATAGGGGAAATTATTCCGCTGATGGTGGGGGAAATGAGCTGGGCTGATGATGAACGCCTTACCGCTTACTATAGTCAAAGGGAAAAGCTCTATGTCATAAAAGAAGACATCTCAGCAGGAGCAAGGCGAGTATTTTGGATAAACCCCTTCCACTTTGCCCTGGTCAGAGCCACTGAGCTTGATCACGAGCAAAATCCGCAGTGGGAAATTCTGTTCTCAAATTTCAGGAAAAGGGATGGGATATCCTTTCCCACGGACATCGAATTCCGGAGCCCCAGTTCCGGTAGCAGAATGAAAATGCATCTGCTAGAATGGCAAATCAACCCCTCTTTGGGGAAAAGGACATTTCGCTTGGATGTGCCGAAAGGCGTGGAGATGATCGAAATGAATTGATGGGGGTTGGATTCTAACCCCCGGCCACAGGTGGAAAGATGGATAATACATCCCCGCCCTTGAGTACTTGTCCGAAGTTGGTATGGACCCCATTGACCAGGATGATTTTGGGGATTTCATCAGGAATCTTCAACCTTCTGAGGACATCTCTTACCGTATCAGTGGAATTGACCGTGAGCTTACAGGAGTACTGGCCACTCCCCTTGGGTAGATAATCCCTCAATGTAGCGAATAGCTTGACCTCGATTTCCATCGCCTCTGCCGATCCCTGTTCTCAAATTATGGAAACTTACCTGCATATGACTATAGACATGTGCTCGCAGGAAAGAATACCAGCAAATTCCAAATACTCATTTCTAAACTCTAAACAAACTCAAATGACAGAACTTAAAAGCTCAAAACAGTATGATTTACAAGATAAGCTTTTGCGCATTTGGATTTAGGTATTGTTTACTATTTGGTGTTACGGATCTAGAATTTCATCCCTTTTTGAATGATCCACAACTATTTAAGGCTGTACATGTAATTATATCCATTGAGCTCCACTTGAGTAAAGTCGGCTAGAGAGGAAGCACACGAACCAAGCCCTTTTCACCTCCATGTCTCAACCTTATCAGTCGATGCAACAATGACAAAAACCCTATCGTTGTTGCTGTCCCTATCGGCGGGGAAAATGAAAAAGCCTTTCCTTTCCGGCGCATACCCATGGGTCGATCCGTACATCACCTCCCCATCTGAAAAGGCAATCTTAACCTTCAAACCGGGAACATTCTTCAGGCTTTCCACGCTGAAGTCATCAGTACTTCGATGGTTCTTATTTCCCTCGAAGCTCTTAACGAAAAAGATCGCCTTCAGGAGAGCGGTGGATATCTCGATGGTCTTTCCCCCATCATCAGTTGCGGTGACATGGAAGACTTCCTTAGTAGGGTTAAAATCGTGTGTAAACCCCTTTATCAGCCTCCCGTCTCGAAATCGAACGACCACTTTATTTTCTATTCTCAACAGGATGCCCCCCCTTTCCCCGCCGAGAAGCTCAACTTTAGTGTAACGGAATATACTGGAAAGATCAACATATTAATGTATGGAATTTCCTGAGTTTCTGGGCAACACCGCTCTCGATAAGTGAAATGTGCTGGAGAAGGACCACGTCGGAACAGGCCATTGCCGTGGTTCCGTCGAGCGAACAGTAACGATTGTTGGCTAACTATTCTTAGTGAAGCCAAACGACCGCAAATCCAATGTCTCAGCCCGGAGGGCGAGTGAAGGGAGCGAAGTAGCGCCCTGGCGCTCTTTGGAGGGAAACGAACGCTAGAGCTAGAATGCTGCAAAATCCTTTTCAGTGAGCGCAAGGGAATTTGGGCAAAGGGCCACGAACAACCGAAGGGACAACGGTGTTCGACTATGAGAAATAAAATTCCCATTATGATCAATAGGTTAGAGAAAAGCAGTCTAAAAAATCAGGCAACTCCAGATTAACGTCTGGAATCTCTGGAATCCCCCCTTGCCTCTTCATCTCTGAGGGATATCATCTATTGTCCTTTGAACGGAGGAATTGCCGGTCTCCTCGCCGGGGGAAAGGATGATGGTATGATAATAGATCAAATTTGATAAGGGTGGCCGGAAAGACGCCCCTGTCCTGCTACTTCCCGTATTCCGGAGTCCTCTTTTGCAGAAAGGCTGCAATACCCTCCTTTGCAGCCTCCGTGCATGCCACGTGGCCAAAGGCCTTGTATCCCACCTCCAAAGCCTCTGCAAATGTGGGAGCACGGGCTGCGTCCTTGATGGCCCTGGAGATGATTTCGACGACTTCGCTGCTGAGGGGAAGTTTCCCTGCCATGGGCCTCTCCGTGAACTCTATCTCGGCGATCTCCACGGGGCCATTGGAAATGTGCTGAACCTTACCCTCAAGATCCTTCACCTCTTTGACAGCTGCAGCGATGAGTTCGACATAGTCGTTGGTAAGCCGGGTGATAATGCCTATTTCCAGGGCATTTTCGGCTGATAGTCGGGCCCCAAAACGAATCATGTCGTGAAAGAGTTTGGATGAAGCGGGCCATCTCCTGTAGGGGACGACCATACCACCGATCCCGGGCAAAATCCCAAGGGTAACTTCCGGAAATTGAAAGTAGGCATTTCCAGTAGCAACGACACGGTGACAGCGCATAGCCAGTTCCGCGCCGCCCCCCAAGGCCAGGCCATTGACAGCTGCCACGACGGGTTTTTCCGTCCCATCGATAAACCGCAGCAGTTTGGAGCAATCCCTTGAGTACTGAATTGATGCCTCCGCATTCCCCAATAGTTCGGGAAACTTCCCGATCTCTGCCCCAGCGCAGAAGGCGCTTCTCCCGTAGCCCGTGATGACGAACCCCCTCAGCGTCGGATCATTCTCACCGGACTTCAAGACCTCCAAGATCTCGTCGTTGACCTCGTCGTTGAGGGCATTCATAAATTGGGGCCTGCGCATGGTGATGATTTTTACACCATCCATCTGATCGACCAAGATATGCCTCTTGAAGTCCTGATATGCCCATAATTCCCCCCTCGGCCCGGCCATTCCCGGACGATCCTTCTGAAATTGATCGATGATCCGTCCGGTTTCACCATCCCCCAAATCCCGCATGATGTCAAAGGGGCCCCTTCGGAAGCCCAGGGCTATCTGGCAACCCAGGTTCAGATCTTCGAGGGTTCCAATTCCCCGGTTGATGATATCGAAGCATTGGGAGAAGAGGACCCCAAGGAGCCTGTCCCTCACTTGCCTCCTTATATCATCGGGGACTTCCACCTCGCTACCGGGCGAAGAGGTCACCCAACTCTCCACAGATTGGAAGATCCTGGCTGGCCTATAGTGCTGGCCCTCTTCCATCTGCAGGGTATTGGTTTCGACGATGATGGGATTTCCCCTGGCCAGGTTCAAAACGGAGAAGGGGCCAGCGTAGACGAACTCCTCGGCCACTTTATCGATTTGCGATGAGGTGGCGATCTCCAAGAGCATTGCCGCATCGTTACACCAGTTATCGAAAACCCTGTCCAGCATGAAACAGATCTCATCCTTGGCGATAATGGGCGTCTTTCCGGTGGAACAGAACATCCAGGCAAGATAGTCGACAATCTTCCGGTCGACCTTCTCCCAGGTGATCACCTCCACCGCCGGGTTCCGCCATGCAGGGGCGAAGAAGTGAGTGATGGTGGTTCTCTCGGGCCGCTTCATCCGTGAAAAGATTCGCTGCGCGGGAATGGAGCTGGTATTGGAAGTAATAATGGTTTCGGAACCCACGATTTCCTCAACCTGAGCGAAGATCTTCCTCTTGACCTCAAGGTCCTCCGTGGCGGCCTCTATAACCAAGTCCGGTTCCTTGATGTCCCCATAGTCCATGGTGTAGTGGATGTTGGTACCAACTGCCCTGGCTTTCTCCTCCGTCATCTTCTTTTTTTCGATGGCCTTCTGAATGTATCCCTTTATCTTCTTTTGAGCATTTTCCAGAGGTTTCTCGACGATATCGACCACGCAGAGCCTCATATCGGGTAGCGAACTCTTAAGGTAATACGCGATGTCGGGCCCTATGGTGCCAGCCCCAATTATGGCTACCACCTTAGGCATTGGACTTTCGGGTTTCGCGATAAGGGGATTATAATAGTTGGGGTAAAGATCAGATGCCATATCTCATTCCTCCTTCCGGTTGGAAACGGTAAGGAAAGGCGCTTTCAGAATCTCACGTTCGGTATCCCACTCTATCGTATCGAACTCGTTGAGTCAACAATTCGCAACCTTTGCCACCCCATCGGCTTTTTGGTGTCAGTCCTCGTAGGAGAAATTCGTTACGCCCAGGGAGGAGAGCCTTTGTCTGGCCCATCGGATCTCGGGAAGGTCTCTTTCATGAATAGAATGGCGATGAAGGCGAAGATGGTGGCGATGAAAGATGCTAAAAATGCCCACTCGTAGGCGCAGGCCGGATAAGCGCCCCCTGCTTTCCCTACCTTGTCCAGAATCGCCCCCATCAAGGGTTGAAATACCGCCCCTCCAAAGAAGGGGAAAAGATTGACGGTACCGGTAGACGTTCCAGTGATCGCAGTCGGGAAAAGCTCTTTGGTCGTGGTGAAGGCGATGACGACGATACCGCCGGAGAAAACCCCCATGAGAAAACAGATGAGGGCGAGAATCACGGTGCCCAGTCGGGCTGCAAAGAATGCCAGGGGGATCCAGGTTAAGATGAGCACAATAGCACTGCCAATGAGAACGGGTTTTCGACCCTGAATGACTCGATCCGATATGAAACTCAGGAGTGGACTTCCGGTGATAATGCCCACGGGGATCATCATGAGGATATTTGCCGTCTCCGCTTTGTTCAGACCGTAAACCTCCATCATGAAGGGACCACCCCAGAGGCCACCGAAGCCGAAGATGGTCCCGCTGTTAAAGAAAAACCAAATGGCTAGGGGCCAAAAATGTCGCTGGCAGAGGACGATCCTCATTCCCTCCAAAAGCCCGATCCGGCTCTTCCCCGGGATGGCGCTGGATTTCGAGACATCCATTTCCGCCAGAGAGGGCAACCCCATGTCCTGGGGGCGGTCGCGAATGATAGACCAGGAAAGGATGGCTAGAAGCAATGTCCCCAATCCAATCATTATGAACGCCAGTCGCCAGCCCAGCCAGAGAGTAAGCAGTGCCAGAGGTGTCGAGGCGGAGAGCCAGCCGAGCCCCCCAATGATCATCAGGATAGCGGTCATCATAGCAAACTCCCTGGGAAGAAACCATTCGGCGAAGATTTTCATCGCCGGGATAAAGATGACTGCTACCCCCAGACCTATGAAGATCCGTGCGGTAATGGCCAGCGACACCGTGGGCGAAATCCCGAAGAGCACCGCTCCGAGCGCGGCGATCAAGGTGGACAGGGTCACTGCTTTCCGAGGTCCAAGGGAATCTGATAGGAGCCCCGCGGGAAGTTGCATGATGGCATAGGGGTAAAAGTATGCAGAGGCCAACACCCCCAGAATTGCACCGCTGAGGTGAAATGCTTCGGCTAACTCAGATGCAACTACCGCTGATGAGACGCGATGGAAATATACCAACACGTAGCCGATGGCCAGGACAACAAAGATCAACCAGCGGTACCTGAAAAGCCTCCTAGAACCATTTTTTGCCTTCATACACCTTTCGCCTCTTCGTGACAATGGTTCTGTCCGAGGAAATAGAAGAAGGATTCAACGTGCCCGGGAAGGAAACAGTGCTCAGGAGAAAAGTGCACTTTTTCGGGCACCTTGTCAAATCCTTTTCGCCTTTGACAAAGGAACGGGTTGATGCTAGTTTCTCATCTAGAATGAAAGGTATCGAATGTGAAGGAAAGAGATTTGCCGAAGTCGCTGTCGGTCTCCCCGTTGCAAAGACCTTCTATTATGAAATTCCATCGGATTTGGGGGAAGCCCTCAGGCTTGGAAGCCGGGTCCTCGTTCCCTTCAGGGGGCGTAAAGTGACTGGATATGCCATTGCCTTTCCGGTCGAACTCGCCGATTATCCTCGATCCGATGTGCCTAAAACCATTTCGGATATTCTCGATGAAAGGCCTCTCTTCGACAACCGGATGTTGACCTTCTACCGCTGGATTTCAGATTATTACCTCTATCCCTTGGGGCAGGTTATCAAGGGGGGATTGCCACCTGGCATCAACCTGGAAAGCCAGCAACTATTGAGCACCACGCCGAGGGGAAGGGCCCTTTTGGAGTCGAACGAGCTAACCCAAGGCGAACTTACGATTTTGAGGGTCATAGCAGATCATGGCGAGATCCCATTGGAGAAAGGGACGAAACGATTTCCCCATTGGCGAATATACTCCCTAAAGAAGGCAGGCCTCATTCAGATCAAACAGGGACTGAAGGATGTCCATGTAAAGCCCAAGCGGGAGAAGGTGGTAAAGTACCGAGAGGAAATGCCGATGGAAGATGAACATCTCTCCCCGAAAGGAAAAGAAGTGCTGGCCTTTATCCGGGAAATGGGCGAGATTTCCCATGCCTCGCTTTGTGGGAAGTTTAAAGGGGCCGCTCGAATCGTGAAGAGATTGACGGAAAGGGGACTCATCTCCGTTGAAACCCGAGGAATTTATCGAGATCCTCTTTCTGACCTAATCAGCGGTGAGGATGTGAGACCAAAACTGACACCGAAACAGGTTAAGGCCTTGGAGACAATTGTGGAGGGGATCGATTCCCTTCGGTTTTCCCCCTTTCTCCTTTACGGGATTACGGGAAGCGGTAAAACCGAGATTTACCTGAGGGCCATTGAAAGGGTTATAGAGGGCGGAAGGCAAGCTATCGTTTTGGTCCCCGAGATTTCCCTGACCCCTCAGCTTATCGGGCAATTTCTCGAGAGGTTCAGTGGGCGGGTAGCCACGCTGCACAGCGGGCTCTCAAGGGGTGAGAGGTATGATGAGTGGAGGAGGATCCGAGAGGAAAAGGTGGATATCGTCATAGGAGCTCGTTCGGCCATCTTCGCCCCCTTCGAGCGCTTGGGGATGATTATCGTCGACGAGGAACACGAAACCTCCTATAAACAGGAGGAAAAACTGAGATATAATGCCCGAGATGTGGCGGCAGTTCGAGCAAAACTGTGTAATGCGGTGCTGATACTCGGCTCGGCAACCCCCTCTCTGGAAGCATATCACAACGCGGTGGCGGAGAAGTTCCGACTCCTGAAGTTGGACGAGCGCATTGAGGGGAGGCCGTTACCCTCTGTCGAGATCGTCGACATGAGGAGGGAGGAAGGGAAAGGTGTCGTCCTCTCGGAGAACCTCCGAAAGGCTCTCGGGGAGAACCTGGCCATTGGAAGGCAATCCCTCCTCTTTTTGAACAGGCGTGGGTTCGCCAGTTTCATCCAATGTCCGGATTGTGGATTTGTTTTTAAATGTCCTAATTGTAGCGTCTCGTTAACCCACCATTTTAGGGGCAAAAAACTCGTTTGTCACTATTGCAACTATGCGATCATGGTCCCGGACCTCTGCCCCGATTGTCAGGGTTCCAGGATTCGCTCCTTCGGCATCGGGACCGAAAGGGTAGAAGAGGAGATACGTAAGATGTTTCCCCGGGCAACCGTGGACAGGATGGATAGGGATACGACCAGGAGAAAACGATCTCATCACAGGATACTAAAGAGAGTAAAATCTGGGGAAACCGATATCCTCGTTGGAACCCAAATGATCGCCAAGGGACACGATTTTCCCAACGTAACTTTGGTAGGGGTTATCTGTGCCGATCTCTCCTTGAACTTTCCCGATTTTCGGTCTTCGGAAAGGACCTTTCAACTATTGACCCAGGTGGCGGGAAGGGCGGGACGAGGTATGAATCCGGGCAAGGTAATCATTCAGACCTTCAACCCAGGCCATTACAGCATTCAGATGGCAAGGGATCAGGATTTTACGAAATTCTGTCGGGAGGAACTACGGTTTAGGAAGGAGCTCGGCTATCCCCCTTTCTCACGCTTGATCAACATCAGGATTGAAGCGACTAGTCAGAATAGAGCGGTAAAATCCTCTGAAGAAATGGGTGAATGGGGAAGGAAGCTGTTGAAGAAGAGGTTTTACGGAACAGGGATAGAAATACTGGGCCCTTCGCCGGCCCCTCTGGTTAAGATCAAGGGGAAGTACCGATACCAGATGCTCATAAAGGGAACCCGGGTGAAACCCCTCCATCGATTCGTGGAGGAATTGGTTGGAGAAACCAAGAAGCGATGGCCTGTTCGGGGAATCGGCCTGACAATAGACGTGGATCCCATCAGCGTAATGTAAAGGGCGTTGAATATCTCCCCCATACGATAATGGAGGCATTTACCCAGGGAAAGCGCTGTCACATCTCGCGCCCAGAATCAACCCTAATGGATGAGCACGAAACAGATGAATGTAAGGGGAGGGCATATGGCTAAGGGGGAAAGGACTTCGGGGTATTTTAATGAAAAAAGGGAAACCATGTCGCAGGATGAGAGGCGGAACCATCTCAACGGGAAATTGAGAGCGATAGTGAAGTATGCCTATAAGCACTCCAGCACAACAAGGGAAAAGCTGGATAGCCTTCAGGTTAAACCTGAGGAAATGGATACCATCGATGACCTGCAACGTCTCCCCATTACGACAAAACCAGACCTGGTTGAGATGCAGAAGTCAACCCCCCCCTTCGGAGGTTTCGAAGGAGTTCCCATAGAAAAAATGCGACGAATATACGTCCTCCCGGGCCTCATTTACGAACCCGGAGAATGGGAGTATAAGGATACCCGGTGGGCAGAAGCGCTCTATGCCTGTGGTTTCAGGACTGGTGATATCGCTCAGAATACCTTTAATTACCAGATGTGGCCCTTCGCATTCATGCTGGACGATTCCCTGAAGATGCTGGGCTGCACCACAATACCAGCTGGGGCAGGAAATACCCAGATGCAGGTGCAGATCATGCACCACCTTGGGGTAACCGGTTATGTGGGAACTCCCAGCTTTTTGATGAGTATCGCTGAGAGGGCAGAGGGAATGGGCTTTGATTTAAAGAGGGACTTTTCCTTGGATATCGGCTTCGTAGGGGCCGAAATGCTCCCGGAGTCCCTCCGGGAAAGGTTGGAAAAGAGTTTTGGAATGACCATTCGGCAGTGTTACGGTACGGTGGACGTAGGTTGTCTCGGCTATGAATGTATCGAAAAAGAGGGCATGCACATCCCCGATGATGTTATCGTCGAGATCGTGGACCCCGAAACGGGGAGGAGCCTTCCCCTTGGTGCCACGGGCGAGATCGTGGCAACCAACTTCAACCTAACTTTCCCCATGATTCGTTACGGTACGGGTGATCTATCGTTTCAGTCAGAGGAACCGTGCCCGTGCGGCAGGACCTCGACGAGATTGATGAAAATTTTGGGAAGAACGGACCAGGTAACCAAGGTGAGGGGGATGTTTATCCATCCCTGGCAAACCGATGGGCTTATGGCCAAATACCCCGAAGTCGATAAATATCAAGTGGTGGTAACCCGGAGCGGTTATTTGGACGAGATGACCTTCCGCATCGAATTGGTCGATGAGTCAATAGATAAGGCCCTGCTCAAGGGAAGGCTGGAGAGGGATATCCAAGACACCCTCAATCTGAAGGGGGAGGTCGAGTTCGTGAACAGAGGGGTGATCTTCGACAAGCATCAGAAGATCAAGGATGAAAGGAAATGGGAGTAGTGTGAGGGACTATCTGTGGCGGAAAGGATCAAGGTCGGCGGGATCATGCAGAGCGATGGACGAGCCGTGGTTAAGGTCATGTGTTGCCCTGATCGACCGGATATCGCGGGACTGGTATTGGGTACATTGGGAGACAGGAATATTAATATCGAGTTCCTAGTGCAGAGTTTCGACCTGGATGGGTTTTCCAACTTTACCCTCTGTATCGACCGGAAGGATTTAGAGTCTGCCTTCGGGTGCTTGGAGACGATTAAACCGTCCCTCGAGGCCAAAGTGATCTCCTATAATCCGGATGTGGCAGTAATCAGCGTTTTTGGCCCCCATTTCCGTGAAAAGCCCAAAATTTCCGGTATCATGTTTTCCGCTCTGGCATCGGTGGGAGTCAACTGCATCGCGATCAGTACCTCCATTTCCAGCGTTTCCTGTGTCGTGGATGCAAGGGATGCGGAAGCAGCTGTAAATGCTCTGAACGAAGCCTTTGAAGCTCCTCAGCAGGTCAAACAAAGGCCAAAGGCATACTGATTTCTCCTGACTTGACCAAGGATAGATTTCGGCTTTCTGAATCATCAACCCTCATTTTGTAAAAAAGACTCCGTTAAGGCCGAGGATAATCAACCACAATGGGACCTTACCAGAAACTCTTCATCTACGAAGTACCCCATGAGATCTTCTTGAATTCAGATATTTGCGGAAGGGATTTCATTGGGTGTTGGAACGAGGGAGGGAGTTCATTTCTCTTCTTCTCTCGGCAACACGATGGACAGCTAAGAAAGTGGCTGGGCGACAAGAACAAGGAAAAGCTCCTGTCGCGGCATGTCATGGATTATAGGGATTGGCAGGCGGGGGAGGACCTCAAGCCTTTTCGCATTGAGAAGCTCGTTATCTGCCCCCCGTGGGAACAGACAGAGATAGCGAAGGACGAAATTCTGATACTCCTTGATCCGGGGGTAGTATTTGGCACAGGGCTTCACCCCACGACTCGGGGATGTCTCACAGCCCTATGGAATATCTACCAGATGGACTGTCCTGAGAAAGTCCTGGATATCGGAACGGGAACTGGGATTCTGGCCCTTTCCTCAGCTAAGCTCGGAGCCCAAGAGGTCCTGGCTATCGACCACAACCAGTTGGCCGTGAAAACGGCCCGAAGGAATGTCCTGCTCAACGGATTTGAAGATCGGGTGAGGGTAGTCCACGGAGAAGTGGAGACCATGGGAGAAGAGGAACCTGATGTGATCCTTGCCAATCTGCACTTTCAAGTGATCGAGTCTCTTCTCAGACAAAAAACCCCTTTCTCTACACGTTGGGCCGTCCTCTCGGGCCTCTTTCATGGGCAAGTCAATCCGGTTTTATCGTCCTTGGGGAAACGGCAGCTTGAGTTATATGATAGAATAGAGGAAACTCGCTGGGTTACCCTGGTTTTGAGGAAGACTCCTTAATCGAATGCACTGGTTGTCTCCCACCCTCCAGGGGAGGGCTATTCGCAGGAATGGAAACAGGTGCCAACCAAAAGTCAGACCAAAAGGAAAACGAGAGGGGGAAATGGCTATGATCTTAGACCACTTGGACAATTGGAGACATTATACAACCCTGCACCCGGCGTTTGAGGATGCATTTGCTTTCTTGGAGCGAAAGGATCTGCTTGACCTATCCGCCGGCAGGCACCCGATAGAAGATGAGCGCCTATATGCCCTTGTGATCAAAGAGGATGGTCGAGGCCGGGATACGGCTAAGCTTGAGATACACAAGAGATATGTCGACATTCAATTTGCCCTCGCAGGTATGGACGACATTGGCTGGAAACCCGCGGGCCAGTGCACTGGCAAAGACCAGGGGTATAACTCTGAGAAAGACATTGCCTTCTTCACGGATAGGCCGCAGGCATGGATAACTACATTGCCGGGCACTTTTGCAATCTTCTTCCCTGAAGATGCCCACGCACCCCTCGGCGGCACGGGGGCCATCCACAAGGCCGTCGTGAAAGTCGCTCTTGCTGAGGAATAGAGGGACAGAGGTCAATAAACCAGTTTCCTGAGTTTAATGAGAAGTATTTTTTAACCTGTGGGAAATATGGCAAATTCTCCTTTTCATGAGCGAACATCCGCGTCCATTCGGTTGCCCGCGGCCCCTTGCCCAAATTCCCTCTCGCTCACTGAAGAGATTATTGGACCATTCTAGAGCTCGCTTCTCTGCAAAGAGCGCTAGGGCGCTACTTCGTTCCCTCCGCTCGCCCTCTGGGCTCAGACATTTGATATGTGGTCGTTTCGCTTCATTAAGAATGACTGGCCAACACTCTTTACTGATCGCTCCAGGGAACCAGGGCACGGCCTGCTTCGACGTGCCCTTTCTCCAACAAATTTCGCTCATGGACAACGGTGTTCCCATAGGAACTCCGGTAACTTTACTCCATCCCGCGGTGTCAGGCTTGTGTCTCGTTACCACGAACTATATTTTTTGAAAGGAGTTGATCATGAAAACAATCGATTACATGGCAGTTGCAGAAGAAGCAATATCCAAGATCAAGGAGGGAGCCTTCTTGACCGTAAAGGCTGATGGGGCCTTGAACACCATGGCCATCGGCTGGGCCACCATCGGTTTTGTCTGGAGTAAACCAATCTTAATGGTGGCGGTCCGGAATTCTCGGCACACCTTCGAGATCATCGAGAAAGCGGCCGATTTTACCGTGTCGGTGCCCTTGAGTAACATGGACGATGCCATCATGTTCTGCGGCACAAAATCCGGGCGGGATTATGACAAGTTTAGGGAATGCAACTTGGAGCTTAAGGACGCTCAGAAAGTCGCCTCCCCCATCATCAACACATCGGGTCTTCATTTTGAATGCAAAATCGTTTTCAAGGCGGCGATGGATCCGGCACATCTTGCCGAGGAATACGAGACGCTCTATCCTAGGAAAGACTACCACACGCTTTATTTCGGAGAGATCCAGGACTGCTACAAGATTGAGTAGGAGGACCCATTATGGCAATCCATCAAATCCTTACGCGTAATTGCCGTAGAGCATTATCCGTTATTACCTCGTTAGCGCTCATCTGGGCTGCCGCGTCGACCGTCCTTGTGCCGCGAAGTCTTCCGCAGGACACCCGGAAAAGCTGCCTTTGGTCCACCCAAACCAAGCCAAGCACAATTTACCTGTTAGGATCCGTCCATGTTCTGAAGCCCGATGCCTACCCGCTGCACAGGTCGATCGAAGCGGCCTATGCAGCCAGCCAAAAGATCGTCTTTGAAACAGACATAGCAGCCTTGCAAGGTCCGGTAATCCAGGGGAAAATACTTGAACTTGGCCTCTATCCGGAGGACCAAAACCTTTATCAAAACCTCGATGGAAATACGCGCAGATCGCTCCAAGAAAAGCTGTCCGAACTAGGCCTACCCTTGGAGCATTTCGCCAGGTTTAAACCCTGGGTTGTGGCATTGACATTAGCAAGCTTGGAACTGCAGCGTATGGGCTTTAATCCTAACTACGGTATCGACTTCCACTTTTTTCACAGAGCAACAAAGGATGGAAAAGAAATAGGCTATTTGGAACCGGCAGAATATCAGTTAAATCTCCTTGCAAAAATGACCAAAAGAGATCAAAGCTCGTTTCTGAACCAGACGTTAAGGGATTTGGAACTCGTCTCACAGCTAGCCAATGACATGGTGAGCTATTGGAAAACTGGGGATGCGGATAGTCTGCATGCCCTTTTATTCAAGAGCTTTAAAGATTATCCGAAAATCCATGATCGCCTGTTGATTCAGCGAAACAAAAAATGGGTTGAGAAAATTGAAAATTTGATGAGGGAAAGCAAAAATGCTCTCGTGGTTGTTGGCGTCGGGCACCTGATCGGACCTGACGGCCTTCTCGATCTTCTGAGAAAAAGGGGATATAGGCTAGACCAGCGATAAGCCATCCGGACGAACGAAGGGGATCGTGATGGAGAAGAAATGACTCTCTAAAGCACTGGCGCCAAAATCTTCATGAGATTATCTTTCAAGTCTCAGGTTGTCTATACTCAGGAAAGAGCTTACTCGCAATATATTGATGAGGGGACGACCATGGGGCCAAGTCTTTTCTTGAAAAGAAGCTATCCTTGCCATTTCCTGTCTCTCAATACACGGTGGACTATTTCCCGGCGAGGAATTGCTCCCAGCTCAAGGATGACCACCTCAATGACGGCACCCCTGGAACCGGAGGTATGGGCGGTTCTGGTCGTGCTGGAGCAACCGCAGGAACTGGCGGAACTGGTTTCTCAGACGGAACCGGCAACACCGGGCCCCCTGTTGCACCGCGCATGAATGCCACAGGGTCTCCATGATGATCGCGGAACAGCCCCTTGTCGAGCACGCCGAGATACCTGCCGCTGTAACTCACAACGTTCTTGTTGCTGACGAAGGCTACGGCTTGCCCGTGTACATCATGAATATCATCTCCCCTTTTCCAGGCAACGATTGCTCCTGCGGGATCGTAGATTGGCTCCATTCCTTGTCCGTCTTCTTGAACCTCCGAGCTGACTTGAATAGCCTGCTGATATAGGGTAGCAGGGAAATAGCCGTCAGCTTCATCCTATCGTCAGGGCCTGAACAACCCTATGCTCATCTCAATACCAATACCTCCTCCCTTCTCTCATCAATCACAACGGTTCGGGCTGCCATGTCCCCCACGCGCTGCCAATTTTCAGTCAAGCCAATGAGCAGAATGCCAATCATGAAATTGAAAAAGCCATCGATGAATTTGAGAAGATTCCTCACCAGTGCTCTCCCAAACCCACAGGGACGAAGGTCTACTCCAAGAACCCTGATACCGACAGCCCATTTGCCGAGGGTAACCCCCCATTTCCCCTCGAGAAAACTGAAAACAAAAAGACAGAGAATCGCCCAAAGCAGTGTACCGAACATCAATCCAAACACTGCCAGGATATGGCCGGGACCAGAGCCGAACATCTTCTCGATATCATAAATGGGATAGAGAACAAGGAACCCTGCAATGGCAGGTGCGCCGAGAACGAAGAAATCAACAATCTGAGCAAGTGCCCGCCGTGTGAGTGAGGCAAAAGGCATCGAGACGGATTCGGTTTGGTGTTCACAAATCCTGTGTCTCCTCATAAATCCTGAGAGTATGACAGCGAGGATGAGTGGCAAGGTAAGTGTAGCTCCATAGAACCCTGCCATCATAACCATGAAACCGTGCGGAAATGGGAACCCACTGCCGTGGCGAATCTCTTTGGCAAATCTTGTTCCGTCAACCTGGATCAGACGAAGTGATCCGGGGAATGACTGCAGCAAAATGGCGAACCTATTGGGTTGCTCAAGTGGATATACCCCCATCTCACTCGTTATGCCAGCGTCATACTCGAAGAATGGCCTCCAATTCTTTCCCGTCAGTCTCAAGCCGAAGATCTTCCAGGTATCACCCAGTGTCCCGCGATGAAAGACGACGGGCTCTCCGGCAATTAAAATGGGAATCCAATCAGACCCAACTTCGGCAACAGGCTGCCATACGTCCCTGTCATCGGTTTCTGCGGCAGGGAGCCCCTGCCGGTAATAAAGCGTGTTTCCAAACCTGAGAAATAGGTGCAACTTCCCTTCGCTCGACAGAACTTTCAAATTGGACCGGATACGTTCCCGGATTTCCTCGAAAATCAATGTTACAGGAAGCTTCTTTTTCCATGTGTCTTCAACAAACAGCATTAATGCAAAACCAGCCGGCCGTTCCTCTATCACTGCTGGATATCCTTCATACAAAAAAGGTCGTGAAATATCTCCCAGTGTTTTCTCTTTCGATACAACGGTAGTCTCCCCATTCTGATAGAATCCTACAGCTGAGGATGAGATGATCCACAACCTATCGGTTCCCGCAAGGAGCCAGGGATTCCCTATAGGCAACGGGCCGGCACTCTCCGGGCCTTCGTCGCCGTCAATGTCCAGTTTTCTGAGTGTTGTTCGACTATGCGGAGACGGTTTCGTCGAGAAAGACGTTTCCACATACCAGATAGCATTGTTCCAGGACGTTCCACGTTCTGGCTCTGCCGCTTTCATCCAGCACTCCTGGAAAAATATCATGCCTGGCATGATGCTAAACATGAGCATGGGAGGAACCATGAACTGCATTATGAAGAATGCCGCTCCCAGGATTCCCGCGGTAAGGGTAAACCTCCGCTTGTGTTCCTCTGACAGATAGCCCATTGGTACCTGTCTATTACCTGAAGGTATCGCATTCATCTTTCTGAGACTCCGCTTCTGCGATGCTTTTGGATTTTCACTGCACTAGCCTTGCACTATCTTGCTTATCTGCAGGTTTATGTAAGTTGAGAACAAAACAGTGTATTATAACCCACGGAACCCGGTACCCAAAACGCGGAGCGGCTTAAGAACCCCGAAACATTACCTATAGTGATGAACAAACAGAAGTTTGTCAGGGTATGGCGGCAAAGTCAAGTAGAGGGGGTTTAGTGGCAAGGCTCGATCATGGCAGGTGATTTCGCCTCATGAAACCTGTCCGTTTCCGAGTCAAGGATATCGATTTACGGAGAAGGTGGAAATAGCGAGCACAAGTTCTCATAAGGGTAAGACTTGGCCCTGTTTCTCAGGCAGTGATTCGCTGATCCGGTGATTTGTCTACTCGCCCCCCCTGCCTGCCAGCAATGGCTCCAGGTCGTCCAAGGTTCCACGCCAGGGACCAATTTGCTCCTGCTTCAGGGTGGTAACGGCTGCGGCGAAGCGGCATGCCTCCTCAGCGGGCGCGCTCAGCCGCTTGCCCACGTAGGCGCTAAAGCAGGTGTCGCCCCGCCCCGTGCGTCCCTCGAGGGAGCGAGGGGTAAAGGGTGCTTCGTAAATCTTTCCATCGGCGTACACAGTCACGCCGGATGTCTGGGTCAGGACGATTTCGGGGGGACCATAGGCAGCTAGTCGGCGAGCAGCGGAATGTAGATCGGTTTCGCCCGTGAGAAACTCCGCCTCGAAACGGTCTACCTTAAGGTAGGTTGCGTGTGTCAGATACTCGACCATTTTGGGCCACTGGCGATAGACCAAACTATCGTTCTCACGAAAGCGAATGAAACCCTGCGCGTCCAGAGCAAGGGGGCCACGTGCCGCCAACCATCCAATCACTGGTAGTTCTACCTCGCCACTCATGATGCCCGAGACCATGTATACCTGGGCTGACAGCTCTGGGATATCCTCCCGTCGAATGGGACCAGCAAACCCCAGCGGCTTGTAAGTTCGCCGCTCCATGTCTGCTGAATCGTAGAAGTTCTCGATGCCTGTGGTCTCCGGCGCAGCTGCAGCAAATACCTGTACACCTTCTTGCTTCAACTCGTCCAGCAGGGGAAAATCGTCTGGGTGCAATCGAGTGACGAGGGCCACTCGGATGCCCAAGTGTCGCAAGGCAACGCTGCCATAGTAGGCCGCGGCGCCACACGCGATTTTGCCTACGCCATCCACCACCAGCCTGTCCTTGGCAAAGTG